>JAJYLA010000039.1 GCA_021788115.1 Actinomycetes bacterium | reverse complement strand
CTAGTGGGCCGGCACCTTTCGTTCCGCCGGTAAACGGTCAGGCGATCTTCCGTCGGTTCTCGAGTGCTTTGATGATTGGGTCGTGGTGGTCACGGTTGCGGCGGCGGATGTAGGCCTGGGTGGCTTGGGAGAAGTCGGTCCAGTCGCAGTAGTCCGAGCCGTTGATGACGAACTCGACGTATGCCCAAAAGTGGCATTCGATGCGGTTGAGGTGGCTGGCGTTGGTCGGAGTGGGCAGCAGCCCGACGTGGTTGGCGACCGCCCGGTCGCGTATCTCCTGGGCCCACCTGAACGTCGGGTGGGTAACGGCGGCGGATGTCTTTGAGGAACTCCAGCACCACCTTGGCGTTCACCGAGCGGGCCCGAGCCGGCCCCACAGCCGGTCGGCGCCCACGTCGTAGGCTCCCATCAGCTTGCGCACCCCTTTGGTCCGCTTGTAGGTGGCCCGCTGGCGGCCGGGCCGTTTAGCGCTGAACCAGCCCCGCCCCGGATGGGGTTTGAGCGAGATCGGTCCGCACTCGTCGAAGCGCTGACCAGTACCCCGTCGAGCGTGCCCGCCTCGGCCGCCTTGTAGGCACCCAGAACCCACTGCTTCTTCTGCTCGTGGAGAGGATCGTTGGACCACTTCCAGGTCCGGGTCCGCTGCGCGGTGATGCCCATCTTGTTCAACAGGCGGCGCAGGTGCTCCTTGGAGATCGAGCGCAGCACCTTACGGCGGAGCAGATAGCGGCGCAGCCGCGGCAGCGACCAGCGAGTGCCCGGTTCACCGAGATCGCAGGGACGGGCGAGGGCGATGCCCCGGATCACTTCCCGGGTGTCATCATCGATCCTCCTCGGATGCCCGCCCCCGGTAGGAAGGTGCAGCGAGTCCATCCCGTCAGCGTTGAACCCGGTGATCACCCGGCGCACCTGGTTCTCAACGGTCTGCAACACCTGGGCGATCTGCGGGAAGGCGACCTTCGAGTCCGACGCCAAGACGATCTGGGCCCTCTGGCGCAGGGCGAACACCTTCGACTGACGCGAGACCCTCCGCAACCGTGTCGCCTCATCAGGGCTGAGATCTCGCACGAACACCCACGGGGGCCGAGCCACCTGACCTCCTCAAAAGATCCAGGCTCCACCCGGCCAACATCCTCGCAGACCACGAACCACACCCGTGGGATTACCAGCGCAAAGTTCCGGGCCGCCCCACTAGTAGGCCGTAGCCGACCGCCGCCGCCTTCAGCGAGCCCTGCGGCACCCCTCCGTCATGGTCGGCCCGCAGGGCGGCGCGACCCTCCGCGCGACCGCATCCACACCACGGGGACCTACTCGGCCTTCCTCGGGCCGGCCGTGAGCGCGGAGCCCGCCGGCGCCCTCCCTTCCTGGCCCGCAGCGAAATGCCGGCGCAGGGCCGACACGAACGCCCGAGCGGACGGGGAAAAAGGCCGGTCCCGGCGCGACGCGAGACCCACCGTCCGGGTGAGGGCGCCGCCACGGAAGCGGACACGCCGCAGCGGCCCCGACGCCGGTATCACCGACTCGGGCACCACGGCCGCGGCGACACCGGCCCGGACCATGGCCAGGGCCCCGTCCATCTCGAGGCCCTGCATCACCAGCCGCGGGGCGAAGCCGGCCCCCCGGCACGCCGAGATCGTGGCCTGCCGCAGGTCGTAGCCGTCCTTGAACATCACCAGCGGCACCGTGGCGAGGTCGTCCACGTCGATCGACGCCTGTGCGGCGAGGGGATGGCCGGCCCAGACGGCCAGCACGAGCTCCTCCTCCCGGAGGGGAGCGGTGTCGATCCACGCGTTCTGCACGGGGAGGATCAGAACGGCGACGTCCATCTCCCCCTCCTCGAGGAGGCGGAGGAGGACCTGCGATCCCGCCTCGTGCAGCGTGATCTCGAGGCCCGGGTGCTCGGCGTGGAAGGCTGCGAGCACCGGCGGCAGAAGGTTGGTGGTCAGGCTCGGGGTGGCCCCGATCGCCAGGCGGCCGCGGCCCATGCCGAGGAGGTCCCGCACCGCAGCCGCGCCGGACTCGCAGTCGGCGAGGACCTGGCGCGCCCAGGGCAGGAAGGCCTCCCCCGCCCCGGTGAGCACCACCGCGCCGGGGGCCCGGTGGAACAAGGGCGCGCCGAGCTCCTGCTCGAGGGCCGCCACCGCGCTGCTCACGGACGGCTGCGCCACGTGCAGACGGGCGGCAGCCCTCGTGAAACGACCCTCCTCGGCGACGCAGATCACATAACGAAGCTGGTGCAGCTGCACGGCTATAGGCTACGCCTATCGCGCCGAGAGGCAAGCGATCCTGTACCTGTGGCCTGCGGAGTCGTACCGTAGTTGCGCTCCAACCGGTTACCTTCGAGGGGAACGCATGGCAACAACTGTCGAGCCCTCGGCGCCAGCACCGACCGCGGTGAGGGCCCGGGCCGCCATATCCCAGCGCACGTTACGGAACGACAGGTGGTGGCTGAACCCCGCCATCACCGCCGGTGTCCTGCTGTCCTTCGTCGTGTACGCGACGTGGGCGGCGTTCCAGAACGCCGACTACTTCGCCCGACCCCTCATCTCGCCGTTCTACTCTCCGTGCATCGCGTCGGTCTGCGAGAGCGCCCGCCAGGGCGCCCAGCACGGGGTCCACGTCCCCACGGTGGGCATCATCGGGACGTGGTGGTCGATCTCCCCCGCCCTGTGGATCCTGATCATCCCGTTGACCTTCCGGTTCAGCTGCTACTACTACCGCAAGGCGTACTACCGCTCGATATGGATGGCCCCACCGGCCTGCGCCGTCGGGGAGCCTCATTCCAAGTACACCGGCGAGACGCGCCTCCCGCTCATCATGCACAACCTCCACCGGTACGCGTTCTACGCCGGCCTCCTGCTCAACATGATCCTCACCTACGACGCCGTCGTGGCGTTCCGGGACACCCACGACCGCTGGGGACACATGAGCGTCGGGACCCTCGTGCTCGTCGTCAACGCCGTCCTGCTGTGGCTGTACTCCCTGTCGTGCCATTCGTGCCGGCACATCGTCGGCGGCAGGCTCAAGCACTTCTCGAAGCACCCCGTCCGCTACAAAGCCTGGGGGATCGTGTCGAAGCTCAACCAGAAGCACATGCAGTTCGCGTGGGTCAGCCTCATCTTCGTGGGCCTGGCGGACGCCTACGTGCGCCTGGTCGCCAGCGGAACCATCCACAACCCCTACATCTTCTGATCCAGCGATGATCGAGCACGAGAGGTTTGTCTTATGACTGAACTGGAGCGCCATTCGTACGACGTCGTGGTGATCGGCGCCGGCGGCTCCGGCTTGCGCGCCGCCATCGCCGCCCACGACAGCGGCGCTCGGACCGCGGTGATCTGCAAGAGCCTGCTCGGCAAGGCGCACACCGTCATGGCCGAGGGCGGCATCGCCGCGGCGATGGGCAACGTCTACGAGGAGGACAACTGGAAGGTCCACTTCCGCGACACCATGCGCGGCGGGAAGCTGCTCAACCACTGGCGGATGGCCGAGCTGCACGCCAGGGAAGCACCCGAGCGCGTGTGGGAGCTGGAGCAGTGGGGCGCCCTGTTCGACCGGACCCCCGACGGCCTGATCAGCCAGCGCGACTTCGGAGGCCACCGCTACGCCCGCCTCGCCCACGTCGGCGACCGGACGGGTCTGGAGATGATCCGCACCCTGCAGCAGCGCGCCGTCAGCCTCGGCATCGACGTGTTCATGGAGTGCACGGTCACCAACCTTCTCAAGGACGGCGACCGGATCGCCGGGGCGTTCGGCTACTGGAGGGAGTCCGGCCGGTTCGTCGTCTTCGAGACGCCGGCGATCGTTCTCGCCACGGGTGGGATCGGCAAGTCGTGGAAGGTGACGTCCAACTCCTGGGAGTACACCGGGGACGGCCACGCCCTGGCGCTGCGGGCGGGGGCCACGCTCCTCAACATGGAGTTCGTCCAGTTCCACCCCACCGGCATGGTGTGGCCGCCATCGGTTCGGGGCCTGCTCGTCACCGAGTCGGTGCGCGGCGACGGCGGCGTCCTGCGCAACTCCGAGGGCCGCCGCTTCATGTTCGACTACATCCCCGAGTTCTTCAAGGCGGAGACGGCCGACACCGAGGAGGAGGCCGACCGCTGGTACACCGACAAGCGCAACAACCGCCGGCCGCCGGAGCTGCTGCCCCGCGACGAGGTGGCCCGCGCCATCAACGCCGAGATCAAGGCCGGGCGCGGCTCACCCCACGGCGGCGTGTACCTCGACATCGCGACGCGCCGGACCGCCGACTACATCCAGAAGCGGCTCCCGTCGATGTACCACCAGTTCCTCGAGCTGGCGCAGGTCGACATCACCAAGGAGCCCATGGAGATCGGGCCCACCTGCCACTACGTGATGGGCGGCGTGGAGGTCGACCCGGACACTGCCATGTCGACGCTCACCGGTCTGTACGCGGCCGGCGAGGTCGCCGGGGGCATGCACGGGGCCAACCGGCTCGGCGGCAACTCCCTGAGCGACCTGCTCGTATTCGGCCGCCGCGCCGGCGAGTACGCCGCCCGGTACGCCACCGGCCTCGGCGCGGGCCGACCCGTGGTGTCCGACGCTGAGATCGACGCCTCGGCCGCCGAGGCGCTCGCCCCGTTCGCGATCGACGGCGGGGAGAACCCCTACACCGTGCACCAGGAGCTCCAGGCCGTCATGCAGGACCTGGTGGGGATCATCCGCAACGAGGGAGAGCTCGAGTCGGCGCTCGAAAAGATCGCCGCGCTGCGCGACCGCATCAAGGCCGTGACGGTCGAGGGCCACCGGCAGTACAACCCCGGCTGGCACCTCGCCCTCGACCTGCGCAACATGCTCCTGGTCTCCGAGTCCGTGGCCCGGGCGGCCATGGAGCGCAAGGAGAGCCGCGGGGGTCACACCCGGGACGACTACCCGATGACCGACTACGACTTCTGGGGCAAGATCAACCTGATCGTCGAACTGGACAGCAGCGGTGCCGTCGGCATCCGCCACCAGCCGCTGCCCGAACCGCCGCCGGAGCTGGCGGCGCTCTTGGAGGAGCAGCATTGACCTACGACCTGAAGCTGCGCATCTGGCGCGGGGACTCCTCCGGAGGGGAACTCGTGGACTTCAGCGTCCCCGTCGACGACGGCGAGGTGGTCCTCGACGCCGTCCACCGGGTGCAGGCCGTCGCCGCCGGAGACCTCGCCGTGCGCTGGAACTGCAAGGCCGGCAAGTGCGGATCCTGCTCGGCCGAGGTCAACGGCCGGCCCCGGCTCATGTGCATGTCGCGGCTGTCCGACTTCCCGCAGGGGGAGCCGATCGTCATCACCCCCATGCGGACGTTCCCGGTTATCCGGGACCTCGTGACCGACGTGAGCTTCAACTTCCAGAAGGCGCAGCTGGTGCCGGCGTTCACCCCCAGCGCCGAGCAGCCCCAGGCGCCCTTCCGGATGCAGCAGGTGGACGTGGAGCGCTCCCAGGAGTTCCGCAAGTGCATCGAGTGCTTCCTGTGCCAGAACGTCTGCCACGTCATCCGCGATCACGAGGAAAACAAGGAGGCCTTCTCCGGCCCCCGCTTCTTCATCCGCTACTCCGAGCTCGACATGCACCCCAACGACGGGCTCGACCGCAAGGCGCTGGTCCAGGACGAGCGGGGCCTCGGGCTGTGCAACATCACCAAGTGCTGCACCGAGGTGTGCCCGGAGCACATCAAGATCACCGACAACGCGATCATCCCGATGAAGGAGCGGGTCGTCGACGTCAAGTACGACCCCGTCCGTTTCTTCCGCCGGCGGGCCGCCCGGCGGTAGCCCGCCGCGAGGCTTCCGAGGGGGCGATAGACTCGCGCCTCGGCCCTTGGCCCCCTGTGCAGCATCAGGGACCTGTGGTGCAGTTTGGAGTGCACGCCGGCCTGTCAAGCCGGAGGACGCGGGTTCAAATCCCGTCAGGTCCGCGGTCGGATAGCTCAGCCGGTAGAGCGCGCGCCTGAAAAGCGCGAGGTCCGCGGATCGACGCCGCGTCCGACCACCGCAAAAGTCCTGCTCAGACGCCATGAGGCCCCCTCGTCGGAGGGGGCCTCAGTCGTCGATGTCGACGGAATGTCAACGCATACGAGGGCCATCGTTGGGAGCCGAGGGCAGACCCTCACCCCAGGAGGATCGCGCCAGTCGGGCACCGGCTTCCTCTGCCTGACCGGGGATGGCGTGGCCATAGACGCGCGGGACGACGGCTGGGTCGTCGCCGAGGATCTGGGCCACCACTGGGACGGGCGTCCTGTCAGCGAGAAGCAGGGTCGCAGCCGTGTGCCTCGTGTCATGGAGGCGGATGCGGCGCAGCCCGGTCGCCTTGTTCAGGTCGTCGAAGCGCTCCGAGATGGGTCGGAGAACGGGTAGAGTGCCGCAACCATGGATCGGGCACGTCGACAAGGCACAGGATCCAGTCGCCGCCTGTTGTGCGGGTTCGGCTGAATCTCCTTTGGGCGTGGATATCCTCGCGACGAGAGCCCGAAGGACCCGACGCTGGCCGCTGCTTATCTCCCTTGTGGTGCTCGCAGGCTACGCTGCGCTCGGGATCGTCGCCTACTGGCCGGTCTTTCCCGGAGATCCGCACCGTATCTACACGACGGCCAACCAAGACCCGGCACAGACAGCTTGGTTCTTCGGGTGGATGGCGCACGCCATCACGACAGGGCACAACCCCCTACATAGCGCGGTCCTGAACGCTCCGACAGGAGTCAATGTCGCCCAGGCCGCGTTCGTACCGCTCTTGGGTTTCCTTGCCATGCCGATGACTCTTACGGCAGGACCAGTTGCGAGCGCCAATCTGTTCATGGTCGCAGCGATGCCACTCTCGGCTGCCTCCCTCTACGCTGTGCTTCGACATTGGAAGGTGTGGACACCGGCCGCGGCGCTTGGGGGGCTCATCTACGGCTTCTCGCCATACATGATCGACCAGGGTGCCTGGCATCTCAATCTCGTATTCGCCCCGCTGCCACCCCTTATTCTCGCTGTGCTGGTAAGCATCTTGACACGACCGTCGCGACCTGTCCGCCGGGGAATCGTCCTAGGAGCTCTCGCCGCCGCCCAGTACTTCATCTCCTCTGAGCTCCTTGCTATCACGGCTGTTATCTGCGCCGTCGGCTTGATCTTCGTCACCGCATATGTCGCGCACAGGGATCGCCAGATCCTCCGAGCGAACGGTCGGCCGGCGGTACTAGGGCTCGGCGTGGCCGCTGGGACGGCCGCCTGTGTTGTCGCCTACCCGGTCTGGTATCAGTTTCTAGGTCCTAACCACTACAACGGAACCCCGTGGTCGCCCAACAACCCCTGGTACGCGGACGCCTTGGATCTTATTGCGCCCACCCCGCGGCAGGCGCTGAGACCAGCGCTAAGAGGTCTAGGAGCACGACTGAGTGCTTTGTCCGGGGCGGAGGACGGAGCCTACATCGGGATCGCTGTCTTGGCTCTTCTCGCCGTCCTCGTGTGGCAGTGCCGGCGGTCAGAGCGGGTGCGACTTGCAGCTGGGCTCGGTGCGATCTCCGCAGTGCTCTCACTGGGACGCTACCTGGCGGTCGACGGGCACCACAGCGTCATGCCGCTGCCATTCGATATCCTCACGCGTGTCCCGGGCCTGCGAGGCATTCTTGCGATCCGGTTCTCGTTCGTAACGGGGACCTGTGTAGCGTTGAGTCTCGCACTTGCCATCGACGAGTTGCACAAGAGGGAGGCCGGACGGCAGGCCGGATCCCGCTCGTGGAACCCGCCAACGCACCTCGTGCTCTCAGGCACTCGCGCTCTCGCATTGACGGGCGTCGTTGTCGCCTTGAGTTGGATCCCGCGCTGGCCGTACCCGAGCCAGGCCATCGAGGCAGTGCCCGCGGCAGTTCTACGAGCACTCCCCACGGGCGACCCCCTCGTTGTCACCTACCCGTATCTCATCGCGCCCGAGGCGCGCCCCATGCTCTGGCAGGCAGAGGCACGATTTTCGATCCGGCTGTTCGGTTGCTACTGCCTCCAGCCAGACTCACATCGTCGTGCGACCTTCGTTCCGCCCCTGGTTAAACCTCCTGCACTCCAGGAGTATCTTGTTGGCGAGGAACTCCGGCCCGGATCGCATTCTTATTATCGACATCCCCCACCGGTTGACCAGGTTGTGAGCGACACACGCCTATTTCTGGCTCAGAACCATGTCGTCGCCGTTATCGTTGACGTCGCTGCTCGTAACGGGGACGCGGTAGCCGCACTGTTCGCCGCGGCCCTCGGACCCCCGGCCGTTGTGAGCCAGCCGTTCGAGACGTGGTCCGAAGCTAGGCCTGCGCCTGCCTCCATTAGATCGAACCTCTAAGGGCGCCCCGCATGATTGATCAGTCTTTTGGTGTGGCGGCGAGGGTGTAGTTCCAGTCGCCGTGCCATTGGCGGTCAATGGCCAGTATTCGGTCCTCGCTGGTGGCCAGCGAAAAGTCCTCACCCCTCGGATTCATTTGTGAGTTGTTGGGGCCTCCTTGTCGGTGGGGTTGAGGTGGCGGTTGCGGCCTCCGACTGTCTGGCGGGGCGTGTCTTCGGCGGTTCCAGCGCGGCGCCGTGAGTATGACCTGAAGTTGTGCCGGGACCGAGGCGCACGCCGGTCTGCTCGAACACGTCCGAGGTGATCGCGTAGCCGTGCTTGGGTCCGTCGCTGAGCGACAGGAGCACCAGCACACCTGGCCCCCCGAAACGGGCGAGTCCGTCGTCACCTCGTCCTTGTCTCGCCATACGCTGCAACGCCTTCGGTGCACTGCGCCTGGGCCCGGCCCTTCGTCGCCGAAGCAACGGTGAAGGCCCACCTCAGGCGGGTGCTCACCAAGCTCGGCCTGCGCGACGGCGTCCAGGCCGTAGTCCACGCCTACGAGGTCTGGCTCGGCGACCGGCCGTCCAGACCGTGACGTCCTGACCGGCCCTCCCGGCGCAGGAGGCCGCTCAATCCCGGATGTCCTGGAGGAACCATTCCGTGGGTATCACCTTGCCGAGATCGCGCTCCTCGGCGAGTTGAAGCACGCGGCCGCCGACGGACGCGAACTGCAGGCCTTGGGTGCCGGTGTTGATGAGCAGGCTCACCTGTTCTTTCGAGGTCCGGCCGGGGACCTCCCCCCGGTAAAACTTGCTCAGCGTCGGGAATACGCCGACCTCGCGCTTCTTGCTGGAGGGAATCCTGCTTCGCTCACCCGGATTTCCCGAGACGTAACTGGCAATCCCTCCCGCCTTCCACTCCATGCCCGGGACGGGGGTCCCGAACGGCACGGTGTTGACGCCGAGCTGGAGGACGACGTCGGCCCGCTCGATCAGTCGATCGGACAGCTCGCGCCGCGTGACGCATACGACGTGCGTTCCCGGAGCGAGCCATGCGGGGTCGAAGGTGGGAACCATCGAGTCAGTCGCTGTAGCGACGATGTCGGCGCCGCTTACGGCTTCCTCGGCCGAGCTCACGCCCACGATCTCAAAGCGGTGGCGGAGGCGAGCAGCCTCCACGAATGCCTCGCGGTGCTCCTCTGTAGGGCTGTAGACGCGCGCCCGGCTGAGTTGGCGGACGTCGGCGATGGCGTCGAGGTACGTCGCAGCCATCCCGCCCGATCCGATGAGGCCGAGCTCCGTCGCGTCGCTGCGGGCGAGCGCATCGACCCCGATCCCGGCGGCCGCGCCGACACGCACATGCTGCAGGTAGCCATCCTGGATGATGGCGAGCGGAGCGCCGTCGACGATGCTGAACAGCAAGATGAGCCCGCAGTACGTCCCCGGTTGGACGCAATACTTCTCCTGGGTCCGGCCCTCGGGCCACGAGGCCACGTCCGACTTCATTCGCACGGCGGCCACGCCGAAGCTTCTGCAAACGCCGGCCATGGATCCCCACTGGTAGTAGTCGTCCTCCCTCCCGGTCGGGGCGTAGAGGTCGATCCTGGGGATGTAGGCGGCGTCTCCGGCGGAGAGATCGGCGTACCCCCGGCGGAGCGCCTCGATCCCCTCGTGAAGGCTCAGCAGCGCCTTTACGTCAGAGTTGTCGAGGAGTCGCATTATCAGTCCTTGATGTCCTGGAGCAGCCACTCCGTGGGGAGTTCTTTGCCCGGGCGTTGCTCTCCGGCGAGGGGGTGGACCAGGCCGGCGAGGGCGAAAACTCTGCGCCCCCTGTATTTTTCCCCTCTCGGACAGAGTGATCTCCCTGGCGGGCAACGTACCAGATTCAGAACAAGCAGGCCCCGGTCGCCCTCCCAGCCGGGTCGGGGCGGAGGCGCGGCGCCCCTCCGGTGCCCGGAGGTCGTAGCCTGCTGTGGGGACGATGAAGCGCTGTGAACGCACCCTTCGGCCCCGTAGTCCGGCTTCCTCCACAACTACCGTGATCGGAACCCTCGCTCGCCCGAACGGCGGCACCAAGCGGTCGCCTGCCCAGAGAACGGTCCATCCGCACCGAGTGATCCTCGGTGGGGCACTGGCCGTTGCGCTCGTCGCCGCCCTTGGCGCAGCTATGTTCCCGTTTCGAAGCCACCTGAGTGTGGCGACGACCGCCTTGGTCCTGGTAGTGCCGGTGGTGGTAGGTGTGGCGATCGGTGGCTTCGCAGCCGGGGTTGTCGCCATGGCAGCGGGGTTCTTGGTCTACGACTTCGTGTTCATCCCCCCCTACTACACCGTGACCGTGGGGGCCGCACAGAACTGGGCGGCGCTCGGGGTCTACGCCGTCGTGATGGTGGTGGTGGCCCAGGTGGTGGCGCGCCTCAACGCGGCGCGAGCCGAGGCACAACTCCGAGCCGTCCAGGTTCGGCGTCTATTCAACCTCTCCGAGCTCTTGGTCCGCGAATCGAGCATGCCGGAGCTGCTCGAGACCGTCGTCACCGCCGTGCGAGAGGAGTTCGGCCTACAAGGCGCCGCGCTCCTCCTGCCCGTGGGCCAGCGCCTGGAACTGGCCGCCTCTACCGGCGCGCCCCTCTCGGAACTGGAGCTGCATCAGCTGTCCGCCGCCGCGCAGGCCCCGGTGAGCCTGGAGAGCGCATCCGTCCAGCGAGGGGGCATCCAGGCGCTGGCGCTGGCTGCCTCCGGCCAGCCGATCGGGCTCTTGGCGCTGCGAGGGCTCAAGGGGACGAGAAGGGACCGCGAGTTGCTCCGGGCCTTCGGCAACCACCTCGCCCTGGCCCTGGAGCGTGCTCAGCTCCAGGACCACGCCGTGCGAGCTCAGCTGCTCGAAGAAGTCGATCGGCTGCGCCGATCGCTCGTGGGCGCGGTGTCCCACGACCTGCGCACGCCGCTGGCGACGATCAAGGTGTCGACCTCCACCCTGCTCGACCCCGAAGCCCCGGTAAGCGACGCGGACGCCCAAGAGCTCCTTTCGCTCATCGACCTCCAGGCAGAGAGACTCGACCGGCTGGTGTCCAATCTGCTCGACATGACCCGCATCCAGTCCGGGGCACTGGAGCTTCGCCCTCAGCCCACGGCTGTGGGTGAGCTGGTCGAGGAAGCGCTCTCGATGCTGGGTACGTCGCCGGAGCTGGCCCGAGTCAAGTGGCGTGCCCCCGCAGAGCTGCCGGTGGTGGAGGTGGATCGTGTCCTCATCTGCCAGGTGCTCGCCAATCTCATCGACAACGCCATCCGTCACGGCCCACCCGACACGCCGGTGACCATCTCCGCGTCGTGCCGGCCGGATGGGCAGGTACAGGTGGCGGTTATCGACCGGGGGCCCGGCGTCCCCCTTGAGGAGCACGCCAGCGTGTTCGAGATGTTCACCCGGCGCGAGGCCGGAGGTCGAGGTGGCCTGGGCCTGGCCATTGCGAGGACGTTCGTCGAAGCGCACGGGGAGCACCTCTGGGTCGAGGGCGCCGACAGCCGCGGCGCGCGTTTCGTCTTCACCCTCCCGACCCCGCACAAGGCGAAGATGGGCTGAGGGATGGCTCGGGTTCTCGTGGTCGATGACGACCGGGCCCTGTTGCGGGCGCTTCGGGTCGGACTGTCTGCCCGTGGCCACACCGTGGCCTTGGCAGTCGATGGCGAAGAGGGCCTGTCCAAGGCTGCGCTGGAGGATCCCGAAGTCGTGATCCTCGACCTCGGCCTACCGGACCTAAACGGCCTGGAGGTCTGTCACCGCTTGCGACAGTGGAGCACGGTGCCCATCATCGTTCTCTCGGCGATCGGGATCGAGGACCGAAAGGTGGCGGCGCTGGACGGCGGTGCAAACGACTACGTGACCAAGCCCTTCGGCATGGCCGAGCTCGAAGCTCGGATCAGGGCCGCGCTCCGCGACCACCGGGCCGGCGACTCCCGAGGGGACAGCCGCTTGAGAGTCGGCATGCTCGAGCTCGATTGCGCACACCACGAGGCCACCCTCGGCGAGCGCTCTGTCTCCCTCACGGCCAAGGAGTTCGACCTGCTCGCCTACCTGGCACGCCACGCGGGAAAGGTCTGCACCCACCAGATGATCCTGGGCGCGGTGTGGGGCGGGAGCTACGGAAGCGAGGCCGAGTCCCTGCGCGTGTACGTCTCCAGGCTGCGTCGAAAGCTCGATGACACCGAAGGCCGTCTCCTGCGCACGGCCCCGGGGATCGGCTACTCGCTCTCGGCCGACTGAACGAGCGCGTTCGCGACCACCGCGGCCGGCGCCGCCAGCGTGAGCCAGCGGCGAGGAGATTTCACGATCTTTTCACGCCTAACGGCCGTTCGTTTACATCTATTTTGCGCGGCGACCCACACGATGATGGCATGGCTGACCTCGTCGCCGTGGTGGGGGTGCTCATCTTCGTCGGCGCCATGTTCGCGCTGATCCGGGCCCTGGAGCGGCTGTGACGATCACCGACGGGCTCCTCCTCGCCCTCTCCCTCGCCGTCTTCGTCTACCTCGGCGTGGCGCTGTTCAAGCCTGAGCGTTTCTGATGGGCTTCTTCTGGACGATCGTCGTGCTGGTGATCCTGCTCGGCGTCTCGTGGCGTTACCTGGGCTCCTACATGGCCGCCGTCTACGAGGGTCGCGTGCGGTACCTGTGGTGGGTCGAACGCCCGATCTACCGCGTTCTCGGTGTGGACCCCGAGGCCGAACAGTCCTGGCAGCGCTACGCGGGCGCGCTGGTCGTCTTCTCCGGCGTGGCGATCCTGGTCACCTATCTGCTCCTCCGGGTCCAGGGTTTGCTGCCGCTCGATCCGCAGCATCTCGGAGCAGTCTCGCCAGCCCTGTCGTGGAACACGGCGGTGTCGTTCGCCACCAACACCAACTGGCAGAACTATGCCGGTGAGTCGACCATGTCCTACCTGTCGCAGATGGTCGCGCTCGCGGTGCAGCAGTTCGTGAGCGCCTCGGTCGGCATCGCGGTGGCGGTCGCCCTCGTCCGAGGCTTCGCCCGCAAGAGCTCACCCACCGTCGGCAACTTCTGGGTCGATCTGGTCCGCGGGGTCCTCTACATCCTGCTCCCGATCGCCTTCTCGGCTGGTTTGGTCTTCGTCGGCCAGGGGGCGGTGCAGACGCTTGCCGGACCGGTCACGACCCACAACGCGCTCACCGGGGCAAAGCAGGTGATACCGCGCGGTCCGGTCGGCTTCATGGAGGCCATCAAGGAGCTCGGCACCAACGGAGGCGGATTCTTCAACGCCAACGGTGCCCACCCCTTCGAGGACCCGACCGCGCTCACCCAGTTCCTGTCGGTCTTCTTGGTGCTCGCCATCCCCTTCTCGCTCACCTACACCTTCGGGAAGATGGTCGGCAACCGCCGTCAGGGAGTCGCCCTGGCGGCGGCCATGGTCATCATCTTCGGTACCTGGGTGGGCTTCACCTCCTACGCCGAGTCCCAGCCCAACCCGGCGGTCGCCGCCGCCCACGCCGTGAGCCAGCCCCAGGGGAACATGGTAGGCAAGGAGGTCCGCTTCGGGCCGCTTTCGACCTCCCTCTACAACGTCGCCTCCACCCAGACCTCGACGGGGTCGGTCTCGGGTGCCAACGATTCGTTCACCCCCATGGGGGGTTTTGGCCTCTTGACCGGGATGATGCTCGGCGAGGTCACCCCCGGCGGCGTGGGCAGCGGCCTGTACACGATCTTGCTGTTCGCCCTCGTCGCCGTGTTCCTCGGTGGCCTCATGGTCGGGCGGACTCCGGAGTACCTGGGAAAGAAGATCCAGGCCAGGGAGGTGAAGCTGGCCGCACTGGGCGTGCTCGTCATGCCCGTCACGGTCCTGGTGCTCACCGCCATTGCCGTTTCGATCCATGCCGGCCGGGCCGGGCCGGGAAACGCCGGCCCTCACGGATTCACGGAGATCCTCTACGCCTTCACCTCGCAGGCCAACAACAACGGCTCGGCCTTCGCGGGGCTGAACGGCAACACCGCTTTCTACAACGTCGCGGGCTCGATCGCCATGCTGCTCGGGCGCTTCGCCATCATCGTTCCGGTATTGGCGCTCGCGGGCGTGCTGGCCGCCAAGAGCGTCGTGCCCGCAGGCCTCGGCACCTTCAGGACCGACACTCCGCTCTTCACCGGCTTGCTCGTCGCAGTGATACTCATCGTGGGAGGCCTCACCTTCTTCCCTGCCGTCTCGCTCGGCCCTGTCGTCGAAGCGCTCAGCCACGGACGCCTCTTCTGATGGCCGTCCCTGCCGGCTCTCCACAGCTCTCACCGGGACATCCCACCCCACGAGGGGTGGCCCAGGCGCGCGGGCTGTTCGACCGCGAGATCCTCGCCCAGGCGGCCCTGGGGGCGTTCAAGAAGCTCGACCCGCGCCTTCAGGTGAAGAACCCGGTCATGTTCGTCGTGCTCGTGGGCACCGTCGTCACCTTCGTCGAGGCCGTCGGGCATCCGGGCGTCTTCAGCTGGTCCATCACGATCTGGCTGTTCCTCACGGTTGTCTTCGCCAACTTCGCCGAGGCGATGGCGGAGGGTCGAGGTAAGGCCCAGGCGGAGACGCTCCGGCGCATGCGCGCCGAGACCGAGGCTCGTCGTCTGCGCCCGGACGGAAGCGAGGAGCTCGTCGCTGCCGCTGCTCTCGCCAAAGGCGATCTGGTGGTGTGCGAGGCGGGTGACCTGATCCCCTCCGACGGCGAGATAACCGAGGGTGTGGCCTCGGTCGACGAGTCCGCCATCACCGGTGAGTCGGCACCGGTCATCCGGGAGTCGGGCGGCGACCGCTCGGCCGTCACGGGCGGGACGAAGGTGCTCTCGGACCGCATCTTGGTGCGCATCACCGCCGAGCGGGGACAGACCTTCATGGACCGGATGATCGGCTTGGTCGAGGGGGCCGATCGCCAGAAGACCCCGAACGAGATCGCTCTCACCATCCTCCTCGCCGCTCTCACGATCGTCTTCCTGCCGGTCGTGGTGGTCCTCCAGCCCTTCGGGCGCTACGCCGGCGCCTCGGTGTCGGTCGTGGTCCTCGTCGCCCTTCTCGTCTGCCTCATCCCCACCACGATCGGAGCACTCCTGTCGGCCATCGGCATCGCCGGCATGGACCGCCTCGTCCAGCGCAACGTGCTCGCCATGAGCGGACGGGCGGTCGAGGCGGCAGGTGATGTCCAGACCTTGCTGCTCGATAAGACGGGCACGATCACCTTCGGCAACCGCATGGCCTCGGCCTTCGTCCCGGTTGGAGGCCGAATGGAGGAAGACCTTGCCGAGGCCGCACAACTGGCCTCGCTGGCCGACGAAACCCCCGAGGGCCGTTCCATCGTGGTGCTCGCCAAGCAGCGCTTTTCGATCCGCGAGCGCGACCCTGGTGGGAGGCGCGAGTTCATCCCCTTCTCCGCCACCACTCGCATGTCGGGACTCGACGTGGACGGCCGGCGGATCCGAAAGGGAGCAGCAGACGCGGTCTGCCGGTGGGTGACCGAGCAGGGCGGGGTTGTGCCCGCGGGACTCGGGCAGATCGTGGAGCAGATCTCCCGAGCCGGGTCGACCCCGCTCGTGGTGGCCGACGGCGCCGAAATCCTTGGGGCAATCGAGCTCAAGGACGTCGTGAAGCAGGGGATCCGAGAGCGCTTCGAGCAGCTGAGGGCGGTCGGCATCCGCACGGTGATGATCACCGGTGACAATCCGCTCACGGCGGCTACGATCGCTCAGGAAGCTGGCGTCGACGACTATCTGGCCGAGGCCACCCCCGAGGCCAAGATGGACCTGATCCGGGCTGAGCAGGAGGGCGGCCGCCTTGTCGCCATGTCCGGGGACGGGACCAACGACGCGCCCGCGCTGGCGCAGGCGGACGTCGGCGTGGCCATGAACACGGGGACCACCGCGGCAAAAGAAGCCGGCAACATGGTGGACCTCGACTCCAACCCCACCAAGCTGATCGACATCGTCGAGGTGGGAAAGCAGCTGCTGATCACTCGGGGATCCCTCACCACCTTTTCGATCGCCAACGACGTCGCCAAGTACTTCGCCATCATCCCCGCCCTCTTCGTCACCACTTACCCACAGCTCAACACGCTCAACATCATGAAGCTCCACAGCCCGCAGAGCGCCGTGCTCTCGGCCGTGATCTTCAACGCGCTGGTGATCATCGCGCTCATCCCCCTGGCGTTGCGCGGCGTTCGCTTCCGACCTGCGAGCGCGCCGTCCATCTTGCGGCGAAACGTCTGGATCTACGGGGTCGGGGGAGTCGTCGTCCCGTTCATCTTCATCAAGCTGATCGACCTGTTCCTCACCGCGGTCAGGTGGTACTGATGCTGGTCAACCTTCGTCGCTCGGTCGTCTTGTCGGTCCTCTTCCTCGCCATCTGCGGGCTCGCCTACCCTCTCGCGGGCACCGGGCTGTCACAGTTGCTGTTCCATCACCAAGCCAACGGGTCGCTGACCCCTTACGGCTCGACGCTCATCGGCCAAACCTGGCAAGGCCCGGAGTGGTTTCAGGGGCGGCCCGACGGCACCGTGCTCACCACCGGTCCCGGTGGAGTCGTGGTGTCGGGCACCAACCAGCCCGGGCCGCGTTCGAAGTCCTTGGAGCAGGCCGTCGCCAGGCAGGCGGCCGCGCTGAAAAAGGAAGGCGTCGTCCCGACCAACGACCTTGTGACCACCTCCGGCAGTCTGGTGGACCCCGACATCAGCCCTGCCGACGCCTACGCACAGGTTGACGCGGTGGCCGCAGCACGCGGCCTGCCGATCGCCGCCGTGCGCCGACTCGTCTCCAGCCACATCCACACCAAAGAGCTCGGCTTTCTCGGTGAGGACTACGTCGACGTCCTCGAGCTCAACGTCGCCCTGGGCCACCTTCATTGAGCACCTCGGAGTTCACCGACTCCCCCTGGTGGGGAGGGCGGCCGGTGGCCCAGCGGGTGGCAGACGCCCAACCAAGGGGGCGTGTCGTCGTCACGGGCACCATCGTCGCCTCCAGCACCACCGTCCTGGGCGGAGGGGTGTCGTACTGCTGCGTGCTTTCCGACGGCAGCGGCGAGATCGGGTTGCTCTTCATCGGGCGCCGAGCGGTGCCCGGCTTGGTCGTCGGCGCACGCTGCACGGTCGAGGGCACTGCCAGAATGGGATCCGGTCAGCTGGAGCTTTGGAGCCCCCTGTACCGCCTGGAGCCTCCCGATTACCAAGGCCAACCCCCCGATCGAGGCATCGAATGACTGAGCCCAGGCCACTCGCCGGCCCTGAGGGGACCGACGAGGCCGCGGCATCCGCGACAGAGACCAGCGAGGTCGTCGAGTCCGCCGGCCACTTCCGCATCTACCTGGGGGCGGCAGCCGGGGTCGGGAAGACCTTCGCCATGCTGAACGAGGGCCGGCGACGGAGGAGCCGTGGCGCCGACGTGGTCATCGGGTTCGTGGAGTCGCACGGGCGGCGGCTCACCGAGGAGCAGGCCGACGGGTTCGAGGCCGTCCCTCGGCGCGCCGTCGAGTACCGGGGAAGCCTCTTCGAGGAGATGGACCTCGACGCGGTACTGGCGCGCAAGCCGAGGCTGGCTCTCATCGACGAGCTCGCCCACACCAACGTGCCGGGCTCCGGCCGGCACGAGAAGCGCTGGCAGGACGTACTGGAGGTCCTCGACGCCGGGATCGACGTCATCACCACCGTCAATATCCAGCACCTGGAGAGCATCGCCGACGCCGTCGAGCAGATGACCGGGGCACAGGTTCGCGAGCGCGTGCCGGACTGGGTCGTGCGCAGGGCCGACCAGATCGAGCTTGTCGACTCCTCACCGGAGCAGCTGCGGCGCAGGATGCTCCACGGCAACATCTACCCCCCGAAGAAGGTCCCCCAGGCACTCACCCACTTCTTTCGCACCGACAACTTGATCGCGCTGAGGGAGCTGGCCCTGCGGTTCCTGGCCGACGAGACCGAAGAGGAGCTCCTCGAGCACCTCCGAGGCCACCAAACCCGGGCCGTATGGGAGACGACCGAGCGGATCGTGGTGGCGGTCAGCGCCGCCCCGGGCACCGACGTCCTGTTGCGTCGCGCCGCCCGCATCGCTGCCCGGGCCAAAGGGCAGCTCGACGTGGTCCACGTCATTGCAGGAGACGCCGAAGTCCAGGGCGACCGCCAGACGATCGACCGCCTGCGTGAACTGACGTCGGACCTCGGAGGCCGCTGGCACGAGATCCAGCACGACGAGCCCGCCCACGCCGTGATCGGCTTCGCCCGCGACAATCAGGTCACGCAGATCGTCATCGGGTCGAGCCAGCGGAGCCGCTGGCAGCAACTTACGGGTGGTGGCTCGATCGTCCGGCGAATCATTCGGGAGGCCGGCGCCACCGGTATCGACGTGCATGTCATCGCACGCCGGGAGCAGACCCAGTCAAAACGATGACCTGCACGTCCACCTGGGCGCAGGCATCGCTGTGGACGTCTTCCGCGGCGGGGACCGGCCGGACAGGCCGGACCGGCCGGCACGGAGGCGGCGTGGGTCGGATCAGACGGCTCGGTCCCCCGCCGGCGCCAGGCGGGCGATAGCGTCGCGGAAGTCCTCGGCTCTCGCCGTGTAGTTGCGGTACAGCCCGTAGCTGGCCGCAGCGGGAGACAGAAGGACGACGCCCCCGGCGGGGGCCCAGCGCGCCGCGCGGGCCACGGCGTGGCGAATCGAGTCGCAGTTCTCGGCCGCCCCGCCGCGTTCGAGGACCGCCGAGGCGATGCGCCGGCCGTTCTGGGGGACGGCGAGCACCAGAGTGGGAGCCGTCCGCCGGGCGAGATGGTCCGCCAGCGGCGTGTAGTCGATGTTGCGGTCGTAGCCCCCGACGATGAGCGCCAGGGGCCGGCCGGCGAACACGTCGGCGGCCACGAGCGTCGGCAGCACGTTGGTGGCCAGCGAGTCGTCCACGTACTCGACGCCGTCAAGGATGGCGATGGTCCGCAGACGGCTCGGCAGAGGCTGGTATCCCGCGGCCGCGGAGGCCAGCCTCCCGGGGTCGTCTGCGCCGGCGATCCCCGCTTCGGCCAGGCAGCGGGCGGCGATGAGCGCGTTCGTGAGGTTGTGCCGGCCCCGCAGGCCGAGCGCGTCCACCCAGCCCCAGCCCTCCCCGGTCGGCTCGACCCACACGGGCCCGGGCACCAGCTGGGCCGCCCGAGCCCGCAGACGGTCGTCGGTGCCGTTGGCGACGGTGATGACCGCCCCCCGGCGCCCGCAGACCGACAGCTTGTCTGCGTAGTAGCGCTCGACGCTGCCGTGCCAGTTGAGGTGGTCGGGGTGCAGGGAGGTCACTGCGGCGACCGCCGGGGAGGACCACAGGTCGGTGGCCTGGTAGCTGGAGATCTCGATGATCCACAGATCCGCGTCGGCAAGAGCGCCCGGATCCCAGGGCGGCGCCCCCAGGTTGCCGCCGGCGAAGGCTCGAGCACCCAGGGAGCGGGCGAGGTGCCCCGCGACGGAAGTCGTGGTGCTCTTGCCCTTGGTTCCGGTGATCCCGATCACCCCGTCGCTGCCCACCGTCTCCAGCCACAGGCCGAGACCCCCGACGACCGCCACGCCCGAGGCCTCGAGCTGTCGGACCTCGGGCGAATAGCGCGAGATGCCGGGCGACTTGATCACGACCTCGCAGGCGGCGAGCAGGTCGAGCCCGCCCGCCCTGCTGGCGACCACCGGCGGCACCGCCGTTGCCGGCGGTGGGTCGTCGTCGACGATGGCCGCCGGGGTGATCCCGAGGGCGGCCAGCCTGGCCAGGGTTGCCCGGCCCTCGGTGCCGACCCCCCAGACGCCGACCCGGGCGCCGGCGAGATCAGGCCAGCGCAGCGGCGATGAGGTCGGGCGGGATGGCATGGTCGCCGAGCGGGAGCAGAAGCCGGCCCGCCGAGGATCGCGCGGTCACGGCGGAGCTGCCCATCTCTTCGAGGAGGCCGCCGAGCACCTGGACGCCGGCCCTGTCAGAGCGCTCGGCGGCCAGCGCCGCGGCGCTGCGGCACTCGTCGACGTCGCCCACGCACTCGAAGGGCTTGAACCCCTCGCCGAGGCCGAGCAGGGTCCGGAACTGCGGCAGGAGGGTGGGGTCGTCTAGGGGTTCCCGGCCGCCGAAGAGGGCCGCGAGCGTGGCGGCCGGCAGGAACGGGGAGAGGATCAGATCGGTGAAGCAGCACTTGTCGCAGCGGCCGCACCACCCGTCGAGCCGCTGTGCGGGATCCAGGTAGAACGCCCGGTTGCAGCTGTGAACGACGTCGTGGAAGCGGGTGAGGCCGGCGAAGCGGCGGGCCACCCACAGCTCGCTGAAGGGCCGCAGGAGGGAGAAGAAATCGACGGCGGCACCGAGGGAGCCCGCAAGGACGTCGCGGAACGCACGCTCGTAGGCGAAGCTTTTCGAATACTGGTGGTTGACGACCCGGCCGGCTACCTCGAGGT
Organism: Actinomycetes bacterium; assembly: GCA_021788115.1. Classification (GTDB taxonomy): domain Bacteria; phylum Actinomycetota; class Acidimicrobiia; order Acidimicrobiales; family Palsa-688; genus JAJYLA01. The sequence goes on along the minus strand of JAJYLA010000039.1, from coordinate 6,405 downwards.
TGCCCCGGCTGGCGGACCACTCGTTGGACATCACGACCTCGCGCCGCCCGCGCAGCGCCGCGACGAGGACGGCGATCGCGGAGATGATGGCGGTGATCGGAACGTGCCCGTTGAGCACCGCCCCGGTCCTGCCCAGGTGCACCAGTTCGGGGTCGACTTCCCGCTCGGCGCGCAGCAGAGGGAGCCCCGTGACCGCCGCGGCGGATTCGATGGCGTCGAAGCGGATGCCGGGGCGGTCGACGACGAACAGGGCCGGGTCGGTGCGGTTGGCGGCGACGAGGTTCGCGGTGACGATGGAGTCGATGCCGCCGCCGAAGGGGACGAGTGGACCGCCCGACTCGAGGTCGGGTTCCCCGGGCCCCGCGTGATCGTCGCCGCCGACGATGCGAAGGTCGCTCAGGTCCACGGCGTTGCGGTAGGCGAACTCTCCCAGACCCCCGAGGTAGTAGGAGCGGAGGAAGTCGCGCTCGCCCGGCCTCACGGGCGTGGCTCCGAGGTCGATCGTGGGCGGGGCCCCGGCCTTGAAATACGAGACGCCGGCGAGAAGGTGGACGAGCCGGGCGGCTTCGCGGGCTCGAGGCGACCACGGCAGGTCGGGCCCGACGCTGATGACCTCCGTGAAAGACCGGTCGTCGAGCTGGTAGGAGCAGCGCAGGGTCCCCGCTCCCTCGTCGATGTCGAGCGGCCCGTAAGTGAACTGCCGGGCCCTCGCGCGGTTCGGGGGGGGTGAGATGTCGACGGGCGAGGGGGTGGTCAAAGCGCTGCCAGGTTACCGACCCGCTGTTCTCTAGTTGAGGTCCGCCACGGCCGGGAGGACCCGCTCGCCGAGCAGCTCGATGGGCCGTATGGAGGCGGCGTCGGGAACGGAGCCGTGATAGTGGGTGACACCGAGGCCGGCGAGCTCGCGCATCGAGTCGACGAGATCGCCGACGCGCTCGCCCTGGGGGCCAGGGTCGAGTGGACCCATCACCGTCTTCTCGATCTCGTCGTAGTCCCGGCCGACCTCGTCGCAGTGGCGCTTCAACACGTCGAGCTTCTGAGCCAGGTCGGGTCCGGGAAAAAGGTTGCAGGCCTGCGCGTACCGGGCCACCAGGCGCAGCGTCTTGCGTTCCCCTCCCCCGCCGATGAGGATCGGAGGGTGGGGCCGGCTCAACGCCGCGGGTGAGTTGAGCGTCCGCTCGAGGCGGTAGTGCCTTCCCGTGTAGGGCCCGTCGTCGTCGCTCCACATCTGAAGGCAGATCTGCAGAGCTTCTTCGAGCCGCTCGAACCGCTCGCCGAGCGGAGGAAACGCCAGACCGAGTCCTCGAGCCTCCGGCTCGTTCCACGCGGCACCGATTCCCAGCCAGGCCCGGCCGCCGGAGAGCACGTCCAGCGTCGTGACCGCCTTGGCGAGGAGTCCTGGCTCCCGGTAGACGGCCGCCGTCACCCAGGCCAGCAGCCGGATCCGCGTCGTCCGCCCCGCCAGGAACCCGAGGGTGGTGTACGCCTCGAGCATCTCGTGCTCCGGCGGCCCGATGTGACCGATCTGCCACACGTGGTCCATGACGCTCAGCTTGGCGAAGCCGTGCTCCTCGGCCGCGGCCGCGATCCTGCCCAGATCCTCGCCGAGGCTGGCGGGTCCCCCCGGCCAGGTGAAGTTGGAGACGTGCAAACCGATGTTCATGCCGCCGACCCTACCCGCCAGACGGTTTCCCGACCCTCTCCAGGTCAGCCCGGTTCGTCGCCTTGACCGCTCCAGCGGAGGATGAGAAGCCCGAGCAGAAGCATGACGACGACCCCGACCCCGACGCCGAGCGCGACCAGGGTCTCGGTGAAGTCGGTGGTCGACAGGTGAGTGCTGAGGGTCAGGTGCGCAGACGTGCTCAGGATGTCCCTCACTCCGGCCAGGACGCCGATGATCAGGAAGGGCCGGACGGTGAACGCCCAGGAGCGCAGGTGGCCGAACACGGTGTGGACGATGTCGAGCAGGATGATGACAACCAGGATCCCGTCGATGGCCCCGACGACTGAGGCGGGGAACGTGGTCCAGTGTTCGAGGAAGGTGACCACCGTCCGCGCCAGCACGATGGCGGCCACCAGCAGCAGGCTGACCACGATGGCGTACTCGATCGCGATGATGGCGTCCTTGATGGCGGCGTCGGTCGCGCCGCGAGTCCCTTGCGGTGCAGCCGGCCTCTCCGCGGTCATGTGACTCCTTTCGGCATCCATGGCTGTCCGGGCGAGGACCCGCCCCGTGTAGCGGAGAGGCTACAGGTCTCTTGCGGTCTGCTGCGGGCTCGCCGGTGGTCGGCGCCGGCCAGGAGGCGACCGGTCGAGTGACGAGTCCGCCCGCCGCCCGGTTCGCTTCCGGCCGGGCGAGACTGTGGGGATGGCCGACCGCATCGCTTCGAGCGTCACCGCCGGGTCGGTACTCGTCGAGGTGGCGGAGGGGGACATCACCGACCAGCAGGGCTTCGACGCGGTCGTCAACGCCGCCAACGCCCAGCTGCTGCCCGGCGGCGGCGTCGCCGGCGCCCTCCATCGCGCCGCGGGGCCGGGGCTGGCCGAGGAAGGCCGGGCTCTAGCACCCATCCGGCCCGGCGAGTGCGTGATCACCGGCGGTCACCGGCTGGCGAACCCGTGGGTCATCCACTGCCTGGGGCCGGTGTACCGCATGGACGAGCCGGCGGAGCAGCTCCTCGCGTCGTGCTACAGAAAAGCCCTCGAGCTTGCCGAGCGGCGCGGGCTGACCTCGGTGGCTTTCCCGGCCATCTCCACGGGCGTCTTCGGGTACCCGATGGAGGAGGCCGCAGCGGTGGCGCTCCGCACGGTTCTCGAAGTCGCCCCGCGGCTGGAGAAGGTGAGGCGGGTCCGCTTCGTGCTCATGGGGTCGCGGGCCTTGCAGGTCCACACCCGTGCGCTGGAGCGTCTCGCCGGCGGGGGCGGGGGAGGTCAGGGGCGCCCGTAAAGACGATCGCCGGCGTCGCCGAGGCCCGGGCGGATGTAGCCCCGCTCGTCGAGATGCTCGTCGAGGTGGGCCACGAACAGGCTCACATCGGGATGGTCGCGTAACACCCGCTCGACGCCCTCGGGCGCGGCGACGAGGCACAGGGCGGTCACCCGGCCGGCCCCGCGCGCCTCGGCGATCTCGCAGGTGAGCGACAACGACCCGCCGGTCGCGAGCATCGGGTCGCAGACGATGACGGGTCGGCCGCCGAGGTCGTGGGGGATGCCGTTGGCGTACATGGCCGCCTCGAGGGTGTCCTCCGACCGGCGCAGCCCGATGACGGCCACCTCCCCGTAGGGGATCATGGACAGGATCCCCGGAAGCATCCCCATCCCCGCGCGGAGGATGGGCACGACGAGCGGCTCCGGCCCGGCGAGCCTCGATACCGGCGCTGTCTCGAGGGGCCCGTCGACGGTGCCGGGCTCCGTCGGGAGGTTTCGTGACGCTTCGTAGGCGATGAGTGACGACAGCTCGATGGTCAGCTGCCGGAACCGCTCCGGGGCGGTGCGACCGTCGCGTAGTACCCCGAGGCGGTGCGCGATGAGCGGGTGGTCGATGACGTGCAGGGCCAAGGGATTTCCTCCATTCAAGCTCCGCGCACCCCGACGCGCCGCCGGACCCACGCCGGGACGGCGGTAACAGCCCCGCACCGGTGGACCTGTTGCGCTGGAGGGTAGGAGGTCGGTCGTCTGGTGGCAGAGCTTGCCACCGCTTCCCGGCCGGCCGCCACCACCATCGACGCTGGCGCCACCCACCCGCCGGCGACTCGGACCGTCAGGTCTCGCGCCTCTCCCTCAGCGCTTCCACAGCGGTGAGGTCCACCCCGTCGACCTCGATCAACTTGGTCCGGCTCGTCTCGCCGGCGACGACGCGCACCGCCGATCGGCGGACACCGAGGGCGGCGGCGAGTGCGTCGACGACCGCGCGGTTGGCCCGGCCGCCGGCGGCGGGCTCCCGGACGCGCACCACCAGGGCCGGAGACCCGCGGCCGTGTACGGACCCCGGGGCGTCGCCGTGAAAGCCCCCGACGTCCGCCGACCGTGCGCCGGGGTGGACGCGCACCGTGAAGCGCACCGCTCCCCTGTCCTTCGGTCCGGCCACGGCACCAGTAGTACACCGGCGGGAGGGACCGCTTCTCTGCGCAAAACACGACACCGCTCTTCCCGGTACACCCCATTGCGCCATGATGGGCGGGCATGACGGTCGGTGCCGAGTTCCAGTCCGTGCTGGCCGCCGCCCAGACGGGAGCCGAATGGGCGTTCGCCGTGCTCTACCGGGACCTCAACCCCCGCCTCAGCCGCTACTTCTGGGCGCAGGCGCCGTCGGTCGCCGAAGACCTCGCGTCGGAGACCTGGCTGGCGGCGGCCCGCCGGCTCCCCTCGTTCAGAGGAGACGAGGAGGCGTTCCGCGGATGGCTGTTCACGATCGGCCGCCGCCGGCTGATCCAGCACTGGCGGGACTCGCAACGTCATCCCTCCCGGCCGGCCGATCCGGCGACGCTGTCGGACGGGATCGCCCCCGACGACACGGAGGCGGCTGCCCTCGACGCGGCCGGCGCACGGGAAGCGGCCCAGGCCATCGCCGCGGCGCTCAGCCGGGATCAGGCCGATGTCATCCTGCTCCGCGTCCTGGCAGGGCTGAGCGTCGACGAGGTCGCCCGGATACTCGGCAAGCGTCCCGGCGCGGTCCGGGTGCTGCAACACAAGGCCCTCCGGCGTCTCGCCGGAAAATTTTCCCTGGCGGAGGTAACGCAATGACCCCCAATCGCGATTGGAACGCCGACATGCATCGGTACCCGATCGATGACGCCACCGCCGAGAAGCTCCTAGCGGGCAGGATCCTTCCCGAGGACGCTCCTCCCGGTTACGCCCACCTCGCCGCGATGGTCCGGACCGCCACCCGTCCGGCCAGTCCGGGCGAGTTGGCGAGGGAGGCGTCGATTGTCGCGGCAGGGGCAGTCGCGGTGACCTCGGTGACCGGATTCCCCCACAGACTCGCAAGGAGAAAGTCCATGCTTGCCAAGTTGGTGTCGGCGAAGTTCGCGGCGGCGGCCACGATTGCGGCCCTCGGTGTCGGGACGGCTGCCGCTGCCCTGAGTGGAACCCTGCCGCAGCAGGTCAATCTCGCTTCCCGTTCCCACGCGACGACCACCAGCTCCACGTCGAGCACGTCGAGCACGTCGAGCCCCTCCAGCACTAGCCCCGCCGCAGTGTCGAGCAACGTGCACCAGAACACCAACTCGGGCATTCCCACCACCGGCCCCGCCAACAGCAGCGCCCAGTTCGGCCTGTGCACGGCGTTCCTCGCCGGCCACGGCGCACCGAACACGACGACGACACCCTCGACTCCGCTGTCGAAGAAGTACTCCTCGACGGCCTTCAGCGCCCTGATGAAGGAGTACGGCGGCGTAGTCGGCACCGTGAAATACTGCATGTCCGTGGTGACCACGACCACCACGACCACCGGGCAGGCCGGCAGCGCGGCGCCGGCGGGGCGGCCGGCGAGCCCGGGCAAGTCCTCGTCCCACAGCCAGAGCGGCATGCACAGCGGGCTCGGGAGCAGCATTGCGGGCACGGCTAGCGCCGGCGCGAGCACCGCGGGCATGAGCAACGCCCCCGGGCACTGAGCCGCTGGAGCAAATCTCGCCTCCCGCTGGCGAAAACAGGGGCCGGGCGCTACGGCGTCCGGCCCTTCGTCGTGCCCAAGGGCGCGCCCTATCGCGCCTTTTGGAGAAAAAGAGGAAGGGCCGAACTGCAAGGGCAGTGTTGCACCACGACCAACCGCGCGCGCGGCCCTCGCCGGGCGGTGACGTCGGCCAGTCGGCAACCGGAGCAGACCTGCGTTGGCGCAGAAACACCGATGGCGCCCCGAAGGGCGCCATCGACGGAGCGGACCGAGCGGCGGATCTCGGAACCGCTCTCCTGGAGCAGGTGGCGGGTTCCCACTCCAGGTGCCACACCATGGCCGGAAAAGCCTCGAAGAGACATGTCAGGCCATTGGCACTACAACTTCTTCTGCCCTCTTCCCGTTAACCCGTAAGTCACAGCATATCGCAGGTAACTCCGGGATTGTCCTACGCGGAGAGGTGCCCCGTCAACCTTATCCGCGCGATGCCGTGCGTGATCGACGATGCTCGCGTCATGCCCTTCGCGTCGGGTCCGACGCCGATGAAGGCGCGACTCGCCGCTGTCGTGCCTTCGCCTGAGCGTCGCCCGCTCCACCGGGGATCTCGCGTCCGCCAACCGCGGCCGGCCCCCCGCCGGCATGCACCCCGAACGCCTCCGGCGGCTACGCTGAGACGACCTCCACGCGAGCGTAGTTCAGCGGCAGAACATCAGCTTCCCAAGCTGAGAACGCGGGTTCGATTCCCGTCGCTCGCTCTCTCGGAAAAGTCCTGTCATCTCTGAAGGAGCGCCTGG
>JAJYLA010000038.1 GCA_021788115.1 Actinomycetes bacterium | reverse complement strand
GAGGAGGTCCCCTTCTGCACGACGTTCGCGGCCACCACGCTTCTCCTTGCTCGGCGCCCAGCCCCGGTCGCACCAACCGAGTCCGTCACGCAGGAGCAGCGCTGCGCTCCTTCATCACATCAAGGGGCTCGGACACCGTCGACAGATACACGGAATCACCGCGCCGCAGCGTTCCTCGATGTCCCCGCTCTGCCCCGACGGCGCCGCGGCAAGGCACGGCGCGCTAATCACGGTTCGGTCGGCTGTCAACAGCGTGGGGCCTACCCGTCCTTCGCCCGGGCGAGCAGCCGGTAGCCGGCGCCGCGCACCGTGTGGATGAGCGCGGGCAGGCCGGGCCGGTTGAGCTTGCGGCGGAGGTACCCGACGTACACGTCGACGATGTTGCTGCCGGGGTCGAACCCGTAGTCCCACACCCGGTTCAGTATCTGCACCCGCGACAGGATCTGGTTGGGGTTGCGCATGAACATCTCCAGCAGGGCCCACTCCTTGGGCGACAGGTCCAGGGTCTGCCCTGCCCGGGTGGCCTGCTTGGTGATCATGTCGTAGCTGAGATCACCGACGGTGAGCACCGTTGAGGTCTCCTGGCCGGCGTTGCGCAGGGCGGCGCGGATGCGGGCAAGCAGTTCATCGAAGGCGAACGGTTTGGTGATGTAGTCGGTGGCCCCGGCGTCGAGCCCGGACACCTTGTCGGTGGTGCTTTGGCGGGCGGTGACTATCAGGACCGGGATCCTGGTATCACGACCCCGGATCTTGCCCAGGAGCTCGAGGCCGTCCGAGCCGGGCAGGCCCAGGTCGAGCAGCACGAGGGAGAGGTCGGCGTCGACGACGTCGAGGACTTCGATGGCCTGTTCGGCGTCGTGGGCCACCGACACTCCGTAGCCTTCGGCCGCGATGCCTTTGGCCAGGAAAGAAGCGATTCGGAGGTCGTCTTCGACGACGAGGATCTGCATCAGCCGGGCTCGACCGTTGCGGCCCACGTCGACTCGTCGCTTCGCCGGCGGATGAGGGGCAGCGCCATCACCACCCGACAACCTTCGCCCACCGCGCTCGCGAGCACAACCCGGCCGCCGTGCGCCTCGGCCACCGCTTTGACGATAGCCAGGCCCAGTCCGCTGCCCCCGTAGGAGCTCTCGGCGAAGCGGCGGAAGCGGTCGAACACCTGTCGCTGGTCCTCCGCGGAGATGCCCCGCCCGTCGTCGGAGACCTCCAACTCGATTTCGGCGCCGACCCTGGCGGCGAGGGTTATAGCACCGGTGCCGGTGGTCGCCTTGACCGCGTTGTCGACCAGGTTGAGCAGGGCGCCCCGGAGCTTGGCGCGGTCCGCCCAGATCGTCATCTCGGGAACCGGCTCGAGAGTCCACCGTCGAGGGGCCATCACCTGGGCCGCGTCGAAGACCTCCTGCAGCAGCGACGGCAGTTCGATACGTTCCTCGAGCAGGAAGTCCGGCTCGAGGGCCTGGCCGAGCATGAGCAGGCGGTCCACCATGAGCGACATCTGGGTCAACTCGTCGACGACGAGGGCGACGGTCTCGGCTCGTTCGCTGTCGGGGTCGGTGTCATGGCGGGCGAGGACCTCGAGGTGGCCGCGGGCCACGGTGAGGGGGGTGCGCAACTGGTGGGACGCGTCGGCCAGCAATCGGCGCTGGGCGGTGAAGGAGGCGTCGAGCTGGGTGAGCATGGCGTCGACGGTGCGGGCCAGTCGCCCGACCTCGTCGTCGGGTCCGCGGTAGGAGAGACGTTGGGTCAGGTCGCCCCTGGCCGCTTCGTCGGCCGCCTCGGTGACCTTGTTGACGGTGCGCAAGGCGCGGCGCAGGAGCAGGAAGCCGGCGGCGATGGCAGCCAGAAGGGCGAGCAGTCCTTCCAGCGCGACCAGGGCCAGCTGGTCGTTTCTGTCGGTGTTGATCAGGTCGAGATTGGACGCGGCGGCGTAGGAACCGACTCGCTCGCCATCCACGACGAGGGCACCGCCGCGCACCCGGAACGTCCCCAGCGCGGAGTGCGCCGTGTACGTCGACGTGGAGGTCGGCGGGTCGTGCATCCACCCGGCGACCTTGGGCAGGTCGGCCAGCCATCCGGCTCCTGGCTCGGCCAGCACGGGGGCCGAGCGGCTACCCGGCGCGGCCAGGCTGACGACGAAACGCACCCGGTTGTGCGCGTGGTTCTGCAGCCAGGCGGTGCTGAAGGCCTGGAGGCTCTGCCCGGCCGGCCGGCCGGCCGCGGCGGTCGAGAATTCCTGTGCCTCGTCGGCCAGATCGGCGGAGACCGACCTCTGCAGGCGCTGGGTGATCGTCCGATCGGACTGGTACACCACGGCGGCGATGGCGACGGTCAGGATCAGCGAGTGCCCGGCCATCAACCTGGTCGTGATCCCGAAGCGCCCCCAACGCCTCACTGCCCCGCGGGCACCGGCGGTCATACCGAGGAAGGTACCGCGCCCGTACCGCTATTCAGAGGTGAGCCCGCTGTCCGCGCGCAGCGAGGGCGGGTCAGCACTGGAGGCGCCATCGGCCCACCGTTTGGCTCAGTTGCCTCGAGCCCATTCTCTCGACGTGGCGTGTCATACGAGCACCGCGTCGAGGGCCCATTCCAGCGGCCGCACCATCACCGGGTGGAAGGTGTCCATGGCGCTCCGACCGGGCAGGATGACGTCGAGTCCCGATGCCGCGGCCGCGGCCGGGTCGAGCACCCCGACCGTGTCCAGGATCACGCGGCCCGACATGACCGACGCCAGCCGGGCCGGGTCGAGCTGGGCGAACTCGGGCCAGGCGGTGGCGATCACGACGGCGTCGGCGCCGGATACCGCGCTGTAGGCATCGGGATGCTGCAGGTGCCGGAGCGCCTCCGGCTCGGCCACCGGGTCGAAGGTGGAGACCGCGGCGCCCTCCGCCAGCAGTCGCTCCGCGATGGTGACCGCGGGGGAATCGCGGACGTCGTCGGTCCCCGCTTTGAACGCCATTCCGAGCACAGCGATCGCTTTGCCTGCCAATGAGCCCAGCAACGTCGCGAGCTTGTCCACCACCCGGCCGCGGGCCCAGGCGTTGACGTCGAGCGTGGCCCGGGCTACGGGGGTGTCGTAGCCGAGCGCGTCCGCCGTGGCCACGAGCCCGCTGACGTCCTTGGTCAGGCAGGACCCTCCAAAACCGGGGCCGTGAGCGAGAAAGCTGGGCCCGATGCGCTGGTCCATGCCTACCCCCGCCAGGACGGACACCGCTTCGGCGCCCACGTGCTCGCAGAGACCGGCGATCTCGTTGGCGAAGGAGATCTTCAACGCCAGGAAAGTGTTGGACGCGTACTTGATCAGCTCTGAGCTTCGCCGGTCGCATCGCAGCATGGGCCATTCAGAGGGGTAGAGAGTCGCGATACAGCTGCCCGTCGCCTCCTCGTCGGCGCCCACGACGACCCGGTCGGGATGGAAGAAGTCGCTGACCGCCTGGCTCTCCCGCAGGAACTCGGGGTTGGAAGCCACGGAGATCCGCACGTCGGGAGAGGCCGCGTCGTCGCTGAGAAGCTGCAAGGCCTCGCAGGTCCCCGGGGGGACGGTGCTCTTGACCGCGACCACCAGGTCCCCCGTCGCCGCGGTGGCCACTTGACGGGCGGCGGCGGCCAGCTGGCGCAAGTCCGGGTGGCCGTCGGGTCGTGCAGGGGTACCGACGCAGAGGAAGGCCACCTCCGCCCCCGGCACGGCTTGGTCGATCTCCGAGGTGAAGGTGAGGCGGCCGGTGCTCATGCCTTCTCGAAGGAGTCCATCGAGGCCGGGCTCGTAGATGGGCGTCTCTCCCCTCCTCATCTGCGAGAGACGCCGCTGGTCGTTTTCGACGCACCGTACCCGGTGCCCGAGGGCGGCGAAGCAGGCCGCCGCGGTCAGGCCGACGTATCCGGCGCCGACGACGCAGATGTCGGCGAGGCGTTGGGGGGTCGGGTGTGGCTTGTGCATGTGTCTGCTCCTTGGTGGTGCGTCAGGCTGAGGCCGCAGCGGCGGAGGTCGGCTCGCCGCGGGAGCTCAAGGCGTCCAGGCGGGCGTAGGTCCGACCGGTCCCGGCGAGTTGACGGTGGGTTCCGCGTTCGGTAATGCGGCCGCCCTCGAGCACCGCGATCTGGTGCGCGTCGCGCACAGCGCTGAGCTGATGGCTGACCATGACCGTGGTACGTCCAGCGGCGACACGATCCAGGGCGTCCATGAGAACCGATTCGATCTCAACGTCGAGTCCGGCGGTCGGCTCATCGAGGATGAGAATCGGGGCGTCGCGCAGCACCGCCCGGGCCAGTGCGATGCACTGTCGCTGTCCGCCCGACAGCGAGGCACCGCGCTCGGCCACCGCGGCGTCGTAGCCGCCCGGTAGCCGGGTGAACACGTCATGCACCCCGGCGGCGCGCGCCGCTGCCACGGCGGCCGCTCGCGACGGGGAGCCCTGGCCGTAGGCGATGTTCTCCCAGACAGTGCCCCGAAAGACGTACGGCTCCTGTGGCACCAGCGCGATCTGCCTGCGCAGGTCGGACAGGTGGATCCGACGGGTGTCGATGCCGTCGAGAAGCACGGCACCCTCCGTCGGGTCGAGGAGCCGCGGTATCAATCGCAGGATGGTCGTCTTACCCGACCCCGAATGCCCTACCAGCGCCTGCTTGGTGCCGGCCGGCATCTCGAGGCTCACCCCGCGCAGGATTTCGCCCCGGCCGGGATAGGAGAACCCGACTTCGTCGAGGGTGAGCCGGCCGCTCGCCCGCCGGACCCGCCTTGGGTGCACCGGCTGCGGGACGGCCTCGTCGGCTTCGAGCATTTCGACCACCCGCTCGGCGGCGGCTTGGCCGCGCGCCGCGACGCCTCCCAGCTTGGCCAGCTGCCGTACGGGCGTGTACATCCCCCGTAGATAGGCGGAGAAGACCAGCACGTCGCCCGGAGTCAGGTGACCGGAAAGGACCGATTCAGCACCCAGGAAGACCACGATGGAGGTGGTGGCGGCCATGGTCACGGCGACCAGCGGCGTAAAAGCCGACTGCAGCACCACCGCTTGCAGGCTGGCGTCGAGTTGTCTGGTGTTGGCCTCCCCGAAGCGCGCGGTCTCCCGTTCCTCGCCGCCGAAGGCCTGCACGACCAGAAGGGAGGACAGGACCTCCTGGGCCACGCCGGCTGACTCCCCCTGCGCCCTCAACGCGTGACGCTGCGCGTCTTTGATCCGGGCCATGTACCGGCGGACGAGCCAGAACATGACGGGGATCATGACCAGGCTCACCGCGCCGAGGAACACGTTGACGATCAGCATGATCACGACGAAGCCGGCCACGGTCACCGCGTTGTTGAGGACCGTCGGCAGCACGTCGACCGTCAGGCTCTGGATGTCCTGGGTGTCACCGTTGAGCCGGCTCATCAAATCACCGGTCTGGCGCCGTTGGTGGAAAGACAACGACTGGCGCTGGAGGTGCCCGAAGAGGTCGGCTCTGATCGATGAGACCACCCGCTGACCTGCCTGGGCCACCCACCGGTTGGACACGTACGACGCTGCGCCGAGCGCCACGGCCACGCCGATGGTGAGCACGGTGAGAGCCCACAGCCTTCCTTGCGGTCCGGTGGGCATCCACCGGAACAGGGCGGGCATCGGGTGGTGGGCGAGGACCGAGTCGAAGATCATTTTCAGCGGCCACGGCGCCACCCACTGCAGGACAGCCTGTAAGAGGCTGGCCAGCAGCCCGGCGGCTAGCAACCCGCTGACCGGGCGGAGGTAGGAAGCGAACCTGAGGATGGCCCTGGGCTGAGTGGCCGCGTCGGTCCGCCCCCGCCGGCGGCGGACGGAGGCGCTCACGCGTGGACCTGTTCCTCGGTACTTGCCGTGCTGGCCGGCCAGAATCGGGGGGCCAGGTTCTGGGCACACACGTCCCGATCGAACCGTTCGACCACGGCCGCCCGAGCGCCGGACGACAGGGACACAGCCAGCGTCGGATCGTCGGCTATGAGGGACAGGGCCCGAGCCAGCGCGGCTGGATCTCCTTGCGGGACGAGCAGACCGCTGACCCCGTGGGTCACCGCCTCTGGTATTCCCGACACCGCGCTGGCCACCACCGGCAGCCCGCTCGCCATCGCTTCGAGCACAGAGTTGGGTACGCCGTCGCGGTCCCCATCGGCCAGCACGATGCTGGCCTGCACGAAGACGTCGGCCCGCAGGTATTCCTCGGCTACCTGCTGATGGGCGCGAGCCCCGACGAAGTCGACCACGCCGGCCACGCCCAAGCGCTCGGCGAGGGAGGCCAGGTCCGCGGCGTCGGGCCCTCCGCCGACGATCCGGCACCTGAGGCGGTGGCCGCGGTCGGACAGGAGCCTCAAGGCGTGCAGCAGCACCGGGTAACCCTTCTTGGCGACGAGCCGCCCGACGGCCAGCACGTTGAGGGTCCCGTCTCCGTCGGCGGCCCTCGGCGCCGGCTGGAACCGGCCGGTGTCCACTCCGTGGTAGGCGAGCACCACCTTGGACGTCGAGCCGAGCCGCTCGGACAAAGCGTCCACGGCCGCCGCCGAGCAGGTCAGCACGAACTCCGCGTCGGCCGCCTTGGCCGCCAGGTCCTCGGCGCCGGAAAGGTAGAGGTCCTTGGCGTGGGCGGCAAAGCTGAAAGGCAGGCCGGTCAGGTGATGGACGTAGCGAGCCGTACTCGCCGGGCCGTGGGCAAAGGCGGCGTGCAGGTGCACCGCCTTGCTCCTGCGCAACTCGATAGCGAGACGCCCGGCATCGAGAAACGGCCGAATGGTGTTGGTCCGGGACCGATCGGCAAATGCCATGACCAGAGCCCTGCGATAGCGGGAGGGGCTTGCTGCGGCCAGGCAGGCGTGGGCGGTGACGGTCCGGATGATCTCCCTGGGGAGATCGGACCGCCGTTGTGCCCGCAGGTACGTGACCCGGCTGGCCACCCGGGAGACGTCGGGTTGTACGATCGTCTCCATCGGGTCGGCGACGGCGAACAGGCGCAGCGGCACACCGGCCTGCTCCAGCCCGAGAATCTCGTGGAGGATGAACGTCTCGGACAGCCTCGGGAACCGTTTGGTGAGATAGCCGACCGTGGGGCCGGGCCCCGGCGGGGCCATCATGCCGGTAGTCGTTCGGCGAGCACATCGGCCCCCGTCAGCCCGGCACCCCGGTGGGCGCCTTCTGCGTGAGCTGGCCCAGCCGGCAGCAGCAGCGAGGATAGGCGGCCGAGGCCGCCGAGGTCTATGCGCTGCTCGATGCTCGGTTTCCGGGCGGCGCCCAGCACGGCTTGGGCAAGTCGGCCACCGAGCCCCGGACCGGCCGTCACCGTCGACACCAACCCCCGGTCGGCGAATATCCCGGCCCGGATGGTCTGCTCGAGTCGGGGGTGGGTGCGGGGAACCACGATGGTGGGCACTCCCACGGAGATGGCCTCGCAGAGGCTGTTGTACCCGCCCATGGTGATGATGGCGGTCGCGCCGGCCATGGCGGCGTGCATCTGCGGGTGGAACCTGACCAGGTCGACGTGCGCGGCCTGCTCCGCTTTCGCGCTGAGGGAGGCGAACTCGCCGTCGTCGAGGAGCGGCCCGGCGACCACCTTGGTCGCCATACCGAGCGCCGCCCCGGCGTCCATGGCTGCGTCCAGCACGGCGACGCCGTCTCCGCCCCCACCCGCGGTGGCCAGCAGGTATCGGCCGGCCGGTCCTGCACCGTTCGTGTCGGAGGGCTCCGGGTTGACGCCAGGTGCGATGTACCCGGCGTAGAAGAGCCGGTCAGCCAGGGGAGTGGGCAGTTGGTAATGGCGGCCTACGTCGAACACGTCCCTCGAGCCGTACACGACGATGTGGTCGTACACGTTGGCGAGAAGCTGGTAGATCCCCTGCTCGGTCCAGGTGCGCACGACGGCGCCGGGGTCGTCCAGGATGTCCCGCAGGCCGAGTGCCACACGAGTCGCCCGTGAATGGTCCCTGACGGCCGCGAACACGTCCAACAGTTCACCGTTCATGCCGGCCGGCGAGTGGTCGACGAGCAGGACGTCAGGCCGGAAGCGCCGCACCACGTCGGCCATGATGGCGGTTCGGGTGCGACGGATGAGGCTGATGTCGACCCTGGAGTCGAGCGGCCGGTAATGATCGGCTCCGACCTTGCGCACCGAGGGCAGCTTCACCACGGTGAGCCCCGGCGGCGCCGGGAAGTACGCGGAGACCGGGGAGCCGGAGACGAGCACGATCTGCAGATCCGGGGCGGCGCCGAGAAGGTGACCGGCGATGCGAAGGTTCCTCCGCAGGTGCCCGAGGCCGTAGGTGTCGTGGGAGTAGAGCATGATCTTCCGGGTGCGACCGACCGCGCGCACGGCGGCACCCTTGCCGCGGTTGGGCCCGGTCATGCCGACCTCCGGGCCTCTTGCAGGGTCGACCGAACCCATTGCACCTCCGAGGCGTAGCCCTCCCGGAAGGGGGTGGTGGCCTTGAATCCGAGCAGTCGCTTCGCCCTCGTAAGATCGGCACCCGTGTGGCGGACGTCGCCGCGGGCGAAGTCGGTGTGGCGGACATCGAGCCGGCGTCCGGTGATCTGCGCCAGCAGGTCGATGACGGCGAGCAGCGACACCCGCGAGCCGCCTCCGACGTTGACGGCGACCCCCGCTACGGGGGCGCGGGCCGCGCGGCAGGTGGCTTCGACGATGTCGTCCACGTATGTGAAGTCGCGGCTCTGGCTGCCGTCACCGAAAATCGTGATGGGCTGTCCCGTCCACGCGGCTTCAGCGAATTTCCGCAGGCCCATGTCCGGGCGCTGGCCCGGGCCGTAGACGGTGAAGTAGCGCAGGGCGATGGTCTCGAGCCGCTCGTCGGATTCCTCCACGCAGATGCGTTCCGCCTCGAGCTTCGACGCCCCGTACGGCGACACCGGCCTGGTCGCCGTGTCCTCCGAGAACGGAAGGGGTGCGTCGCCGTAGACCGACGATGACGAGGCGTACACCAGCCGTCGGACCGACGCAGTGCGCTTGGCAGCGGAGACGAGCCGGGCGGTGGAGTCCACGTTGTCCCGGCGGTAGCGCGACTCGAGCTCGAAGCTGGCTCGAACCCCGGCCCGTCCGGCCAGATGGAACACCACCTCGGACCCTCCGAGGCACTCCTCGAGGTTCAGCTCGGTGAGATGGCCGGTGGCCAGGGTGAACCCGCTCCGGCGCACCAGGCCGGCGGCGCGCGCGAGTTTCTCGGCCGGGTCGTAGGTGTCGAGGAACGCGTCGATGCCGACCACCTCCCACCCATCGTCGAGTAGGCGATGCGACAGACGCCCGCCGATGAACCCGGCAGCCCCGGTGACGACAGCCTTGCTCACGGCAGGGAGCTCGCAGGCTCGTTGGTCATTTGGTGTGTCTCGCTTTCTTCGGGGCTCGGTCTGGTGTTGAGTGCTTCGCTCACGCCACGGCCGTCATCGAGGCAGGCATGAGGGAAGCGAGGAGCGCGGCTGTCGTCGCCGCCCCGCCGAGGTCGAGGCGGACCGCCCGGGTGGTGGAGGCGACCGCGTCCAGTACCGAGGCGGCGAGGGTTTCGGGCGAGAGCCGGGCGGCCGGCAGGAGACGGACCGCGCCGAGAGACTCGAGGCGGCAGGCCCGGGCCCACTGCTCGGTCTCGCGGTCCTCGTCGTAGGGCACCACGACCGCGGGCACGCCGGAGCGCAGCAGGTCGATCGATGTGTTGTAGCCGCACTGGCTCACCGACACGGCCGACTCAGCCATGGCTGAGGCCAGGTCGGGCACGAACCGCTCGATGGTCAAGCCCTCCACGCTCCTAGATCGCTCGACCAGCCCGGCGTAGTAGTCGGGGGGTAAGAACGGCCCGCTGACCACCCGGGTGGTCGCGCCCATCGGCCCGAGGATGGATCGGTGCGCCTCCACGGCGACGGCCAGGAGGCGGCCGCCGATCAGACCTCCCCCGGCGGACACGAGAATCTGGGCTGCGCGACGGTCCAGGGGAGCCACGGGCGAAGGTGGTGCGACGAACCCGGAGTAGAAGACGGGCACCGTCGGGGATCTCGACGGTCGGAAGGTTTCCTCCAGGCGAGCGAAGCGGGGGTCGCCGTGCACGATCACCGCGTCGAAGTAGGTGTCTAGGCGTTCGGCCGCCCCGTCGTCGTGCTGCTGCTTGTCGGGGTGGGCGTCCACCAGGAGGTCCCGGACGCTGCTGACGACGACGCGCCGCCGGCCCTGCCGGGCACGCTCCAGGAGAGCGATGAACTCGGCGGCGAACTTTCGCCGCCCGAAGGGGAACAGCTCGACGACGACCGCGTCAGGGTCGAACCGGTCGAAGTGCTCCAGCAGCTGCTGGCGGCGCCCGTCCCACGCCTGATTCAGGCTGTATTCGGGGTCGAGGCTGCAAAGCTCGCCGTGTTCGTCGGTCCCGACCGGCGGCAGGGTGACCAGCTCGACCCCGGGAGGGATCGCCAGGCCGGCGGGGACACGGCCGCCGCTGCAGAACAGGACATCCGACCGCTCCGCGACCGCACCGGCGATGGCCAGCGAACGCACCAGGTGGCCGAGACCCGTCGAGTGATGCGAGTAATGGAGGACTCTCCAGCGGCCGGGAGCCGCGCTGATGTCGGTCACGGCGAGCAGAATGGAGCCCCGTCGTGAGTCGAAAGTGAACGAGACGTGAGACTCTTTTCACGTGGGCCACGCCCGCGGGTTCCCCCAGGAGCCGACTCATCGACACAGACGTGCCGTGATACCCCCCCGTCATCGGGGCGCCAGCTTCCACCCGAGGTCAGGTCCGAGCGTACGGACAGGCAGGCGGGCTCGGTTCCTCAGGTTTCCCGCCAGGTGCATGTCCGCCTCGCCATGGAGCCGCCCGCCGGCGACCTGGAGTCTCAACCGAGTAATCGCATCCCACAGGCCTGCCCCTCAGATCAGACCTGTGGCCACACCCTCGCCTGGAGGGCGACGAACCCGGCGCCGGGCACCACGCCCGCTTGTGCGCCCTCTTCGACCGGGTCGTCGCTCGGGGCCTGGGTGAGGGTGGAGCAGGCCCCGGCAATCGTGAAGCCAGCATCGGTGAGCAGCCGACGGTGCTCGGCGAGGGTGAGGAACCGGGCGCCTTGGTAGAAGGGGTGGCCGGCGCGTCCTTGCGTTTCGTAGCGGCGGCCCCAGGCGCTGTCGAAGGGGACGACGCCGGCGACGAGGCGGCCCGAGGGGGCGAGCACCCGCCGCGCCTCGCCGAGGAGCGCGGCCGAGTCGTCGGCGAAGCAGAGCGTGACGACGAAGAGCACGCCAGCAAAGGTGCCGTCACGAAACGGCAGCTGCTCGCCGGCGCCCTGAACGGCGCCGACGGCGCGCCTGGCGGCGAGGCGGAGCGGCGCCCGAGCAGGATCGAGGCCCACCTCGAGGCCGAGCGCGGCTGAAAAGCGCCCCGATCCGACCCCGACCTCGAGGCGGAGACCGGGCCCCGGGGGCACGAGCGGGCGCAGGCAGGCGAGCTCGAGGGCGAAGAGCAGCCGCCCGTGCGCGCTGTCGTACCAGGCGTCGTAGCGGGCGGCGAGCTCCTCGAACGCGGTGGGCACTGGTCGCTGCGCGCCCGTCAGGGCCGCCTCGTCAGGGACGCGCGGCGCCGAGGTCGGCGAGCTCGCTCGTCACGTCGGCGAGGGCCTCCTCGAGGGCCTCGTAGCGTGCGAGCAGGTCGACGATCCGCTCGCGTCGCGCTCCCAGCGACGCCGCCCAGGCGTCGAGCAGAGCGGCGCCCTCGCCGGTGAGCTCGTAGACGCGCTTCTGCGGCCCGGGGGCCTCCTCGCTCCACCTCGAAGCGACAAGTCCCTCCTCCTCGAGGGCGCGAAGCAGCCGGTAGAGGTTGCCGAAGTCGACCCGGCCTTCGCCGAGCAGCTCTTCGAGGTGGTCGGCGAGCCGGTAGCCGTGGCTCGGACCCTCGGCCAGCAGGAGCAGCACGGCGGGCTCGGCGAAGCGCTCGATGCGCGCCCGGACCTCGAAGCGGCCGGGGCCGACCCGGCAGCGGCACCGTGGCTGGCGATCGACCCTCATCGTCATCCGAGTATAAGTGTCTTACATAGGGGAGCCCGCGGCAGCCCCGGAGCAGGGCGGCTTGAACCCGCCATCATGCTCTGTTATCCATAGATCTGTGGAGTATGAGATCCCAGCCGGCGGGCGGGCCGACCTCTACGAGCAGCTCGCCCGGATCGGCAAGGTGGTCGTGCACCCCAAGCGCATCGAGCTGCTCGACCTGCTCTGCCAGGCCGAGCGCAGCGTCGAGGCTTTGGCCGCGGCGGCGGGCCTCAAGCTCTCGACGGCGTCTGCGCACCTGCAGGTGATGCGCCAGGCCCGCCTCGTCGAGACCCGCCGGGAGGGGACCCGCGTCTACTACCGCGCCGCCGATGAGGAGGTCTGCCGCTTCGTCACCGCGCTCGGCGACCTCGGCCGGGCGCGCCTGGCGGAGGTGGACCAGATCCTGCGCGCCATCGGGGCGGGCCGCGACGGCGCCGAGCGGGTGACCCGTGCCGAGCTGCTCGAGCGCGCCCGGTCCGGCGAGGTCGTCGTCCTCGACGTCCGCCCGGTCGAGGAGTACGCGGCCGGCCACATCCCCGGGGCGGTCTCGCTGCCCTTGGAGCACCTCGAGGCCCGCCTCGGCGACCTCGACCCCGGCCTCGAGGTCGTCGCCTACTGCCGGGGGCCGTTGTGCCTGCTCGCGCCCGAGGCGGTCGCGACGCTTCGCGCTCGGGGGATGCAGGCGCGCTGCTTGGAGGACGGGCTCCCCGAGTGGCGCCAGGCCGGTCTCCCCGTCGCCACCGGCACCGACACGCTCGGCGGGGCGCCGGCGGGCGGACACGAGACGAGACTGGGCCGGCGCCGATGAGCACCGCAGCGACCGACGAGGTCGTCTACCTCGACCACAACGCCACGACGCCGGTCGCGCCCGAGGTGCTCGAGACGATGTTGCCCTACCTGCGCACCGCCTACGGGAACCCCTCGAGCGATCACCCGATCGGTCGGCACGCTCGGGTCGCCGTCGAGGAGGCCCGGGAGCAGGTGGCCGCGCTCCTCGGCGCCGCGCCCAACGAGGTCGTCTTCACCTCCGGCGGCACCGAGTCGAACAACCTCGCCATCTTCGGCGCCACCGCCACGGCGCCACCGGGACGGCGCCGGATCGTCACCTCGAGCGTCGAGCACCCCGCGACGGCCTCACCCTGCGGGCGCCTCGAGGCCGAGGGGTGGGCCGTCACCCGCGTGCCGGTCACCCCAGCCGGCCTGCTCGATGCGCCAGCCGCCACCGCCGAGCTCTCGGGCGACGTGGCCCTTTGCACGATGCTGCTCGCTCAGAACGAGACCGGGGCGCTCCTTCGCCTCGCCGATCTCGCACCGGCGGCGCACGACGCCGGTGCCATCGTCCACGCCGACGCCGCCCAGGCGATCGGCAAGATCCCCGTCTCGGTCGGGGACCTCGGGGTCGACCTGCTGTCGGTCGCCGGCCACAAGTGCTATGCGCCGAAGGGCGTCGGAGCGCTCTACGTGCGCCGGGGCACGCCGCTCTTGCCCGTCCTCGTCGGCGCCGGCCAGGAGCGCGGGCTTCGGCCGGGCACCGAGAACGTGGCCGGCGTCGTCGGTCTCGGCGCGGCGTGCGAGCTCGCCCGCTCCCGCCTCGCCCTCGACCCGGCGCGCATCGGCGCCCTTCGAGACGAGCTCCTCGCCATGCTCTGCGCCGCCGTCCCCGGGCTCGTCTGCCACACCCCCCTCGACGCCAGCTTGCCGAGCACGCTGTTCGTCTCCTTCCCCGGGGTGCAAGCCACGGACCTCCTCGCCCGGGCGCCTGGCGTCGCCGCCTCGACCGGCTCGGCATGCCACGCCGGCGAAGAGACACCGTCTGCGACGCTTCTCGCCATGGGGGTCGCCCCCGAGGTCGCCCTTTCTGCGGTGCGGCTCTCGCTCGGGCGCGACACGACCGGTCCTGCCGTCGCCCTCGCCGCCGACCGCCTCGTCGCCGCCTACCGCCAGGCACGCGAGGAGCACTCCGTGTCCAAGACGTCGAAAGGAGAGTGAGCATCCCCATGAAGGTCCTCGTCGTGCTGAACGACCCGCCCTATGGCACCGAGCGCTCCTATAACGGCCTTCGCCTCGCCGGATCCCTCGCCCGGCGCGACGGCGTCGAGGTGCGCGTCTTCCTCTTTGGTGACGCGGTGGGATGTGCCCTCGCGAACCAGAAGGTGCCGGACGGCTACTACCACCTCGACCGCATGCTCACCGCCGTGCTCCGCCATGGCGGCGAGATCGGCTGCTGCGGCACCTGCATGGACGCCCGGGGCTTCACCGACGAGCTGCTCGTCGGCGGCGCCCGCCGCTCCACCTTGGAGGAGGCCACCGACTGGACGATCTGGGCCGACAAGGTGGTGACATTTTGAGCGCCCGCGTGCGGATCGTCATCCTCGGCGGCTCCTTCGGCGGGCTGACCGCCGCCTACGAGCTGCGCCGGCACCTCTCCCCCGAGCGGGCCGAGATCACCCTTCTCGCCAAGGACGAGCGCTTCAGGTTCGTCCCGTCCTTTCCCTGGGTGGCGATGGGGCGGCGCAGCCTCGAGCAGATCTCCTTTCCCCTCGCCGGGCCCCTCGCGAAGAAGCAGGTCGCCTTCGCGCAGGAGACCGTCACCGGCATCGACACCGACGCCAAGGTCGTCACGACCCCACGCGCCGAGCACCCCTACGACTTCCTCGTCGTCGCCACCGGGCACCGCAGCGCCAACGAGGCCGTCCCGGGACTTGGCCCCTTCGACGGGCCCGGTCACTCGCCCATGTCGGCACCCGAGACCGAAGAGCTCGCCCACGCGATCCGGGGCCTGCTCGCAGACCCGGGCCCGGTCGTCGTCGGCGCCGCCCCCGGAGCGAGCTGCATCGGCCCGGTCTACGAGCTCGCCTTCGAGCTCGACCACCTGCTCCGGCAACGCGGTCTCCGCCACCGGGTCCCGATCACCGTCCTCACCCCCGAGCCGTTCCTCGGCCACATGGGTATGGGCGGGGCGGGCACGATCCGGCAGCTCCTCGAAGGAGCCCTCGAAGAGCGCGACATCACCTACCGCACCTCGGTAGCGATCACGAGGATCACCGCAGAGGCCGTCGAGGCCGAGGGCCTTGTCCCCACGCCGTCTCTCTGCTCGATCGTCATCCCACCCCTCGCCGGCGTCGAGGCCGTCGCCACGAGCCCGGGACTGTCCAACCCCAAGGGCTTCGTCCCCGTCGACGACCACTACCGCCACCAGGCCGCAGACGGCGTCTACGCCGTCGGGGTGGCCGTCGCCCTCCTCCCGGCCGGCGAGACCCCGGTGCCGGTCAACTTCCCGAAGACCGGCCACATGACCGAGCAGATGGCGGACATCGCCGCCAGGGACCTCGCGGCGCGGATCGACGGGCGAGAAGGTGCGACCGCCGAGCTCTCCGCACGCTGCGTGCTCGACATGGGCGACCGAGGCGCCTATATGGCCGTCGACCCGGTCCGCCCGCCGCGCAACCGGATCCCGACGGTGTCCGAGGGACGCCGGTGGCTCTACGCCAAGCAGGCCTTCGAGCGTGCCTACCTCGCCACCGCCCGCCGGGGGCACCGGGTGCCCACGACGCTCGGGTGGTGAGTGCGCTGGAGCGCGCGAAGGCCAGCCTGCCCGAGGTCGCAGAGCTGTCGGGCTTCACAACGTCAACCCCCGTTCGAGATGGACCAACGCCTCGTCGATCAGGGCGAACAGGTCGCTTCCGGGATGCCCGATCCAGTAGAGCTCGGCGGAGAGCATGACGCCCATGATGGCGCCGGCGAGGGTCGCGACGGCGAAGTCGTCGCTCGGCCGCCCAACCCGTTCGGCAACCACGCCGGTGACGTCTCTGATCGACCGGGCCAGCTGGTCGAGCATGGCGGCGCGCAGGTCCGGCACCGACACGGCGAGCTCCGCTCGGTCGCGGATATCGGCCAGGGCCCCTTCGCTCACGTGCGCGAACACCTCGCCCATACCCCGGCGGATGGCCTCGACGGCACCCAGCTCGGCGGGCTGGGATCGGCAGGCCTCGATGATCAACGGGTCGTACTCGTCGGTGAGCACTAGGGCCTCTTTGGAGGAGAAGTGGCGGAACAGGGTGCTCGGCGAGACGTCGGCGGCCTCGGCGATCTCCTCCATCGTGGTTCGGTCGTAGCCCTTCTCCCGAAACAGGCGTAGGGCCTCGTGCTGGAGGGCGGCCCGGGTACGAGCCTTCTTGCGCTCCCGGCGGCCGACCGGGGGACAGTCATCAAGCCGCAGATCGCTCACCGGCTGTCTCCTCTCTTTCCGCTCTGGTCGAACGACGTCCCACGGGAAGAAAGACGAGCGCCAGGATGCACCCGGCAGCTGCGAAGGCGACCGAGACGAGCAGCGCGGCGTCCATGCCGTGGACGAACGCATTCTGCACCTGGGCCAGCAACGCCGGGGAATCGAGTTGGTGGGCGATGGCGGCCCCTTGGAAGACGCCTTGGCGGACGGTCGTGGCGGCGCTCGGTGGCAGTCCGCCGAGGTGGAGGCGGGCGACGTAGGCGGCGAGCAGGGCGCTGCCGAGCACGGCGCTGCCGAGCGGGGCGCCGGTGTTCTTCAGCGCCTGGAGCACCGCTGAGCCCACCCCGGCGCGTTCCTGGTCCAGTTCGGCGACGGCCGCCGATGCAGCAGTGGCCATGGTCAGTCCGGTTCCTGCACCGGCGATCGACAGCCACAACGCCGAGAACGCCTCCCCCGAGGCGACGGCGGTGGTCGCCCCGAGGGCGAGGCCGGCGGCCAGCACGGCGAAGCCCAAGGCGACGGTGAACTTGGCGCCGATGCGCTTGGCGAGCAGCGAGGCGGGGGCGAGCCCGAAGAGCAAGCCTCCGACGATGGGCAGGAGGCGGATGCCCGAGCGTTCGGCATTGGTCCCCATCACACCCTGGAAATACTGGGGCAGGGTGAAGAGCAGCCCGACGAGGGCCAAGGTGAGCACGGTGAAGAGGAGGACGCCCCAGGTGAACGACCGAGACCGGAACAGCGAGAGGTCGACGAGGGGCTGGCCCCCGGGCCGGGATGTGAGTCGCCGCTCCCAGGCGAAGAACCCGACTACCAGGCAGACGCCAGCGGCGATCGCCGCCAGCGCGCGGGCAGACCCCCACCCGTACTCGCCCGCCGCGACGAACCCGTAGGTGAGGCCCACGAGGCCGCCGCTGGAGAGCGCGATACCGGCCAGGTCGAACCCGGGACGCTGCCAGGCGCGCGACTCGGGGACGAGGGCGGCCGCCGCGACCAGCCCGATGAGGGCGACCGGCACGTTCATCAAGAACACCCACCCCCACCAGTAGTGGGAGAGGAGCCAGCCGCCGAGGATCGGACCGATGGGAAAGGCCACCATGTTGGCCGCCGCCCACACCCCGACCGCCTTGGGCCGCTCCTCCTCGCTGAACAGCACCGCCAACGCAGAGATGGCCATCACCACCACGCCGGCACCGCCGAAGCCGAGCAGGACCCGAGCGGCGAGGAACTCGGCCGCGGTACGTGACTCGCCGCACGCCAGCGAGCCCAGAGCGAACAGGCCGAGCGACCACAGCATCAACTTCTTGCGACCGAACCGGTCGCCGAGCAGCCCTGCCGGCAGCATCGCTGCGGCGAGCACCAGGGCGTAACCGGAGGAGAACCACTGAAGGTCCGTCTCCGACGCCTTGAGCACCCCTGACAGCGTCGGCAGCGCGACGCTCAGCACCGTCAGGTCCATACCGACGGCCAACACCGCCAGCACCACGGCCGCGAGCGCCCACCACCGACGGCTCCCTGCTGACCGGACGACCTCGCTCACGCCAACCACTATACTGACAGCTACTCCCAGACGGGAGTGGCTGTCGTCACTTTGTGGCGCTCAGCGGGCAGAGACAGGCCATGCTCGCTCCTCCGCCGTGCCCGTGCGGCTGCGCTATACATGTACACGGTTAGCTGTTCGCTTGTATAGCTCTGGGAGGCAGCTTGCACACGTCGGATACGGCCCTACGCACCGAAGGCCTCTCGAAGCGCTTCGGCGACATCGTGGCCCTTGATCACCTGGACCTGGAGGTCACCCGGGGCGAGGTGGTCGGCTATCTCGGGCCCAACGGGGCGGGCAAGACAACCACGATCCGCCTCCTGCTCGGGCTGAGTCGCCCGACCGAAGGGCGAGCGGAGATCTTCGGGCTCGACTGCCAGCGCCAGCCAGTGGAGACCCATCGCCGGCTGGCCTTCGTGGCCGGGGATGCCAACCTGTGGCCGTCGCTCACCGGTGCCGAGACCCTGGCTCTGCTCAGCCGCGTTCACGGCCAGGTTGACGAGGCCTACCGGGACGCGCTGATCGAGCGGTTCGATCTCGATCCGACCAAGAAGGTGAGGGCCTACTCGAAGGGGAACCACCAGAAGGTCATCCTTATCGCTGCGTTGATGGTCCGGCCCGATCTGCTCGTACTCGATGAGCCCACCAGCGGGCTCGATCCCTTGATGGAGCAGGCCTTCCGCCACTGTGTCCACGAGGCCAAGGATCGAGGGCAGACCGTCTTCCTCTCTTCGCACATCATGAGCGAGGTAGAGGCTCTCTGCGACCGGGTGGGCATCCTGCGCGACGGCAGGCTGGTCGAGATGGGCACGTTGGCCGAGATGCGTCACCTGAGTGCGCTGACCGTCGAGGCGCGCTTCGCACGGACGGTGCCCGACCTCTCCGTGGTCCCTGGGGTGAGCGCGGTGGAGGCCAACGGTTCCATGGTGCGTTGCCAGGTCCGTGGATCCATCGAGCCGTTGGTGAAGGTCCTGGCGTCGGCCGGGGTGACCGAGCTGCTCAGCCGGGAGCCGTCCCTCGAAGAGCTGTTTCTCGCTCAGTACGGCGCGGACTGCCGTGCGGGCTGATCGCGGGATCAGGGCGCGCATCACCGCGCCGGTGCGTGCCGGTGGGTCGCCCGCCTCCGTCGTCGCCGCGCTCAGCGCGCGCAAAGCGGTGCGGTCGGGGGTTCTGTGGGGCTACATCTTTGGCGTCGCCATCGCCTCGTCGGAGATCACCTACGGGCGGCTCTACAAGACAGCAGCGCAACGTGACGCCCTGGCCGCCACCTACGGAACCAGCAAGGCCATGAGCGCCCTCTTCGGACCCGCCCCGCAGCTCCAAACCGTCAGCGGGTTCACCGTCTTCAAGATCTCCATGACGCTGATGATCCTCGGCGCCGCATGGGGACTGCTCACGAGTACCAGGCTGCTCCGCGGAGAAGAAGACAGCGGACGATGGGATCTTCTCCTCTGTGGTCAAACCACCCGGCAGCGTGCGACGGCTCAGGTGATCGCCGGCCTGGGCGTGGGTTTGGTGACCCTCTGGGCGGTCACCGCGATCATCACGGTGCTGTCGGGCCGGCCATCGAGCGTCGGAATCGGCGTCGGTCCCTCGCTCTACTTTTCCGTGGGCATGGTCGCCACCGCGGCCATGTTCCTCGCCGTCGGGGCCGTGACCAGCCAACTAGCGGCCACCCGCCGCCTGGCGGCCACCCTCGCGGCGGAGTTCCTCGGAGTCAGCTACGGCGTGCGGCTGATCGCCGACGCCGGCATGGGCCTCCACGGCCTGATCTGGGTGTCGCCTCTCGGGTGGGTCGAGGAACTCCGACCGCTCACCTCGCCCCAACCGCTGGCCCTGCTCCCGATCGTCGCCTTCACCGCGGTGCTCGCTGTTGTGGCCGTGCGCCTGGCCGGAGCTCGCGACGCGGGGGCGAGCATCCTGGCGGGCCGAGACCGCGGCGACGCCCACCTCCGGTTGCTATACGGCCCCAGCGGTCTGGCGATCCGCTTGCTGCGGGCGACGGTCATCGGCTGGTGGGTCGCCATCGGCCTATCCGCCTTCCTCTACGGGCTCATCGCCAAATCGACCGGAGCGACGATTTCGGGCTCGGTCAAGGAGGTGTTCTCCAAGCTGGGGGCGACGGGCAGCGGCGCCGACGCGGTGTTCGGCGTGTGCTTCCTCATCGAGGCGATCCTGATCGGCTTCGTTGCCGCCGGCCAGGTCACCGCAGCGCGTTCAGAGGAGTCCGAGAGCATGCTGGAGAACTTCGTGGTCCGCCCGGTGTCTCGGAGCGCGTGGCTGGGCGGGAGGCTCGTTGTGGCGCTCGTCGCGTTGGTGCTGAGCGGTGTCGCGGCCGGCGTAGTGGGCTGGCTCGGAGCCGCCAGCCAGCACACGGGAATGAGCTTCACGAGCCTGCTCGGAGCCGGCGTCAACCTCGTGCCACCGGCAGTCGTGATCTTGGGAATCGGCGTGCTGACCTTCGGCACACGCCCTCGGGCCACGTCGATCGTCGTCTACGCCGTACTGGGCTGGTCGCTTCTCATCGTCATCGTGGGTGGCTTCGGGACCGTGGGCCACTGGGTCCTCGACACCTCGGTCTTCCATCACATGGCCTCGGCTCCCGGCGTGCCTCCGAATTGGGAGGCGAACGGCATCATGATCGGCATCGGGCTGGCTGCCGCTCTCATTGGGGGATTGGCTTTCAGGCGACGGGACCTCCAGGGAGCATGACCACAGAGCGAGCAACTCCGCCTCCTCCCCTCGGCCCCTCGAACAGGGAGCGGTCGGTGGCCTTCGAGGACCTGACCGCACGGGCTCGGATCCGGGAGGCGGCCCTCGAGCACTTTGCCCGTGACGGCTACGACCGTGCGACGATCCGGGCGATCGCCAAGACTGCTGGCGTCTCCCCCGGACTTCTCCGCCACCACTACGGATCGAAGGAAGACCTGCGAGAGGCGTGTGACCACTACGTGTTCGAGATGCTGCACCGCGTCAACGCCGAGCTCCTCACGGATCCTGGCGCGACGGCACAGACCCAGCAGACGGCGAAACCGTTCGGGTGTTACGTGGCACGCTCCCTCGCCGACGGGTCTCCCACCGTCGGACCGATCTTCGACGAGCTGGTGACGATGAGCGAAGCCTGGCTCGCACGCGCCGACGATTCCCGCACGGACACGCCCACCGTCGATCGGAGAGTCCGCGCTGCGCTCGTCACGGCCATGAAGATCGGCATCCCGTTGCTCCACGATCATGTGTCCCGCGCGCTCGGCACGGATATGTTCGGTCTCGAAGGTGATCGTCTCGTCGCGCTGGCTCTGTTGGACATCTACTCGCACGCGCTGATCGACGAGGATGTCGCCACTTCCGCCGCTGCCGGCTACGAGGAGCCCCACCGGTAGGTCGGCGTATGTCAGAGGGCGGAGAAGTCGGCGATCAACCGCCGCGCGAACGCTGCCGAGGTCGAATCCCCCAATGGAAACCTGCGACCCCAGACGCGTCAGACCCCTCGGCTCGGTACCCCAAGGGACACGGCTGACCCGGCCGAGAACCCGACGAATGCCTCCGCCGCTCACCCGAAGAACCGCACCAGTGCCGCGTCCGGAAACGTTCGCCTTGTAGGTCCACCGCTTGGCGTTGTGGGTCGCGCACGCTGATCGGGCACGTGTTGGGTGTCGGATCGGAGGTGGTGGCGGCTCGGGAAGGTTTGAGGGTCAGGGAGGTGACGAGCGACGAGGGGAACCGGCTGCTGCGGATCGTTCGCCGTTCGTCGGGGTCGGTTGTTACTTGGCGGCGGGCGCAGATGGTGCTGCTGTCGGTGCAGGGAATGGATGTGGCGGGGATCGCCAAGGTGACTTTCACCAGCGCGGATCGGGTGCGGGAGGTGATCAACAACTTCAACGCCGATGGGTTCGACTCGCTGTACCCGAGGTACTCGGGTGGCCGGCCGCCGACCTTCACGCTGCCGCAACGCCAGCAGATCCAGAAGATCGCCTTGTCTCGTCCGGGTGATCATGGGTTGCCGTTCTCGACGTGGAGCTTGTCGAAACTGGCCGATTTCTTGGTGGCCGAGGGGGTGGTCGATGACATCTCCCATGAGGGCCTCAGGCTGCTGCTACGTGACGAGGAGGTGTCCTTTCAAGCCATGAAGACCTGGAAGGCCTCGGCCGATCCGGACTTCGAAGCGAAGAAGAACCGGGTGCTGGAGCTGTATGACATCGCCGCGCGGCGCGGCCCAAGCGCCGCCAGTCGCAGACCTCGGCCTGCAAGCTCAACGCACCCATGGCGGTGACCCCCCGGTAGGCGCCCAGACGGCGGGCCGGCTCGGCGAAAGGTGGCCGCGCCAACCACGATCGCAGGTCTGCTTCCACCGCTTCCAGTTGGGCGTCACGGCAGAGCACCACCGCCCGGTAATGCTCGAAGGTGGTCTGTAGCGCCGGCTCGTCGAAGCGCTGGGCCGCAAGCCACGACTCATGCTTGTGTGTCCAGTTGGACCCGCCCCGCCAGACCCTCGAGTGGCGCAGCAGGAACTTCGTCAGGCGGTTACGCGCCCGGGTCAGGTCCTCGACCATGTCCCCCCTCGTCCGGCACAGATCCCGCACCGCCTCCTCCAGCGGTGAGGGCACCCGAATGGCCACCAGCTCGCCCGCCCGACACAGCCGGGCCAGGCGACGGCAATCACGGCTGTCAGTCTTGACCTTGTCCCCCGGGGCCTTGGGGATCATCGACGGGGCCACCACCGAACAGTGCACCCCCAGCGAGCTCAGCAGTCGATGCAGGTCATAACCGGTCGGGCCGGCCTCGTAGCAGGCCCACACCAGGCTCGCCTCGCCCAGACGACCCACCAAGCGACGAACCGACTCCTCGTCATTGAAGATCTTCTCCACATCGGGACTGTCCTGACCGGGACCGAGGATCCCTGCCGAGATGGAGTGCTTGTGAACATCCAACCCGACGAAAACAGCATCAGGGTGAGCAAGAAATGGGCATTGGCCGGCTCCTTCCGGTAGTGGCTCCGTCCGCTAGAGACGGTGGATGACCCACGCATCTTTCTGCGGAACGGAGCCGGCCGTTCCATCCTCACTAGCTTCAACATCGGCGTACTCCTCCCCGCCGGCAGCAGCATGGTCAAGTTTCCTCATCCGCGATCGCGACACCAGGTTCACCGCTTCCTTTCATTCCGTGTTCGCTGCGGAGGGCATCAGGATCGTGAAGAGCCCCGTCCGCGCCCCCGGGCCAACGCCATCTGCGAGCGCGTGATCGGCACCTTACGGGGCGAATGCCTCGAGCGGATGCTCATCCTCGGCCGCCGCCATCTCGAAGCCGTGCTCTCCGAGTACGTCCAGCACTACAACGCCCACCGCCCCCACCGCTCTTTGGAGCAGCGTGCGCCGTCCGCGCTCGACTCGCCTCCGGCGCTCATCGGCGACGTCGACCTCGCCAGGCTACGAAGAACCGACCCTCTGGGCGGACTCATCCACGCATCCACGAGTACCGGATGGTCGCCTGAGCTGGGCGGATGGGTTCTCGGCACCCACACGTGGCCGGCGAGCGCGGCGACGGCGTCCTCCTGGGCGACGCTGAGCTGGCCGGTGAAGCTGAGCCCTCGGGCGGACGTCATCGGGCGCCGGTCGTCGAGCAGGCCCCGGGGGAGGTAGAGCCGGTCGAGGTCCTCGTCGAGCAGCGGACCGTCCTCGGGGTGTTCCACGTCGAGAGCCGGAGCTGCTCGCGCTGGTGGAACTCGGGGTTGTGCAACGGGGCGAGATGCTTGAGCGAGGCGACAAGCGCCGGGGGGAGGCCGATCCGGCCGATCGCCAGCATCGCCTCGAGCGTGGCGGTGACCACCGGCGGGGCAGGCGGCCCGGGGGGCCTCGAAGGGGCCACGCTGGCCGGCCCGGCCGTCCCGGGGCCGGCGGCGACCCGGATGGCGTCGCCGATGCTCCTCGCGTCGCTGGCCGAGAGCCGCCGGATCGACGAGAGGAAGGCCCCCTGATCGGGCCAGGGCGTCATCGACGGCGTATCGAGGAAGACCGCGTTGGCTTGCTTGCGAGAGCTGCCCTGGAGCGGGAGGGCGATGAGGTTCCCGAACCCCTTCTGCGGCACGAAGTCCTGGGAGGGGAAGAGCCGGTCGCAGCTCCTGAGGTCGACCTCGACACGAGGCGCCGACGTCTCCCGCAACAGCCCGATCCCGAGCCGGCGGCCGCCGCAGCGGTCATGGCGTGTCGTGGGGACGGGTTGCCAGGTCGAAGATGGTGACGATCTGGCGCGAGTAACTGTCGATGTTGAAGTCCGGGTCCGACGCCAGTCGAGGTGAGGCGGCCTCGACCGCGGCCCGGATCGCGATGGCCATGGCGTGGGGATCGAAGTCCGGACGGAACTGGCCGGCAGTTTGGAATCCCGACAGCCCGTGCTCGAGGGCACCGACGGCGTTGAGCACAGCCGTGTCTTCCTGGTAGCTCCGTCCCCCTTCCGTGCTGCGGGCGATCTCGGTCATCGCGATCACGTTGCTGCGGTGATCCCGCATGAACGCGAGGTTCGACTCGATGTAGGCCCGCAGCATCCCCGGGCCGGTCGACTCGGCGAGGACCCGAGGGCGTATGTAGGCGATGGCCTCCTCGGCCGCTTGGTGGACGACCTGTCGGATGAGGTCTTCCTTGTCGGCGAAGTGGTAGCTGATCAGGCCTCGACTGATCCCCGCGCGCTCCGAGATGCGCGCGAAGGACGCTCCGGCATAGCCGAGCTCGGCAATCGCGTCGATCGCCGCCGCGGCGATCTGCGCCCGCCGAGCCGTCTCGATGAAGGTGCGCGCCGGCTCGTCCGCCGCCGATCCTGGCTGCATGACCAGAAATCTAGCAGACTGGCTAGCTCACCTGCTACCGTTCAGTCATGTGCATCGGGCAGCGGCCGCCGCGCGTCCGCGACGCGCGGCGGAAGCCGGCGGGGGCGACGCGGCATCGTCCCACTGGCTTTCCGGCCCACGGGGACGTTTCGTGGTGGCCGCCCGCAGTGAATCACCGGAGCGTTCCGGTAGCCCCGTGAGGTTCGAGTGACCCGCCCGCCGGCAGCGCAGGCAGCCGGTGACGCTGGCCTGAACGGTCCTGTGTCGGCCCTCGACGGCTCCAAGCGCGAGCCTGCGGTGGTGGTCGAGCACTTGAGCAAGCACTTCGCCAAGCGCGTCGCGTTCGACGACGTGACCTTCGAGGTCGGCGTCGGCGAGGTGTTCGGCTTCCTCGGGCCCAATGGTGCGGGCAAGACGACGACGGTGCGGACCCTCGGAACGCTGATCGCGCCCAGCTCCGGATCGGCGACCGTGGCCGGAGTCCCGTTGAGCCCGAGGAACGGACCGGCGATCCGGTCGCGGATCTCGATCATGCCGGAGTCGCCGGGCCTGTACCTACGGCTGTCGGTGCTGGAGAACCTCGAGTGCTTCGCCGGCCTCTACGAGCTCGACGACGTGCGCGGGCACATCGACCGCGCCCTGGGTGCGGTCAATCTTGCCGAGCGGGCTCGTGACCTGTGCGGCTCGCTGTCCAAGGGACTTCGCCAGCGCGTTGCCCTCGCCCGTGCGCTGCTCAACGACCCGGCGGTGCTGTTCCTCGACGAGCCGACCTCGGGCCTTGATCCCGTCGCGACTCGCGAGGTCCACGAGCTGATCGCGTCGCTGCGTGAGCGCGGCGTGACGATCTTCCTGACCACGCACCGCCTGGAGGAAGCCGAACGGCTGTGCGACCGCGTGGCGATCCTCAACACCACGCTGCGGTTGATCGGCCGACCCGACGAGCTGCGTCAGCAGCTGTTCCGGCGCTCCCTGGACGTACGGCTGCGCGCTCCTCTCGCCGACCCCGAGGCGGTGTTCGGCGCGGTGGGCGAGGTGCAGGGATGGGAGCAGACGCCGTCGGGCTACACGCTGGCCGTCTCGGACCCCGACCTCGCCACGCCCGCCCTGGCGCGAGCGCTGGTTGCTGCCGAAGCCGACATCCTGTCGCTCGCCGAGTCCCGCCACTCGCTGGAAGACGTCTATCTCGAGCTGGTCAACGAGGACGTGGAGGCGAAGAGCCGATGAGCTTCAGCTGGACCCGGGTCGGTGCGATCCTCCACAAAGAGCTGCGTGACTACCGGCGCAACCGCTTCGTGATCGCCACCATGGCCGCAACGCCAGCGCTGTTCATCGCCCTGCCAACGATCCAGCTGATCGCCGCCAACGCCACCGGAAAGGCCGTCACCCTGCGCGTCGGGCTCTCGCTGCTCTACATGCTCGTCGTCCCCGTGATCATGCCGTCGGTCATCTCCGCCTACTCCGTCGTCGGAGAACGCGACCAGGGCACGCTCGAGCCAGTGCTCTCCACCCCGATCCGCCGCGAGGAGCTCCTCATCGCAAAGGCGCTCGCCGCCTTCGTCCCGACGCTCGTCGTCGCTTACGCGGTCTTCGGGATCTTCCTCGCCATCGCCGCGCTGTTCGCCCATCCGGCGATCGTCTCAGCCATCTACGCCGGGACCCACGTGCTGGTCCAGCTGCTGTTCACGCCCTTGCTCGCCGGTTGGGCGGTCTGGATCGGGATCGCGGTCTCCACCCGATCCACGGATGTGCGCGCCGCGCAGCAGTTAAGCGTGCTCGGCAGCGCCCCGCCGCTGGCGATCTTGGTACTGATGTCGCTGAACGTCATCACCGTCTCGACCGCCCTCGCGATCGCTCTCGCCGCAGCGCTCCTCGCCTTCGACCTGCTCGCCTGGCGCGTCGTGGCCGCGATGTTCGACCGTGAACGACTCGTGACCGGCAGCCGTGGGTGACCGAAGCGCACGCGTGACGCCGAGCGATCGAGGGAAGCACCACCTACCAACAGGAGGAGACCAACCATGCCCGCAACGCTGAAGGTGGCTCACAAAGCCATCGGCGCGGAGGTCCGCCGTGGCACGTACGACGTCGTGCTCGACGGAGAGCGCGTCGGGTCGGTCGAGATGAACGACAAGTTCGAGCAGGCAATCGAGCCTGGACGTCACACCCTGCAAGTCCGCAATGGACGGAACTCCAGCCGAACCAAGGACTTCGACGCCAGCGAGGGCGAGATCGTCGGCTTCCGGTGCAGCGGAAAGGGTACCGTGCCGATTCCAGGCGTCGGAGCCGTCGCCTTCCTCCTCTCCTTCGCCTTCCCCAGCCTGGCACTCTCCCTCCACCGCGAGTGAAGCTCGACTCGTAATTGAGCATTCCAGTGAAAGCGACCACCCGTTCCGGTTGAATGCGACCGGAGGGAGCAGGGCGGTTAGGAACCGCGAGGGAGTGACTAACCTCGATTCTCGGGAGCAGGGGGTGGGGCGAGGACGAGGCCAGCTCCTGAGCGAAAGCCGTTGTTCCGGTTGGGGTTGGGGTTTGGCCGGGCGCAGGGGTTGTAGGGGATCTCCTTG
>JAJYLA010000165.1 GCA_021788115.1 Actinomycetes bacterium | reverse complement strand
TTACGGGTCGACGGGCGGGATCCCCTTGAACCAGCCGGTGGTGGGGATGGCCGCGACGCCCAGCGGGCGCGGGTACTGGCTGGTGGCGCGCGACGGGGGCGTGTTCTCCTTCGGGGACGCCGCCTACGCGGGCTCGGCCGGCGCCGCCGGCCTCCCTGCTCCCGTGGTGGGCATGTCCCGCACACCCGACGGGCGGGGCTACTGGCTGGCGACCGCCGCGGCGGGGATCCTGCCCTTCGGGGACGCCCGCGCGTGGGGCTCCGCTTCGGGCCAGACGCTGCCCGCACCCGCGGTGGGGGTCGCCTCGTGAGGCCGGCGGACCCGGGGGCCGTATACAGCCGGGTGGCATGAGCGCCGGGAGCGCTTCCGTACCGGCGGCGCCGGACGACCCTCAGGGCACGGCCCACGAGCCCGTGGCGCGGCTCGTTCCGGCCGGGGGCGTCGTCGAAGCCTCTCCGCCCGCCCAGGCCGCATCGCGGCGACCATGGCTGCCCGCCTCGGTGCGCATACCGTTGTGGCTGGCGGTGTCACGGGTGGTCGTCGGGGTTCTGCTCGCCCACCTGGTCATCAGCCTGCTGCCGCAGTCGCGCCAGCACCTGCCCGGCGGCACGCTCGACGCGGGGACCTGGCTGGGAGCCTTCGACCGCTGGGACAGCGGCTTCTACCTCCTCATCGCCGCCCATGGCTACCCGGCGTCGGTGCCGGCGCTGACGGCGTTCTTCCCCGGCTACCCCCTCGTCGTCCGCCTTGTGCACGCACTGGGGGCGGGACTGCTCAGCTACGTCGACGCCGCCACGCTCGTCTCCTGGGCCGCGTTCGTCGGCGCGTCCATGATCCTCTACACCCTGGTCGCCCGCCGTTTCGGCGGTCGCGTCGCGCTGGTGGCGACCGCCCTGTTCGCCTGGTACCCGGCGTCGCTGTTCTTTCTCGCCCCTTACTCCGAGGCCCTTTTCGCTCTCGAGATCGTCGGCGCCCTCGCGCTGATGGAGCGACGGCGCTTCTTCCTGGCCGCTGCTGTCGCCGCGGCCGGGTCCGCCACGTCCCCCGAGTCGGTGGCGCTGACCGTCGCCATCGCCGTGGGCGCCCTGCTCGTCGGGCGGGGGCTGCTGCGCACCGCCGGCTACGTGGTCCTGAGCGGGGTGGGCCTCGGCGCCTACGTCCTGTACCTGTGGGCCCGATTCGACAAGCCCTTTCAGCTGGTGTCGGTGCAAAAGCTCTGGCACCGCTCGGAAAACCCTCCCTTCGTCGGGCTCTACCGCAACGCCGTCGCCCTCGAGCACTACTTCGTCGGGGCCGGCCCGGCCGCCGGCGGCTCGTCGGTGACCTACGCCAACCTGCGCATCGTCTGGATCCTCGACGACACCATGCTGTTCGCCGCCGGCGTGCTTCTGATCTGGTTGGTCGCGGCGGCGATACTCTCCCGGCGGGCCCGGCGGGCCCGGCGGGTCCGTCGCCTGCCGGCGCTCAGGGCTACCGCCTTGCCCGCTACATGGCTCGTGTTCGCCGCGGTGATCGTTCTCGTCGCGGCGTGCACGACGATCTACCCCTACGGCAACACGCACTTTTCGTCGACGGAGAGCGAGGCCCGGTTCGTCAGCCTCGCCGTGCCGTTGTTCGCCGGCGCCGCCCTGCTGCTGCGGCGGTGGGCGGGCACGACCCTGGCGGTGGTCACGGCGTCCGTGATGGCCGCCGCCTTCTTCCAGATGCTCTACAACCTCGGCTACTGGCTGACCTGAGCGGCGCCGGGACAGCCTGCGCCGCGGCCCCCGGCGGAGGGCGCGCTGCGCCGCCCGTCGGGGCGAACCTGCCCGCAGCCTCAAGCTCCGCGCCGAGGATGCCGACCATAACACGTGACCAATTTCCCGAGGGTCCGCCGGCTGCTGCTGTGTGCCTGCTCGGCGGTCGCGGCGGCCCTCCCGGTGCTCACGCCCGCACGCCCGGCCGCCGCCTCCCTGCCCCCGTCGCTCACGATCGTCGGCCACGGCTGGGGTCACGGGCGGGGCATGGGCCAGTACGGGGCCTACGGGTACGCGCTCGCGGGCCAGAGCTACCAGTGGATACTCGGCCACTACTACGGCGGCACCACGATGGGTGCCGTCGCCCCGGGCGCCACCATCACGGTCCGTCTGGTCGAGCTCGACGGAGACACCAGCGTCACGGTGAAAGACTCCACCGGAACAGTCCGGACCCTCTCCGCCGGGTCCCCGGCCTACACGCCGACCGGGGGCGTCGCGTGGGTGTCATGGCCCGGGGGGACCTGGCGTCCCTTCGAGGGTCAGATCCAGGTTCTCGCCGGTGGCGAGACCCTCAACGTCGTCGCACTCGAGGACTACGTCAGGGCGGTGGTGCCCGCCGAGTCGCCGGCGTCGTGGGGTGCCTACGGCGGCGAGGCCGCCCTGGAGGCCCAGGCGGTCGCGGCGCGCAGCTATGCCTGGGCCTACACCGCCGGCGGCGCCAACCCGATCTGCGACACCACCGCCTGCCAGGTGTACCAGGGCGACCCCGACGTCTCCGGCGATCCGGGATACAGCACCTACACGACCTACAGCGACCAGGCTGCCACCAGCACCGCCGGCCAGATCCGCGTATGGTCCTCGGGTGCGCCGGCGCTGACCGAGTTCTCGTCGTCGACCGGGGGGTACACGGCGGGCGGTGCTTTTCCCGCCGTGGTCGACGCCGGCGACGCGACGCCGTCGAACCCGAACCACGACTGGACCGTCACGATCCCCACAAGCACCGTTCAAGCCGCCTTCCCGCAGGTCGGCACGCTCGAGTCCATCACCGTCACCGCCCGCAACGGACTCGGGGACCTGGGCGGGCGGGTGCTCCAGGTCGTGGTGTCGGGCGCCACCGGGTCGCTGGCCGTCACCGGCAGCCAGTTCGCCGCCGACGTCGGGCTGCGCTCGGACTGGTTCGCCATCGACAGCACGGCGGTCAGCGCGCAGGGCAACGGCGACGACGGCTACTGGGTGGTGGCGTCGGGCGGCCAGGTGGACGCCTTCGGTGCGGCCCCGTACCTCGGGTCCATGGCGGGAACCGGCTACGGCCCCTCGGTGGTCGGCCTCGCCCCGACGGTGGACGCCGCCGGCTACTGGGAGGTCACCAGTGGAGGGGCGGTCTTCATCTTCGGGGACGCACAGTTCTACGGGTCCGCGAGCAAGCTCCACCTCAACCAGCCGATGCTCGGGATGGCGCCGACCGACGACGGGGCCGGCTACTGGCTCTACGCCGCCGACGGCGGCATCTTCAGCTTCGGCGACGCCCACTTCTACGGGTCGACGGGGTCGCTGCGCCTCAACGAGCCGATCGTCGGCATGGCTTCGACGTCCGACGGGAAGGGCTACTGGCTCGTCGCCGCCGACGGCGGCATCTTCAGCTTCGGCGACGCCCACTTCTACGGGTCGACAGGGTCGCTGCGCCTCAACAAGCCGATCGTGGGGATGGTGCCCACCGCGAGCGGCCACGGGTACTGGCTGATCGGCCAGGACGGCGGGATTTTCAGCTTCGGTGATGCCGGGTTCGTGGGATCGCTGCCCGGGATCGGCGTCCGCGACACGGTGACCGGGGTTGCACCGACCGCCGACGGCCATGGCTACTGGATGATCGGCGCCGGTGGGACGGTCTACCCCTTCGGCAGCGCCACCTTCTTCGGTGACCCCGCGAAGGACGTGCCCGGCTGGTCCGGCACCGCGCTCGGCATCTTCGCCCACAAGGCCTAAGGCGGCGCCGCACCGCCCCGGGCGCGGCCCGACCGGCGGTTCAGAGCTTCGCCAGGGCAGCCACGTCGGCGTCGACCATCAGCCGGATGAGCTCCTCGAACCCCACCTCGGGCTTCCAGCCGAGGTGGCCGCTGGCCCTGGCCGGGTTGCCGATCAACAGGTCGACTTCCGCCGGCCGGAAGAACTGCTCGTCGACCACCACGTGGTCCTGCCAGGCGAGACCCACCTGGTCGAAGGCGATCTGGCACAGCTCGCGCACGGAGTGCGTTTCGCCGGTGGCCACCACGTAGTCGCCCGGCGCGTCCTGCTGAGTCATGAGCCACATCGCCCGGACGTAGTCGGGCGCGTACCCCCAGTCCCGCTGCGCGTCGAGGTTGCCGAGGGCGACGGTCTTCTTCATCCCACGCTTGATGGCCGCGGCGCTGTGGGTCACCTTGCGCGTCACGAACTCCAGCCCCCGCCTCGGGCTCTCGTGGTTGAACAGGATCCCCGAGCTGGCGTGCAAGCCGTAGCTCTCCCGGTAGTTGACCGTGATCCAGTGGCCGTACACCTTGGCCACCCCGTACGGGCTCCGGGGATGGAACGGGGTGCCCTCGGTCTGGGGCACTTCGGCCACCTTGCCGAACATCTCGCTGGAGCTCGCCTGGTAGAAGCGGATCGACGGGTCCACCAGCAAGATGGCGTCCAGCAGGCGGGTCACGCCGAGGGCCGTGACCTCCCCGGTCAGCACGGGCTGCGCGAACGACGTCTGGACAAAGGACTGGGCGGCGAGGTTGTACACCTCGTTCGGGCGGTGGTCCCGCAGCACCCGGAGCATGGACGCCTCATCGAGCAGATCCGCGGAGACCAGGGTCAACCGGTCCGTGAGGTGGGAAATCCGCTCGAAGGTCACCGTGCTGCTCCGCCGGTGCAGGCCCGTCACCTCGTACCCCTTGTCGAGCAGGAACTCGGCTAGGTAGGAGCCGTCCTGGCCGGTGATCCCGGTGATAAGCGCTCGTGGTGCCATTGACACAGTCTGTCCGATCCCGCAGGGACCGCGGAACAGAGCC
The DNA here is from genome assembly GCA_021788115.1 of Actinomycetes bacterium. Taxonomy (GTDB): domain Bacteria; phylum Actinomycetota; class Acidimicrobiia; order Acidimicrobiales; family Palsa-688; genus JAJYLA01. The sequence goes on along the minus strand of JAJYLA010000165.1, from coordinate 814 downwards.
CGGCGGGGTGCGCCGGCGGGGTGCGCCGGCGGGGTGCGCCGGCGTATCGCGTTGGCTCGGGCGAGGCGGTCCGTGTCGGTCTCCCCGTGCACCTTCTTGGAGTGATCTCGCTTTTTTGGAGTGAAATCCCGGCCTACAGGCCGTCATCTCACGCCAAGTACGCAAAGTCACTCCGAGAATCCCGCCGGCCCCGCCGGCCCCGCCGGCCCCGCCGGCCCCGCCGGCCGGCACGCGGCACACCCTCCCGGGGCGCTCAGCTCAGCGGGGCCGCCGGCCGATGCGCCGGCCCACGATCACCGGGTGGTCGGCCATGGCCAGCATCTCCCGGTCGCCCCGGCTGTTCCCGTAGGCCCACAGCTCGACGGGGCCGGGCCCGAGCACCTCGGTGAGGCGGATCGCCTTCTGCCGGGCCCGCACGTTGACGCCGGCGATGCGGCCGGTGAGAATACCGTCGGGGTTGACCTCGAGATCCGTCGCGATCACCTGGTCGAAGCCGAGGCGCCTGCCCAGTGGCTCCAGATACACGGCCAGCGAGGCCGACACGAGAATCAGGCGGTGGCCCCGGTCACCGTGCCACGACAGCTTCCTCACCATCTCGGGGCGCAGGCGCCGCTCGAGCGCAGCGGAGAACGACTCGCCGTGGCTGGCGAGGACCCCGGCATCCAGTCCGGCGACGGCGCGGGCGAGCAGCGCTGCCTTCGCCCCGTCGCGGCCGGCCCTCCGGTAAGCGGCGAGCATCGACGGGCCTGAGGCGGCGAGAAGCAGGCCGAAGGCGCCGCTGCCCAGCACCTGCCCGAGAAAGCGAGGGAGGCTG
>JAJYLA010000164.1 GCA_021788115.1 Actinomycetes bacterium | reverse complement strand
GCGTCGTGATGGGAGCCTTCAGGAAGACCTTGGTCCTGCGCAAGGATTCCCAGGCCTCCGGTTCGATGCCGGCGGTGTTGCCCGCCGCGTAGACCGCCTCGCCAATCCGGATCGTCGTCACGTCCAGCTCGGCGCCGCCGGCCATGATGATACGAAGGGTGGCCTCCATGATCTCCGGGCCGATACCGTCGCCGTAGGCGACGGTGATCGGGACCGCCCCATTACTTCCAGTGCTCATGTACTGCTCCTTGCTGATTTCGTTTGTGGGAGGGGGTGATTCCGGTCATGGCAGCGCCGGCAGCGGGACGAAGTTCGGGATGCCGTCGAACTCCTCCAGCTTGGCCAGCCGCGACCACCGCAGCCCTCGGGGCAGCCTGACCAGGAGCTCCCAGATCGCCTCGTCGGTCACGTGAACGTCGTCGCGGCGGGCCAAGAAGCGCAGACGGAAAACACCGTCCTCGTTGTCGTCTTCCGGCTCTCCTTCGTGGCGGTGCTCTTCCATCACAGTGGCAAGGCGGAGGTGCGTGGCGGTCGCAGCACAGCGCGCCATGGCCATCACCTGCTGCCCACCGGAGGGGCAGTCCGCCCACAGGTCGACCCCGACCACCCGCTGACGCCGCCATCCTGGCCGTGCCGGAGTGCAGCACTGGCTGCTCGACATCCCTACATCGCTCATCATACGCACCACATTATACGAATTGTAGTTCGTATACAAGTGCACGAATCAGGCGTGAGCCCTTGGTGACCGCGCCGGACCTACCGGCAAGGCAGTTACGCAACCGAACGTCCCAGGATTCAAGTATCGGCGGGCCTCGGCGACGAAATAGAGCGATCCGGTGAGCACCGCGGGATCAGTTGCCGAGGCGAGCCGGCGGGGCTGCGAGCCGCATCCTCGATACTGGCGCGGCCCTGATGGTGGAGCACGCACCCGGCACGCGAGATCTCGGCGAGATCAGAGGCGGCACGCGCTCGTGGAGTGCCCGTCGAGCGGCATGCGACCCGGTCAGTGGCACAGACCCCCGGAGCGGTCCGGCTCTCGGAGGATGTGAGGCCAAACCCAGGGGAGACGATGGTGGCCTCGGCCGCTGCGACCACAGGTCGTCTGGCTCCGAGGAGCTCGGTACGGCCTAGGTCGACGTCCGTGACGCGACGAGAGCGGGCATGGCTGCGGCGGTTGCGTCGTGCTCGCCTCCGAGCCCGACTCCGACCACCGCGAGACCCATCTCCTGATTTGACATACGTATTATCGTTCATGATATCTTCTTCGTATGCAGATCGCTAAGGATCCGAATAGGCGAAGCCGCGAAGTCACCGCCGGTGTGGCGAGGGCCCCGGCCCGGGCGATGCTGCGAGCGGTCGGGTTCGAGGACGGCGACTTCGACAAGCCTCAGATCGGGGTCGCTGCCGCTGCGAACGACGTCACGCCATGCAACATGGGGTTGTCGCGGCTGGCTTCGGCCGCGCGGCGCGGAGTCGTCGATGCAGGCGCGGTTGCGCTCGGGTTCGCGACCATCGCCGTGTCAGACGGCATCGCGATGGGACATAGCGGGATGCGGGCTTCCCTACCGAGCCGGGACCTCATTGCCGACTCGGTCGAGTGCATGGCCGTCGCGGAGCGCTTCGACGCGCTCGTCACCATTGCCGGCTGCGACAAGAGCCTCCCGGCGATGCTGATGGCGGCAGCCCGGCTAGACATCCCCACGGTCTTCGTCTACGGAGGTAGCAGCATGCCCGGTTTGCACCGAGGTCGCCCTGTGACCGTCCAAGACGTTTTCGAAGGGGTCGGAGCGGTGAGTGCCGGGCACATGTCAGTCGAAGTGCTCGAGGAGATCGAGCGGGTGGCCTGCCCGGGAGAGGGGTCGTGCGCAGGTATGTACACCGCGAACACCGTGGCCGCCGAGGCTGAGGCGCTCGGGATGGCCCTGCCGGGGTCTGCGACGCCGCCAGCGGGCGGCTCCCGCCGCGAGGACATCGCCTATCGAAGCGGCGCAGCCGCAGTGCACCTCCTCGAGGCAGGCTTGCGACCGCGCCATATCCTCACCCGGGAGGCGTTCGAAAACGCGATCACGGCCGTGATGGCCCTCGGCGGCTCCACCAACGCAGTGCTCCACCTGATGGCCATCGCGCACGAAGCGGGAGTGGCTCTCTCGCTCGATGACTTCGATCGGATTGGCCGACGGGTCCCCCACTTCGCGGATCTCCGGCCCGGGGGCCAGTACGTGATGGCAGATCTCGACCGGGTGGGGGGCATGCCGATTGTGCTGAAGGCGCTACTCGATGCTGGTCTACTTCACGGCGAATGCCTGACCGTGACCGGGGCGACCCTCGCGGAGAACCTCACTGCTCTCGATGTCCCAAGTCCGGACGGCTCGGTCGTTCGCCCTATCGATCACCCCTTGCATGAAGAGGGCGGGCTCGCGATCCTATACGGCTCGCTCGCTCCCGATGGAGCGGTGGTGAAGGTCGCCGGATTGAAGGTCCGTCGCTTCACCGGCACGGCGCGGGTGTTCGAGGGTGAGGAGCCGGCCATGGCCTATGTCCGCTCGGGCACGCTGCGCCCGGGCGACGTCCTCGTCGTCCGCGGTGAGGGCCCCCGTGGCGGCCCTGGAATGCCCGAGATGTTGGCCGTGACAGCGGCGGTCAACGGGAGTAGCCACGGTCACGACGTCGCCTTGATCACCGACGGCCGCTTCTCCGGTGCCACAACCGGGTTGTCCATCGGTCACGTCGCTCCCGAATCCGCGGTCGGCGGGCCAATCGGACTCGTCGCCGATGGCGACCAGATCCTCATCGACATCGAGGAACGGCGCCTCGACCTCCTGGTCACCTCAGCCGAGATCACCCGGCGGCGGCGGCTGTGGCAGGAACCGCCTCTTCCCGGCGGGAACGGCTTCTTGGCGAAATACGCACGTCAGGTCGGTAGCGCCTCGTACGGTGCCTTGGTGGGGCACGACCACACCGTTCACCGCCACCAGCCGGTCGACGCGTAGTTGCTCACGGGGAGGGCTCAGCTTGGATACGCAGACCGGAGCCATCGCCGACGCCAGTTGGCGCACCGCGATGATCGGGGGCGCCACTCGGCCTCCCGAAATCAGTCGGAAGCGTCTCCTCTATACCGGCGTGCCGCAACTCTTCAGCTTCTCTGGCAGTCACCCGGTCTTGCCGGCTTCGGCCGCGGTCCCGGTGACGACGACCACCCGCCCCGGTCGGTCTCGCCGGGGGCCCGCCGTGCTTGTGCTAAAAAGCACCGTCTTTCGCGGGCGTCGATCGCCGCCTTCTCGGACGCATCAGTGGTCGTGATCGTAGCGGTCTGGGGAGACGGGCCGGTGCGCGGCGCGGCGCAGGCGGTCTTGGACCGCAAGCCCGAGCCCTTCGACGGGGGGTAGCGCCACCACGAGCACGTCAAGTGCCTCGGCATCTGCCTGCCTCATGAAGTGGTAAAGAGAGCGCGCGAATCCGGCCATGTCGCCACCTGCATCCCAGGTCGCCGCCGCCCCGGGCACGTCTGTTCTCCCCAAGGACAGCACGCCCACCCGTTTGCCCAGCGACACGAGCTTGGATGCTCGTGGAGCAGCCTCGTCGGCGGAGCACAGCTCGAGCGGGGTCGCCGGGGCGTAGTGGGAAGCCAACATGCCCGGTGCGCGTACCACCCCTGCCGCGCCGGTGCTCACCTGACGTCCGATAACAGATTCGATGGCTTCGGGAGCCACGCCGCCGGGTCGCAGGATCACCACCTCGTCCGCTTCGAACGCCACGATGGTCGACTCGACGCCCACCTCGCACGGACCGCCGTCCACGACCAGCCCGACCGAATCAGCCAGCCCGTCGCACACATGGCGCGCCGTCGTGGGGCTCACGTGCCCGAAGCGATTGGCCGATGGGGCGGCAAGCCCCCCTCCACCCAAGTCTTGGAGGATCCTCTGGATCACCGGATGAGAGGGGATCCGCAGGGCCACGGTGTCCTGCCCTCCGGTGACCGCGTCGAGAACTGACGGGTGCCGGTCCAGCACCATCGTGAGGGGACCGGGCCAGAACGCCTCGGCCAGGCGGGATGCCTGGTCCGGGATGTGTCGTGCCCAGTCGGCGAGGTTTGCTCCCCTTCCCAGGTGGACGATCAACGGATGGTCGCCAGGGCGGCCCTTGGCAGCGAACACACGCAAAACGGCCTCAGGGTTGGACGCGTCTGCGGCAAGACCGTAGACCGTCTCGGTGGGCACCGCCACCACCTCGCCGGCCCGCAGCAGGGCGACCGCGAGACTTATCGACCGGTCACTGCCGTCGACCACCCGGGTTCCATCGCCGCAGCGGACGATCGAAGGGCGCGGTCCACTCCGCTCCCCATTCTCACCTGGGTCCACGCGAGCATCGTTACTAGGCGCCGGCCGAGCACCCGTCACGAGCGAGCGCACCTCACCGCCACATCGGTCAGGGCCCGGCCGTCGGTCAGGGGCTCGTTGAACTGCAGCAACGCCGAATGCTTGCCGGGTAGGGCCCGCGCTTGGTTCAGGTGGCAGTTACGCGCCGGGGGGAAGCACCTTCGATACTCGGCCAGCGTGATTTTGGGGATGGGGCGGAGTACGAGGCGGTCGAGCGAATTGTGGATCACCACCCGAATGGGGATGCGGTCTCCCCGTGGCTCAGAAGGAACAGATCGGCCAAAATCAACCTCTTGGTCGTCACCGGCAATGACCAGAGGCGGGTCCGTCCGGCTGTCCTCGGGCCCTACAGGTGCCAACCGAGGGCGTGGCCGCCCGCGCAGACGGCGCGCGCCACCACCCACCACACCCTCCCGGCAGGTGGTGGAGCTCACCGGAAGTACTCCGGACGGCTCACCCACGTGTCGGAGACGAGCATGACCCCGGAGCGGTCGCTGAGTAGCTCTCGTAGACCGTTGATCAGCGCGGCGGCCCGCTCGGCGGGAAGCACCACGGTGAGATAGGTAAGAGAGGTGCGGTCATTGAACAGCAGGCGCCCCTGATGGTGACCGCTATGGCCAAGGCCCGACACGTTGGAGACCGCGGTGAACCCCCTGGCGCCGACCTCGGCAAACAGGCCGGTGACCGCTACGACATCGTCGCCATTGGCCACGACTTCCACCTTGGTCATCTGTGTCAATCCCCAGGTATCATCCACGGGTGAGTGCCTCCTTGTTTTGAGCCGCGGCGGGGATCCATCGAACCCAAGTGCCGTCGCAGCGGCGGATCTTCCAATCGTCGTCTTGGCTCTCGCGAGCCGCGAGGTTCACCCACTGCCCGCCGAACAGCTCGCGCAGCACCGGGTTACGGGCTATGACCGCCTCGAGCAATACCAGGGGTGCCTGGACCGCGACGAGTAGCCGCATCGGCTCGTGGTACGCGCGCTCCCCGTCGAAGAGGGACTGGAGCGGCAGGCCCACTCGCAGGTCCCCGCCGGCACCTTGGACCACGCCGATCCCGGCGACGATGTTGTGAGCGGTCTTGTCTCCGGCAGAGAGGACGGCTGGGTCGACGGTCGAGAAGTAGTACTGGGCGTTGATCCAGTGCCCCACGACCATCGGAGCGGTAAGGATCGTCTCCAGCGCGACGCCGTCGGGGTCGACTCCCGGA
>JAJYLA010000037.1 GCA_021788115.1 Actinomycetes bacterium | reverse complement strand
CTGGTATCCGACCGGCGTCAAGATCAGCGACGCCGAACTGGCCGCCGTGCCGCTCATCCCGCACGAGTGGCACGGTGACTGGAACTACACCATCAGCGCTCACTCAGTCGTGGCGTGAGGCCTTACCCAGACCAGACGGAAACGAAAGGCGGCGATGCTCGGGGCCCGATCGTGGACCAGCGGCAGGAATTGGATGCGAGACACTACCATCGCTGCGGTAACGCCATCGACACCACTATCCGCAAAGCAGACGTGGCCCCCAACCGAAGCCGTGGGTTGTCAGCCATTATGACGAAACCGGAGGTGGCCGGAGACCTTGATCCCACATGACCCCAGTCGGGGTCAATGATGTGGAAAGAGTAGTAAGGAATCGCGCATTTACTATCCACGCGTGAGGGGAGCGGGGGGCGTAGGGTTTTGGGGTGGAGATCGACTCGGAGGGCCTTGGCGGGTTCTTCGAGTTCATGTTCGGGCATCTCGATGAGAAGCAGCGTCGGCTCCTGGCGGGGGCGATTGGCCCGCCTGATCGGCCGGGGCGGCCCGGCGGTGGTGGCTGAGGCGGCGGGGATGAGCCGTAACACGGTGATAGCGGGAGCCAAGGCGTTCGATGCGGGCGAGGGGCCGACGGGGCGGGTGCGCGCCGAGGGCGGCGGCCGTCCCCGACTCGAGGACGTGGATCCGACGCTGCTGTTGGACCTCGATGACCTGGTGGAGCCTGATTCTCGGGGTGATCCGATGTCGCCGCTGCGTTGGACGCTCAAGTCGACCCGCCAGCTGGCCCGGGCGTTGTAGGACATGGGCCATCAGATCGGTGAGCGGTCAGTGGCTTATCTGTTGCACGCCATGGGCTACAGCCTCCAGGCGACGGCCAAGATGGTTGAGGGTGTCCAGCACCCCGACCGCAACCGCCAGTTCGACTACATCAACGCCCTCGCCGGACGGCGCCTGGCGGAGGGTCAGCTGGTCATCAGCTGCGATTGTAAGAAGAAGGAATTGGTCAACGGCGCCAAGGCGAACAGCGGGCGGGAGTGGCAGCCCAAAGGCCGGCCCGAACGGGTCGACGTGCACGACTTCTCCGACCCTGAGATCCCCAAAGCAATGCCCTACGGGGTCTACGACCTCGGCGGCAACGAGGGCTGGATGAGCGTCGGCGACGACCACGACACCGGGGCGTTCGCGGTCAACGCCATCCGCCGCTGGTGGCAGACCATGGGCCGAGACCGCTACCCCGAGGCCACCACGCTGATGGTCACTGCCGATGCCGGCGGATCCAACAGCTACCGCAACCGACTGTGGAAAAAGGAACTGGCCGCCCTGGCCGCCGAGACCGGCCTGGCCATCACCGTCTGCCACTACCCGCCAGGAACTTCGAAGTGGAACAAAGTGGAACACCGCATGTTCAGCTTCATCACCAAAAACTGGCGGGGCAAGCCGCTCACTTCCTACCAGGTCATCGTCGAACTGGTCGCCGCCACTACCACCGAGACCGGACTGCGAATCCTCGCCGAATACGACCAGGGCTACTACCCGACCGGCGTCGAAGTCACCGACACCGAACTCGCCGCCCTTCCCCTGCGCCGCCACGACTGGCACCCCGACTGGAACTACGACCTCACACCCCCCAGCGCAAATAGTTCGCGCGCGCACCCTAATTGACGAAGGCCGGTTCCTTCTCCAGGTTGTGTGCCGAGCAGCTTGTCGCCGAACCGGACTTTGATCGGAATCACCGCCTCGAGCCCGAGCAGCGTCCGTCAGGACAGGCGCCGGGCAGGCGTGGCTTGCGAACCCTCCGATACGTCTTGACCACCCGTGCCAACGCTCGCGAACGCCGGACGAGCATAAGTCGGGATCGCGCCCGAGCGTCGGCCGGCCGAAAAGGCCAGGCAACACCCAACGCACTACGGGCGGTTTCCTCAAGGAGCCCGAAGAACGCGATCACAAACTGCGGCATACCGCCTCTTCGACGTGCTAGCAGCACTTTGTTGGCGCCACCGAGCACGTCGCCGATCTCACTATGAGCTTGTCCGAGACCAAACCCATGGCTACGGACAACGACACCAGTCAACCAGCCGGCGTCCGCAGCTCGAAGGCATATATCGGCGTCTTCGCAGTATGAGCCGTAAGTCTCATCAAACCCGCGAACAGTGTCGAGGCATTCTCTCCTAAAAAGCATACAGGTTCCCGACACCCAGGGCACAGGCCCGACGCCGTCACGGATATCCCTTGTCGCTGGCAGGCGGTGTTCGCGGCCGACTAGACTTGGCGCTAGAATACCGTACTCAGGGTGAGCAGCCGCAGCGTTTAGAAGTAGGTTAAGGGTATCCGGGCGCACGTGACAATCGTGACTTCCAATTAGTATATATGCGCTACTAGGGTACCGCTCTCTCCAGTCCAGGATGCCGGAATTGGCACCACCGGAAAAGCCCCGGTTACGATCTTGCCGAATAACTCGGGTACCAGGTGGCAGCATCCGTTCGAGATCTTGACCACCGCCATTGTCCACAACCGATATGAGTGGACTCAGACCCTCTGATTCCAGAAGAGATGTCACCGCGCGACCGCACCATTCTGGTGCACAATAATGAACTAGATATATGGGCAGCGTCGGAAAGGACGAAGAGGGTGATTCAAACTCAGAAGCAAGCAAGAAAGCAACCTTTGGACAAGGCTACCCCACCAGACAGCGGGATGGCGGGAACCACACCCCGCCGCCGGGTCTGGTTAGTGGATCGCATGGGGAACATCGCGCGTGGCTCGGACGGTAAGGATCTATGTATGCCCTAAAACTATGTCTCGTAGCTGGCCCATTCTTGCATCCCATGTGTGCCTTTCCCTGCAAACTAGTGATCCACGGGCTGCAATCCTGCGCAGCGTCTCGGGACGATCTAAGTAATAGCGTAGCTTACCTTCTAAGTCGGAAAAATCCTTCCATTCTATGATGCCGTCACCATCTATCAAGCCCAGGTCCTCCAATTCCGGCATACTGTCGCAAAACACGGCGCATCCGGCCCCTGCACCTTCGAAGAGTTTCAGCATCGGTTCAGGCCCAGACGTGAGTCGAAGACCCCATTCAGGATGCAACCTGTTGAGCAGACGACTAGAAAGTGTTCGCGAGGTGTTGGCGAGTGTACATACTACTAAAGCACTGTACTGATTGAGGACCTGGTTTAGGTCCTCGTACGGTATGACGAGGTGTTCGATGGGTAGGCCCATCCTCTGGAGGTAATGGAGCATTGCACGTCTCGACGGATACAGGGTCCCGAAGTGACAGATCCCCGAGCGCGGGCCTCCTAAATCGAATAATCTGACCGGGTCAAATGCCTTAGGCCACCACACAGCTGGAACTCCCACCTCTTGGAGTTGCTCCGCTGTTCGCTTGCCGGTTGCAAGCAAGAGACTGAATCCGTGTCGCTTGAAGGTCCCGGGCCAGTTAGTATCAGGTGGTAAGAAGCCCACGGAGGTACGGAAACGTAGCGCGTCCTGATCGTAGAGGATTCGCTCCCCTGCATAGTCGCCCCAATCAAATGTTTCGGCCTGACGGAGTAGTTTGTACCTGACGAACCATAGAATGGCTGTGTATTCCTTATAATGGCGAATCTCAGACACACGACGAGGCCAACCGTCCTCGACGAATAGCGTAGTGACATTGAAGGCCCTGGACAGTGCCTCATGTATTGATGGCCTGGCCAAGAGATATTTCTCGGTAACGAGGAGAAGCTTGAGCTGAGAAGCGAAAGTCATCAAGTCTCGAAAAGGTGATTTAGGTGCACTGGGCAGGGGGAGAGAGGGGGGTCGCGCGGTTCCCGTCTACGCGGTGTGGTGAATAGGCTTGGGAAATAGAGGCATAGAGGCATAGGTGGAAAAGAAGGAGGCGTCAGTCGATGCTCGCAGCAGTGAGCTTGTTCGCGAGGGGATCGGATTCGGGGGACCAGTAATAGAGCTGCTGGAGGCGCATCGTGATAGGTTCGGGCGCGAATCGCCGGCTACGACGGCGGCCTTCTTGACCGAGGGACTGGCGGAGTCGATTATCCACCGCAAGGCGCCGGAGGGCTGCAGCCATGGCGTCGACGTCACCGGGAGGCACGAGGAGTCCGGCCTCGTCGTTGCCAAGCAGGTCTCTGAGGGCCTCGAGGTCGCTCGCCACGACGGGCAGGCCGTTCGCCATGGCCTCTGCAGCGACACGGCCGAAGGACTCCTCCAGAGAGGGCACGACGACGGCGTCACAACTGTCGTACGCGACGCGAACATCGCGCACCTTGCCTCGGAGATCGACGACGAGGCCGCGTAGCTCCTGGAACACCTCGGGCATCATCGTCTCGGGTCCGGCAAAGACGATCCAAGTCACGGGATCCGCCTGCGTCGCTCGGACGAGGCCGGGAAGCAGGTGAAAGCCCTTGTAGCGTGCCGGAGTGCCGACGTACGCGACCCGCAACGTTTCGAGGCGATCGTGGATCTCGGCCCCGCACACGTCGTCGGGATCAATCGGGTTCGGTACGACGAATATCCGGGCTGGCTCAGCGAAGCCCGCCCCGGCAATGGTCCTCCGTCCAGACTCCGAGACCGCGGCGAAGCTGGCGGTAGGAGCGAGGACCCGCAAGGCAGGAGCGAGCAAGCGGCTCCAATCAGGAACTTCCCATTCATGCGCCCAAACGACGATCGGGCACGCGGCGACGAGGGCAGGCACGACGGCCAAGGCGAACTCGGAGATTCCATTGGCGTGGATGGCTGCCAGGTCGTGACGGTAACGCCAGGCCGCGCGAGTGAGAACGGCAGTGGAGCGGAGCCGATCGTACAGCCGGTGCCCTGTGGTGCTGGGCAGATCGACCTCCGCATCTGCGAGGCGTCGCTCACTAAAGAACGCGGCGGTCGAGGTAGACGCGGGACGAGCCACCAGCCGCTTGACGCCGCGAATATGCCGAAGGATCGTCGCGAGACTGCGCACCGATCCTCCCACCCCCGGCGCCAGAACGATAAAGAGGACCGCGCCGCGCTCCTCATGCCGGTACCACAAACGACGCGGCGCTCCGGGGACGAGACTGGCCAAGAAGCGGACAACGTGCTCGCGGGAGCGACATTGCGTGCGCAGCGCCCTGGCGAAATGATGGCGCGCGCACCAGGGATGACCCGTGCGGGCGCACTCCACCCCGACGAGGGTTTCGTACGAGGCCCAGAGTTTGGGGAAGGCGGCGCGCGCATGCCGATGGCGATCCAGCACGACGCGAGCGCTGGCTGAACGCACGGCGTAGTCAGGTATGGACTGCTCACGGCGATGGACGCGAATGAGCGCAGCGCTCACGGCTGTCACAGTGGGTTGCGGACGACGAGTGAGGAGCCTGAGGGCTAACTCTGTGTTCTCGCCGAACTCGAGGTTGGGATCGAAGCCGCCCACGGAGAGGAAGAGCTGGCGCCGGAGTGCGGCGCACCCTGCCCAAAAGCGGGGCGCTACATCGTCGATGGCCAGCTTGTTCCGCGTGGGAACAAAGCTGGAGGCGGCTCCGTCCCCGTCGACAAAGTGGGCTCCACAGACAGCCACGTCGGTACCGCCGCGGCGGAAGGGAGCGGAAAGTTGCTCGAGCCATATCGGCAAGGCCTCGTCGTCGCTGTCGAGGAAGGTGAGGAATTCACCGCGAGCCGCCCGTGCACCCGCATTACGCGCGGAGGCGACGCCCTCGTGCGGTCGCTCCACCACGCGCAGCCGAGGGTCGGCGAAGTCGGCCAAACGGGTGAGTGTCTGGTCCGTCGAGCCGTCGTCGACGATGAGGACCTCGAAGTCCTCGAGCGTCTGCGACAGGACGCTCTGAAGCGCACGACCTACAAGATCAGCGCGATTCCAGGTCGGGATAACCACGCTGAAAAGAGGTGCATGATTATCGGTCATTGGGTGAACGGTTACGCGGAGGAGGCGGTCGTGATCGCACTCGTTGTGCCCTGCCAGCGGGCCTTCACGTGCACGGGTGACAGTCGGACCACACCGGGCAGGGTGGCGTCGAGTTCGTCACCGAGCAGTTCGAAGCTCGTGACGGGGTGCCACGGCGTGAGGTCCCCGCCGGCAGGGCCGGTGGCTGCCAACCATAGGTAGTAGTGGCCGCGGGGCAGGGGGGCCGCTTCGATCGTGCAGGTGCTATGCGTCACGCCTTCGCCCAGCAGAGCTTCGTGACGGAGTGAGAAGACCGGAGCTGCTGGCCCCTCACTGACGCCCAGGTACAGCACGACTCGCTGAGGTAGTCGTGACTTCAGCGTCAAGTCGATCTGCAACGGCTGCTGCGAAGCAGGCGCAGAGCCGTTCGGTCCCGATACCATAGCGGCAAGACCGAGTTGCCCACTCCCGTCCTCACTTGTCAGCGCTGCAGACTCGATATGGTGCCGGTACGCCCCAAGGGATTCGCGGATTGGCCCGTCCGCGCGCACGATTCCATCCCGAAGCCAGATACCGCGCTTGGCGATGGCTTCGATGGATGCGAGGTCGTGGGACACGTAGACGAGGGTTGTGCCTTCGTTGAGCACCGCCCGCATACGATCCAGGCAGCGCTGCTGGAATTCCGCATCGCCGACGGCCAGGACCTCGTCGACGAGGAGGATCGAAGGCTCCAGGAAGGCGGCGACGGCAAACCCGAGCCGCATGGCCATACCGCTCGAGTAGTACTTCAGCTGGCGGTCGACCGCATCGCCCACATCGGCGAACTCGACGATCGCGTCGAATCGCCTGGCAATATCCGGGCGCCGCAGGCCGAGGATGGATCCGTACAAGAAAATGTTCTCCCGGCCGGTGAGATCAGGGTGGATTCCGGCCTTGACCTCGATCAAGGCGCCCACTCGTCCGGCGATGCGGAGGCTCCCCGCAGTGGGGTACATGACGCGGGTCAGGATCTTCAGCAGGGTTGACTTTCCCGAGCCGTTGGCCCCGAACAGGCCGACGGACTCTCCCGGCTCGATGCTGAGGCGGACATCCCGCAGCGCCCAGCGCCACCTGGTGGCGGCTTGTCTTCCGAGTCGGATCCGGTCGGCGATGCGCGTGACCTCGTCGCGGAACACCGGGCGGCTACGGTCCGCGCGGAACCGCTTCCACAGCTGATCCACGTGGACGGATCCAGGCGGAGCGGATCCCGGGATGCTCATGCGAAGTCCGCGAATCTGGTCTCGAGCCGCTTGAAGAGAGCGTAACCGCCGATGAGCCACGCGAAGGACGCGAGGGCAGCGATGCCGAGCAGACCCCACTCGGGAGTAAGGCCGTGCAAGACGGTCCGCCGAAACCCGTCCAGCACCGGGGCCAGCGGATCTATGGCGGCGTACAGCGGTCGAAGCCCGGCCGGGATCACGCTGAGCCCGAAGGCGACCGGCGACGCGAACATCCCGACCTGGACGACCATCGGCACGATGTAGCGGAGGTCGCGCAGGTAGATGAGAGTCGACGAGGCGAAGAGGCTGAACCCCAAGGCAAATGCGACCTCGACGGCGATCAGCAAGGGTGTCCACAGGGTCGCCAGTCGGGGCGGGTACTGGTACGCGGCGAAGAGCACCAGGAGGACCGTCGTGGACATCACCGCGTCGAACGCCGCGGTGATAGTGGACGCGATCGGAAAGACCTCGCGCGGGCAATACACCTTGTTGAGCAGCGGCAGGTTGCTGATAAGGCTCACGCCGGCAAGCGAGGCTGCCTCGGAGAAGAAGGTCCACGGCACCAGGGCTATGTACGAGAACAGCGGGTAGGGGACGTGGCCGGTGGCGAAGTGTCCCGCACGCTGGAAGAAGAGGGTGAAGACGAGCATGAAGACGACCGGGCCGAGGATCGCCCAGCCGAAGCCGAGGACGGTTCGCTTGTAGCGAACCCGCAGGTCGCGCTCCACCAGCGTCCGGATCAGCTCCCGCGAGCGCCACAGCTCGACCATGGCCTCCCGCAAGCCGAGGCGACGCCGGAAGCGGATACCGGCCGGCGGCTCGGACGGCAGGCCGACGACGGCCGAACTGTCCGCTTCTGCCGTCCTGGTCGTCACCGCCTGCCCCTTCGACTCGCTTTAGCTTGCACCCGGGGACGATTCTACGCACCATGGCGGTGTCATGGCAGTGGCTCGTCCCTTTCTTCCGATCCTGCATGTCATCGCCTCGACGGATCGGCGCGGCGCTGAAATCGCGGCCGTCGAGCTGGCTGCAGCTCTCGAAGAGCGAGGGCATCCCTCGCGCGCGGTGGCATTGGCACCAGGAACAATGGGTGGCGTCGATGTCCCCGTTCTGGGGCCGTCCCGCTTCGCAGCAAGGGGTCTCCGTGGTCTGCGCCGGGAATTGGCCCGGGCGTCGGTGGTGATCGCCCACGGTTCGAGCACCCTCCCGGCTGTTGCGCTCGCAACGGTCGGCATACGAGTCCCCTTCGTCTACCGCAGCATCGGGGATCCTCGTACGTGGGTCACCACCCCCGCCCGGCGGGTGAGGGTGCGTGCAGCTGCTGCGAGAGCTGAGGCCGTGGTGGCCCTGTGGCGGGGCGCCGCTGTCACCTGGCACGATCTCCTTCGTGTCCCGGCCGAGCGGATCACGGTCATCCCCAACGCCGTACGAGCCGGCGCCTTTCGCGCGCCCTCAGCCGAGGAACGGCACGTCGCACGAGAAGCCCTCGGGCTCGCCCTCGACGCCTCCGTCGTGCTCTGCCTGGGAGCATTGAGCCCCGAGAAGCGGGTCGACCTGGCGATCCGCGCGGTCGCTTCGCTCGACGGTGTGACCCTGGCCGTGGTCGGCGACGGACCGGAGAAGGCCCGGCTGGCCGAGCTCGCCGCCTCGAGCGGCCCAGGCCGGGTCCGGCTGCTCGGCCCCACCGACCGACCCCAGCAGGCGCTCGCCGCGGCGGACGTTGTCGTCGTCCCGAGCGGCACGGAGGGCCAGCCGGCCGTCGCGATAGAGGCGGGCCTCAGCGGCCTCCCGGTCGTGGCCACCCGCGTCGGTGGCCTTCCCGAGATCATCGACGATGGCCAGACGGGCCTCCTCGTGGAACCTGGCGACCTGGCCGGGCTGGTCACGGCGCTCCGGGACGCACTGGATCGCCGTCAGGAGCTGGGGGCCGCTGCCGCTCTCCGATGCAGGGAGCGGTTCGACCTCGAGAAAGTGGTCACCCGTTGGGAGCGACTCCTCGATTCTGTAATTTCGTCCTGACGAGCAAGACCTCGCACCACCCGGTACTATTTGTCGGTATCGGGCAGGCGGTATTCAACTAAGGGGCGGTCGATCAGATGACGCTCATCCAGGGCATGAGAGCGGTTCTGCGACGGTGGTGGATCCCGGCGATCATCGTGGTGGCGGCCGTCGGGGCGGTCTTCGCCCTCAGCCCGAGGAGCCGCGCCGCCGCGCCTCAGTACAAGGCGACGGCCATTCTGGTCGTCAACCCGAGCGCCAGCCAGAACGGCGTCAACCTCCCCGAGGCTGCTCTGGAGGCCACGGTCGGTACGGTCCCCAAGCTCGTGGCGGAGCAGGTCGGCTACACCGGCAACCCGGCGGCGCTCGCCGGCCAGGTGCAGGTGGCCAACGACCCCACCGTCGGCACCCTCACCTTCGAGGTCAGGGGGCCCGACGGAGCGCACGACGCGCAACTCGCGAACGCGTTCGCCACGGTCCTGAACCAGCATCTCACCCAGACGGCGGTCAACGCCTACCAGGCGCAGGTCGCCGCCGTCGTGGCGCATGAGAAGGCTCTCCAGGGCCAGATCACCCAGCTGCAGGGTCACACCGACCCGATCAGCGAGGCCAAGCTCGGGGCGGCCGAGGACCAGTACCGCCTGGCCCTCAGCCAGTTCCAGCAGCTCGCCTCGCAGGGCACACCGGCGCAGACCTTCAATCTCCTGCAGAGCGCCACCCCCGTGCCGTCCGGTGCAGCCCGCCCGCCGCTCGGCCGGGCCGAGCGGTCGGCCCTCGCCGGGGTCGTCGGGCTGCTCATCGGCATCGCCATCGCCATCGGCGTCGACCTGCTGCGCCCCCGGATCCAGGACCGCCACGACGCCGAACGCGAGTTCGGCACCGTCGTGCTGGCCGAGGTGCCGAAGCTGCGCCGCTCCGAGCTCCGTACCTCTGCCGTCCACCGCAACAGCCAGCGCTTCGCCTCCTTCCGGGAGGCTTACCGCATGCTCCGGACCTCCATCCTGCTCATGGGCGGCTCGGAGGCGGACCACCCCGAGGGGGTCGTGAGCGCCGCGCAGCAACTGCTCGTGTCGGGCCCTCAGGTGATCCTCGTGACGTCGCCGATGCCGGGCGAGGGCAAGTCGACCACGGTCGCCAACCTTGCCGTGGCCATGGCGGAGTCGGGCCGTCGTGTGCTGATCTGCAACGCCGATTTTCGCTCTCCGCAGGTTCATGAGGCGTTCGGCCTGGAGCCCGGCCCCGGGTTGACGGACCTGCTGGTGGGCGACAGGGGGCCGGCCCACCTCGCCGACGTGGTGCATCGGACGAGTGTTCCGGGCGTGTCGCTGGTGCACAGCGGCTCCAGCGTCGAGGACGCCGCCGAGCTGGTCGCCACGAAGGGTGCCCGCCTCCTCGAGGAGGCGCGGGCCATGGCCGACGTGGTGCTGCTCGACACCGCTCCCCTTCTCGTCGTGAGCGACGCCAGCGAGCTGCTTCCCGCCGTCGATGCCGTCGTCGCCGTCGCGAGGGCAGGCAAGACCACCCGCGACAGCGCCCGGCGGTCCTTCGAGTTGCTCGATCGCGCCGGCATCCCCGTGCTGGGCGTCGCGCTGATCGGCGCGCGCAGCCCCATGTCGTACTACTACAGAGGGTTCTACGGCTACGGCAAGGGTTACACGCGCGCCCGGCGGCGGCCGTGGCGCCGTCGCCGTGACGTCGTGCGCGTCGACGGCCGCCGGGCGCCCGGCAACGGGTCGTCGGCAGCCGAAGCCGACCGGTCCTCCAACGGGTCGCCGCGCTCCACGTCCCTGACCGGGCGCTCCGACTGACCAGGGGAGATCCCGGTGGCAGCCGCCAACAGGTGGGCGAGGGCAGACGGCGTGCTGTCACGGCTGGTCCTCGACGACGCCGTCATCCTGACGCCCGGCGGAGAGGAGCCCTTCGCCCTGGCACGGGGCGCGAATCTGTGGTCCCTGCTCGACGTGCCTCGAACCGTGGACGACCTCGCCGGAGCGTTGGCCGACCGCGGGGCGGGGCCGGGATCCGAGGGCAAAGAGGCGCTCGCCGCGCTGCTCGATGAGCTCGCGGGCACCGGGGCCCTGCTGCGCCTCCCGTCGTGACCCTCCGCACCGCCCCCCCCCGCAGCTCCGTCTCCCTGGTCGCCGCGGTGGGCGCATTCGGCCTTCCGGACGCGCCCACGCTTCCCTCCTCGCCGCTGGAGCCTTCCCGCTGGGCGCGTCTCGTCGGGAAGGTCCGGCGGGAGCGCATCGAGGGTTTGCTCGCCGCAGCCGTGCACGCCGGCGCCCTCCCCACCCGCGACGAGCAGTTCGTCGAGCTGCGCGAGGCGGTCCGGGGCCGCGCCCGGACCGACCTCTGCCTGGAACGGGAGATGCTCGCCGCCTGCCGTACCCTGGGGGAGGCAGCGATCTCCTACCGCGTGCTCAAAGGCCACGCCTGGGCCCATACCATCTACCCCGACCCAGCGTGGCGGGGATTCGGCGATGTCGACCTCCTCGTCGCAGACGACGACTGGTACCGCGCCGTCGAAGCCCTCGAGGAGTCCGGCGCCCGCAGGGTCTTGCCCGAGTTGCGGCCCGGATTCGACCGGCGCTTCGGCAAGGATGCGACCCTCCTCTCCGCGGGCGGCTCGGAGATCGACCTTCACCGCACCCTGGTCGTCGGCCCGTACGGATTCTGGATCGATCGGCAGGAGCTGTTCGATCGGGCCGGGCACCTCACGATCGGCGGTGTCGAGGTGCCGATCCTCGACCCGGAGGCGTCTTTCCTCCACGCCTGCTACAACGCCGCCGTCGCGGACGACCCGCCGCGCGTGATCGCGGCGCGTGACGTCTGCCAGATGGTTCTCACCGGCGCCGGCGATCCCGACCGGATCTGGGACCTCGCCGGCAGGTGGAGAGGCCGATCTGTCGTGATCCGGGCGTTGTCGCTGGCGTCGGACACGTTCGGCGTCGACCTGTGGTACTACCCGGTCGCCGCCCCGTTCGCCACCGCCCGCTTCGCCGCGTCCGACCGGGTCCTCATGGCCTCTTACCGCGGCCGTGCCCGCGGCTACACCAGCCAGGCCGCGGGAGTCGTCGCCCTGCCCGGCATCCCCCAGAAGCTGAGCTACCTCGCCGCGCTGGCCCGACCCCAGCGCGCCTATCTCGACGCCCGGAGCCTTTCTCCCGCCGGCCACCTCCGCCGCGCCCTGCGATTTGCATGGGAGCGCCCATGAACGTGGGTCCCGGAACCCTTGCCGGCGAGACCCCGGACATCGGTCGGGACCGGGTCCTGTCTCTCCTGCTCGTCGGCGCCGGCGCTCTCGCTGCCGTCGCCTTCGTGTGGATCATGCTCACCGGGTCGTACAACCAGTTCGCCGCGCTGCTCATCGCCGGAGTGCTGATCGTGCTCACCGTCCCGGTGGCACGCCATGCCGCCCGCATCGAAGCCTGGCCGGCGCTGACGTGGCTCGTCATGGCGGCGATGGTCCTTCGCATCCTGGGAAGCGTCGCCCGCTACGAGGTCGCATACGGCGTATATGGGGGTGTGGCGGACGCCAGTACGTACACGGGCGTGGCCGCCGCGCACTACCGGGCGTTCCGGCACCTGCACTTCTTCGTTCCCACCACGGGGGTTTTCCACGGGCTCATCCCGTGGCTCGACACCGCCCTGTACGCAGTCGCCGGCCCGACGGAGCTGGGGGCGTTCTTCTTCTTCAGCTGGATCAGCTTCATCGGGATCTACCTCTTCTACCGGGCGTTCCGCATCGCCTACCCGGGGGGCGACCGCCGGCGCTACGCCCTGCTCGTGTTCTTCCTCCCCTCCCTGCTGTACTGGCCATCCAGCCTCGGCAAGGAGGCGTGGATGGTCTTCGCCATCGGCCTCGCCTCCTACGGGCTGGCTCGCGCCCTCGCAGGGCGTCCCGGAGGCTACCTGGGGCTGATGGCGGGGATCGGCGCCATGCTGCTCATCCGGCCCCATCTGGCTCTCATCTTCCTTCCTGCTGCGGCGGTCTCCTTCTTGCTCCGCCGGTCCACCGGGGGGCGCCGCCGGCCTCTCGGGAGGCTGCTCGGTATCGCCGTACTGGTCGTCAGCTCCCTGGTCGTGGTCGCGAAGGCCCAGTCCTACTTCGGGATCACGAACCTGGATGTCCAGACCGTGACCAAGGAGCTCAACACCACCCGGCAGCAGACCGACCTCGGAAACTCCGCCTTCAACCCCCCGAACGCCCGCAGCCCCCTCGGCTATGCCGAAGCGGTTGTCACGGTCCTCTACCGGCCCTTCCCCTTCGAGGCCCACAGCCTCACGGTGCTGGTGGCCTCGTTCGAAGGGCTGCTCATGCTCGTCATCAGCCTCGGCTCCTGGCGGCGCCTCAGAGGCCTTCCACGAGCACTGTGGAGCAACCCCTACATGGTGTTCGCGGTCCTGTACACAGCGCTCTTCATCCTCGCGTTCAGCAACTTCGCCAACTTCGGGATACTCGCGCGCGAGCGGGTCCAGATGCTTCCCCTGTTCCTGATGCTCCTGGCGATCCCCGCGGCACCCAGGTCACCCCGGCGGCAGGTCGTCCTGGTCGGCGCGTCGGGCGGATCGGCCACCGTCTCCGACGATGCCACTGGCCCGGAGGTCTCTCCACCGGGCCGGCCCGGCCCCACGACGCTGCGCCCGTACAGACCCCGCAGACACCGTGCTTTGGCTAGCTCCGATCGCCTCCGCGGTCCAGAGTCGTTTCGGGCGCAGGCCGGTACGTTCCGCGCGCTGGACTACCGGTTCTCGGTCGAGGTATCGGGCGGCCCAGAGAAGCGCCAGGTCCGCGACCACTTCGCCTGGGCGCTCGGGGACCTCGGCAGCCGCCGCTCCTCCGACCACCGCTACCTGCTCGTGCCCGCAACCGGTGGGACCGCCGAGCCGGTCTTCGGCCTGTACCGTGACGGCGAGCCGATGGGAGAGCCCGCGACGGCGTCGAACGCCCTCGTCCGCCTGGTCACGGACGTCAATCTGCACGCGATCCAGTCGCGTCCCGACCGACTGGTCCTCCACGCGGCAGCCCTGTCGGTTGGTGGTCGCGGCCTGCTGCTCCCCGGGCCTTCCGGATCCGGCAAGACGATGCTCGCCGCCGCGCTGGCAACAGCCGGATGCGGATACCTCACCGACGAGGCGGCGTCGATCGACCCCGGCACCCTGGAGATCGACGCGTACGCGAAGCCGCTGTCCCTGCGGTCGGGATCGCTCGCGGTTCTGGGCCGGCGGGGACCCGGTGCCGGGACCTCGCACGAGATGATCCCGGTCTCCGCCCTGCGCGCAGGATCGGTGGGCCGCCCCGTACCGGCATGGGCGTTGGTGCTCCCGCGCTACGAACCGGGAGCGACGACCGTGCTTCGGCCGATCAGCCGCGCGGAGGCGCTGGTGGAGGTGGCCAACAACTCGTTCAACTTCGTCGACCACGGCGGCGAGTGGATGCACCTGCTCCGCCGTCTCGTCCTGGCATGCTGGTGCGGGCGCCTTACGATGGGCGACCTGGATACAGCACGTGACTTGCTCTTGCGCCAAACTCTCTTCGCGGGAGGTTCCGGTGAGCACCCATAGAGGCCTTCCGATCGAGGCTGTCACCCCCGGATTCGTCGCCATCGCGCGGCCCGAGGTGGTGAGTGTCGAGATCGACGGGGAGGTCATCCTCTACGACGATTCCCGTAAGAAGCTGCACCGTCTCAACCCGACGGCCTCGGCCCTGTGGCAGTGTCTCGACGGGTCCGGCACCCTCGCCGAGGTTGCCCGCGACATTGCCGACGTCTACCACGCGGACCCGGACCAGGTGCTGGCCGACGTGGTCGAGACGGCGCGGCTGCTCGGCGCCCAGGGCTTGCTGGTCGGTGTCGGCGACCCCTCCGGCGAGGAGGTCGTAGGCGGCGATGGCGATTCTGCCCCGCTGGAGGACCCAGGCGCCCCTTTCGTCGCTGAGCTGCCCAGACCCTGCATGGACAGCTCGTTCACGCTTGGCGACGCCGGGCGATTCACTGTCAGGGCCGGGTCCCACCTGCTCGGGCTGCGCGCCAGCACCCCGGAGCTGGCCGACGCCGCACGGGCTGTGATCGGTCCCTCGATCCTTGACGGGACGAACGCCCCCCCGAACGTGTCGCTGACCGCCACCCGGGCGCGGACCGGCCGGCCGCTCATCTTCTGCTACCGCTCCGGGCGACTGCTGGCACGCGTCCGGGGCACCCGGCGCGCGGTGCAGGCGGCGATCGCCCTCCTGTCGAGCTACGCGCCGCGGGGGCCGGAATCCTTGCCGCGCGTCGCCGCGATGGTCGCGGTCCGGGATGGCACGGCGGCGCTTCTATGCCCCGAGAGCTGGAGGATTGCCGACCGGCTCCTGCCCCGGCTCAGGGGAGCCGGATGGGAGGTCGCCGATGTGCCCTGGGCCGACATCGACCCGCAGTCAGGGGAGGTCGTCGTCTCCGGTCCCGCCTTCGTCGTGGATGACACGGCACTCTCACGCCTGCCCGCCGACCCCCTCGACGGATCACCGCCTGCGCCCGGCCGCTACCCGGTGATTGCCTGGGTAGCGGTCACCGGAGAGGAGCCCTCGCCCGACACGTCTGTCGGCAGGGTGGTCACCTTGGCAGCGGGCGCCGCCGATCTCGACGCCCAATCGGCTCCCGCAGCCATACAGGCGGCGGTGGCTGCCCTTCGTGAGGCCATCTGGGTCGTCAGCCCGAGCCTCGACGCCGGCGAGGTGGCCCGCACCCTGGCCAACTCGTTGCACCGGCCCTGAGAGGGTCCGCCAGCGGCGCTCCCACGGTGACCAGGTGCACGTCCTCTATGTGATCGACAGCCTTGCTCCGGGAGGCGCGGAGCGATCCCTGGTCGACATGGCGCCCTACCTGCTTGCCGCGGGTGTCGATCTGGAGGTCGCCGTTCTCCACGACCGCGCGGGCCTTGCGGGCGAGCTCCGGGGTCACGGCGTCCCCATCTACGTCGTCGGCGGCGCTTCGCGCGGCGCCTGGTTCGCGGGAGCTGTCCGTCTCCTCCGCCGGCGACGCCCGGACCTGGTGCACACCACCCTCTTCGACTCCGACATCGTCGGTCGCGCTGCGGCGGCGATCTTGAGGATCCCTACGGTCTCCACGCTCGCCAACACGCCGTACGGGCCGGAGCACATGGCCGAGAGCGGGGTGTCGGTGGTGCGGCTGCGCGGTGCTCAGGTCGCCGATGCGGCCACCTCGAGGCTCGTGCGGCGTTTCCACGCCGTGTCCCGTGCCACGGCCGACGCGTGCATCGCCCGGCTGAAGATCCCCGCGGACAAAATCGAGGTGATACCGCGGGGCCGTGACCTGACCCGGATGGGGGAACCCTCGGCGGCGCGGCGCGCGACCGTACGGCAGTCCCTGGGCATCCCTGAGGAGACACCCCTGGTAGTGGCAGTAGCCCGCCAAGAGCCCCAGAAGGGGCTCGACGTGCTCATCCGCGCCACACCCGATCTGCTGCGCCACCATCCTGGGGCCATGGTGATGGTGGCGGGACGCGAAGGACGCTCGAGCCGCGATCTGTCGCAGCTCACGACCGAGGTGGGCTGCACTGGAAACGTCCGGTTCCTCGGAGCCCGAGATGACGTCGCCGACCTGCTCTGTGCCGCGGACGTCTTCGTGCTTCCCTCCCGGCGGGAAGGGCTTCCGGGCGCGGTGCTCGAAGCCATGGCGATGCGCGTGCCCATCGTCGCAAGCGACCTGCCCAACGTGGTCGAGGCCGTCCCCGGGGACGACTACGCCGTCCTGGTTCCCTGCGACGACCCGGAAGCCCTCAACGCTTCTATCGTGTCGGTCCTCGACGATCCGGCGAGCGCGGAGCGCCGAGCCGTGGCCGCCCGCGCCCGTTTCGACGAGCATTTCGACATCGCGGCAGTGAGCCGGGCGATGGTCCGCTTCTACCGGGCTGCGCTGGCCGCCGTGTGACCCTGATGCCACTCAAGCTGCGCTTTCAAGCCCTCCCGGAGAGACACCTTCGGTGCCCACCGGAGCAGAGATCGCGCCCGCTCTGAGCTGCCTCCTGTTTGCCGGACATCACCAGCCTGACCTGGCAGCCGCTCGACGCGAGGTTCTACCCCGGCGAGGTCAGCGACTAGCTCGATCACATCCAGCATGGTGACGCTCGACCCGCCCGAGATGTTCATCACCGTCCCCGGCTCGACGTCCGCCGTGGCGGCCGCGAGGTTGGCGTCCACCACGTCGGCCACGTAGGTGAAGTCGCGCACCTGCTCCCCGTCACCGTATAGAGGGAAGGGCCGGCCGGCGAGGTTCGCGTCGATCAGACGGTTCATCGCCATGTCCGGACGCTGGCGGGGGCCGTAGACGGTGAAGTACCGGAGCGAGACCGTCGAGAGCGCCCAGTTCCCCGCGTAGACGCTGCAGAGGTGTTCGGCTGCCAGCTTCGTCACCCCGTAGGGGCTGAACGGTCGAGGCAGGTCGTCCTCAGACGTGGGATAGGCCTTCGCGTTGCCATAGATCGAAGAACTCGACGCGAAGACCAGACGGGGCGTTCCCACGGCACGGGCGGCCTCGAGCAGTCGCTGCGTGGCGATGACATTGTGGCCGCAGTAGTCGATAAACCCGCTCGCGAACGAGGAACGAACCCCTGGCTGTCCCGCCTGGTGAAAGACGACATCGGCACCCTTGATAAGCTCCTCGATCCCGGCAACCCTCAGATCGACCTCGGCGAGCTCGAACTCATTCACAGAAGCAAGCCGCGCGACGTTGCCCCTTTTGACATGGGCGTCGTAATAGCTGGTGAACGAGTCGATCCCCAGCACCCGATGACCTCCGCCGATCAGGGCCTCGGCGAGATGGCTGCCGATGAAGCCGGCGACCCCTGTCACGACCGCTCGCATTATCGAACTCGGTCGGGGCAGTCCATATGGTCGCAGGATCCTATCCCGTCAGCGTCGCTTGCAACGGGCCGCCACCTCCCCCGCCATGTCTCTCGCCGACAGCGACCAGCGACGTCGGCTCGTGGACGCTGCGGGCGTGGAAGAGAAGGGCTCACCCCCTTCTGACCCGGTGCCTGCAGCTCACGAGCCCGCCCGACGTCGCGCCACGGCTTCGTAGACCTCCTCGATGCGGGCAGCGGCCCGCCGGATGTCGAACAGTTCGGCCCGCGCGGCGGCCGCCTTGCTGAAAGCCGCGCGCCGGGGGGTGTCGGCAGCTACGGTCGTGAGGGCATCCCCGAGGAGGTCCGGCTTCGACGGGGGGACGAGGAGACCCTCCACGCCGGAGCGGATCGCTTCGGGGATCCCGCCGACGGAGGTGGAGACCACGGGCAGCCCGAGGGCGAGGGCCTCCATGAGCGACACGGGGTAGCCCTCGGCCAGGGAAGACAGTGCGAAGATGTCGCCGGCGGCGAGAACGTCGAGAGCATCGGGGCGGTAGCCGAGCAGCGCGAAGGTCGTGTCGAGGCCCAAGCGGGTGACCATCGCCCGGATCTCTCCTTCGAGGGGCCCTTGGCCCACGGCGGCGAAGCGCACCGGAACGCCGGCGTCGACGGCGCGCCTGGCCGCGCGGAGGAGGGTGGGGTAGTCCTTGTGGGCGCGGAGGTTGGCGACCGTGACGACGAGCACGGTCTGCTCGTCCACCCCGAGCTCGGCGCGGAGGCGCCCGCGCGCGTGGCTGTGGGCCCGGACCGCGTCGAGGTCGATGCCGTGCACGAGGACCTCTGTCCGGCCTCGCAGGAGCCGGGGGATCGAGGCAGCCGCCGGCGCGGACACCGCCAGGCGGGCGTCGTCGAGGGGGTAGGTGAGGGCGTTGGCCCAGCGGGTGGCCCGACCGTAGCCGCCCCAGGTGTTGTGCTCGGTGTAGACGATGGCGGGCCGGCGCCGGCCGAGGCTGCGCAGCACGGGCCGGGCTACAGCGGCCGGCATCGGCGCGTGGACGTGGACGACGTCGACGCCGCCGCCGGCGACGAGGCGCCGCAGGCGCAGCGCCCAGCGCGGGTCGTACGGCGAGGCCCCGTCGAGGCACACCGACTCGACGCCTGCCTCCGCCAGGTCGCCGGCGAGGTGTGCCTTGGCGGGAAGCAGGTAGGCGGCACGGCAGGAGAAGCGCGTGCGGTCGATGGTCCTGGCCAACGCCACCAGCAGCCGCTCGGCACCGCCCGGCCCGAGCCCCTTCGTGAGCCACAGGATCCTCACCGCGCGCCACCCACGGCCCGACAGTACGCTGTCCGACGTCAAAAGAGGGGCAAGTGGACTGCATGTCAGTGATGGGCGCATGGCACCGAGACGGACGCCGCACGGGGGATTCCGTTGCTTCGCTGAACTGCCGATCGCGTCGAGAGTTTTTCACGTTTTCGCCAAGAGGGGGAGTATGGCGCCGATGCCGGCTTCTGGGCCGGCCGTACCGCGGAGGAGGATGGATCTGCTATGGATAGGAGGGCGCTCCGTCGGGTCGCCGCGTCTCGCACTGCGAGCGCTGTCTTGCGCTTCGCTGGAACGTCGTATGGAGAGCGGACTGCTCGGTATGTCGACGTGCTGAATAGGCTGCTACACAACGATTCGGGCAATATCGGGTTGAACGGTGAGGCGTGGTTGCTGTCCCGACTCGATAGCGTTGCTTCCATCGTTTTTGACGTCGGCGCAAACAGTGGTAACTGGACCCACGAGGCGTTGGAGCGCTTACCACACGCGACTGTTCATCTCTTCGAGCCGATCCCTGAAACCTTCGCGGACCTGCTGCAGCACGTCGGGGATAGCGACCGCGTGCGGCTGAACGAGCTCGCGTTGAGCGACGAGTCCGCGACGGAGCTACTGATGTGGACCGATGGTAGGGATGGGACGATGTCCTCTGCGACAGCGCCCCCTGGCACATCTGGCCGAGAGCTTCGTGTTCGCTGCATGACCGGCGACGATTACATGGCGTCGCACAATATCGATCACATCGACCTTCTCAAGATCGACGTGGAGGGCTATGAAATGCAGGTTTTGAAAGGCTTTTATCAAGCGTTCGCGAGGGGTGTCATCGATGTTGTGCAGTTCGAGTTCACGCTGTGGGCTGCGGTAGCGCGACGCTGGCTAGCCGATTACTACGACTTCTTTTCACAATGGGGCTTCCGGATCGGCAAGCTCTGGCCTCGAGATGTCCGTTGGAAGGATTATGCCGTCGAGGATGAGCAGTTTCTTCGAACAAACTTCGTCGCAGTCCGCGGTGGCAGCGACGCAGCCCGCCTTCTGGGAGCACCGTAACCTCGATCCACGTGCGTCCAGCAGTCCGGCTGGGTGCTTGAGCCCGAAGGAGGGGTCATGACGTAGGTCGGACGTAGGTTCTGGTGGCCAGCCGGTGCGAGTCCGGTACGGGGAGACGCGAGGGTCCCCGGTAGCGAAGTTCCCGGCTCCGGTTGAGAGGCCGGGGTCGAAGCGGATGGAGCAACTGGCCGGTCCGCAGCATCAAGCGAAGTCTGCAGCGTCGTTAAGGATTCCCGTGAGAGCAGGGAAGTGGGGGAGCCCGTCCGAACCTATAGACGACAGCTGAACCAGCGGCGTACCTCACCGATTGGCTTCCGTGAGTGGAGCTGACGGGGCCGGCGGGGGAACAGCCCGGCGCTTGGATGCTGTTTGACCGCTTCGGCGGTTTCGAGGACGCGCCGGCGCAGGCGTTCGTGGGACGGTTGGTTGTCAGCACCAGGTGATCGTCGTGCGGGGCGCTATGCCGCGGTGGCGTCGCTACCCGGTCCGAACCAGAGCGCGGATGGCGCCGACCCGGCGCTGGAAAAGCTGGGCAGGGCCAACGGTCGGGTCCGCGCAGGATCGGGGGTGCCGGAGCGGTTGACGAGCCGACCGGGGATCGCGATGGGCCGCAGCCTGGTGGTGCGGGCAACCGGGCGCCGCTCGTCGGGAGTGCTGGCCCGGCCGATCGTCGCGGTCCAAGGATCACGTTGTGGGCGAGCACGGCGCATTGCAGCCAAGCGCCGTTGGCGTGGAAGTGCCCGGGGGGGGACATGGTTGAGCCCGGCTCCTCCCTTGAGGTCGCGGATGTCGAGTTCGACGACGGCGTGTTGGCGGTGAAAGGCGTCAATCTCGACGGCGTCGCCATCCAGGTCAGCGAGGAACGCGAAATGTTTTCAGCTGGGCCACAGCCGTAGCTGGCGGCGATCCGCCGCCGATCCGTGGCCGGAGGCGGCGATCGCTCCGGGGTCGGGAAATGGGGGACGCCGATCGCGTCGTCGAGAATCTTCTGGATCCGCCCTGTGACATTCGGGCTCCCCGTGCCAAGTAGTGGGCAAAGGCACGAGAGAGAGGTGCACAGGATGAGGATCATCGGGCTTGTCAGCGGTGTCGTCGTGGCGGCCGGACTGGGTATCGGAGTACCCGCCGGTGCGGGGGCCTTCGGCGGGGGCCAGCACACGCCGGCGCAGCCGGCGGCGTCGTACCGGACGTACGGGCAGGCGAACCTCCGTGACGCGGTCACGCTGCAGACCATCCCCGCCGCCACGACGCCCACGGAGACCCCGATGCCGGTGGTGACCCCGATGCCGGTGGTGACGCCGCCCGCCACCAGAGGGCTATATCCCTACGGGACGCAGCGGCCCGCGGACATGCCGGCTGCGGGACGGGTAGCCACCCTGGTGGTCCCGATGACAGGCGCCCCGGCCGCGGGGCCGGCCATGATGCAGGTGCAGGCCGGACCGGTCGCCACGACCCGGCCGGCGTACAGGACCGGGACCGCGATGCGCTACGGGGCTACCGGCGGTGGGATGGCTGGTTTTGGGCCGGGCATGTCGCGATGAGACCCAGCGGAGCGGCACCCCTTCGGGGGTGCCCGCCCGCGTCCCGCGGTCGCGGGCCGGGCGGGCGTGGCAGCGGGCACCGGGGGACCTTTGCCGTCCGGTTCGGGACGGTGGGCCCTGGCCGGGTGCCCGCTGCGGGGCTGTGCTGAGCGGATGCGGCGGAAGCGAGCGTCCACCGGCGACGGTGGATCGGCTGGCGGCCTGGTGGAGCGGGCCAGGCATGGAGACGCCGACGCCTGGGAGGCGCTCTACGTGGGCCTGTACCCGCGGCTCCTGGCGTGCGCGACGCGTCGGCTCGGCTCGCAGCTCGCCCGCGACGCGGTCAGCGAGACCATGACCCGCGCGGTGGCGGGGAGCCGTCGCTTCCGCCCCGGCGGGGTCTTCGACGCGTGGGTGTTCGGGATCTGCCGCAACGTGATCCTCGAGCAGCTCCGGAGCGCGCGGCGCCGCGGGGGAGGCTGGCTGGAGCCGGTGTCGGAGGAGCCCGATCCGGCCGAGGAGGTCGAAGCCTCCGCGGACCGGGCCGCGGTGCGGGCCGCCTTCGCCGAGCTGAGCCCGGCAGACCAGGAGGTGCTCGAGCTGCGGGTGGTGGGCGGTCTGTCCGCCGAGGCCGTCGCACAGGTCCTGCACAGGAAGCCGGGCGCGGTCCGCATGGCACAGTCACGCGCGCTCGCCCGGCTGCGGTCGACACTCGAGCAGGTGACCACATGATCGGCGACACTCCCGAGGAGGCGCGTCTCCTCGAGCTGCTGGCAGAGGCCCTCGCGCCGCCCGCCGCCCAGCCGACGCGGGCGGAGAGGGCCGCCCTGCGCCGCGCCGTCTCCGACGTGTTCGGCCGCCGCCCCTCCCGTCTCCGCCGCTCGGTCACGGCCGTCTTCGGCCCGTTCCCGATCCTGTCCGGGCGCCTGGGCGCCCTGATCCGCCGCCGGGCCCTCCCCGCGATCCTGGTGGCATGCCTCCTCGGCGGAACCGCAGCCGCGGCGGTCGCGCGGCCCGCCCTGCCCGAGCCGATCCGGTCGGCCGCCCACGCCGTCGGGCTGCCGGTCGACTCCGTGGCGCTGGCGGAGACGAAGCGGGCGATGAGCGAGGTGCGCTCCGCCCTCCACCACCGCGACGACCGGGCGCTCCGGAAGGCTGCGGCCAGCCTCGCCGTCCACCTTTCCCGCCTCCACGGGCAGGACCTCGAGGCGGTCACCCCCGAGGCGCAGCAGCTGCTCCGCCTCGCCTACGCCACCCTGGCCGGCTCCGAACCGGTCGGCGTTCACGGCCCGGCGCCCCTGCAACGACCCGGCCCGTCCGCAACCGGGCTTCAACCCTCCCCGACGGGCAGCATGCCGGCCGGAACCTCGCCCCTGCCGGCGACCACGATGGCGCCGGGACCGACCGGCGGTGGGGGCGCCATGACGCAGCCGACGACGGGCTCGATTCCGACGACCATGGGCTCGACCCCGACCACAATGACCCCGACCTCGACCACCATGGGCCAGACCTCCATCACGACGATGCCCTCCTCGCCCCCTGCCTCCATGGGCAGGGTCCCTCCTCGACGATGACGCGCTAGCCCGAGGAGGGCGCGCCTTTCCTAGAGTCGCCGCGGTGCGTGCGCTGGTGCAACGGGTCGCCTCCGCCTCGGTGACCGTCGGCGGCGAGAGGGTGGGGGCCATCGGCCCGGGCCTGTGCGTCCTCGTCGGCGTCACCCATTCGGACACCGGTGCGGACGCCGAGCGCCTGGCCCGCCGGCTGTGGGGCCTGCGGATCTTCGAGGACGATCACGGGCTCACCAACCTCTCCGCCGGGGATCTCGGCCTCGAGGTGCTCGTCGTGAGCCAGTTCACCCTCTACGCCGACACGTCGAAAGGCCGGCGGCCCTCCTTCGTGCAGGCCGCCCCACCGGAGCAGGCCGAGCCTCTGGTCGGCGCTGTAGCGGACGGCCTGCGAGCCCTCGGCGCGAAGGTGGCGACCGGCCGCTTCCGCGCCGCCATGAAGATCGAGCTCACCAACGACGGCCCTTTCACCGTCCTCCTCGAAACCTGACCCTCTGGAGCAGTCCGCGGCGGGTTTCGCACGTCGCTGCTGGCCGTGATGAGCATGACGGCCGTGCTGGTCGCGGCCATGGTGGCGGCGATCAGGCTGTCGCTGCGCTGCTCACCCGCGACGTGGGCGGCGCTCGTCACAGAAGGCGGGGAAAGCACGCCCACGGGTACTCTGTCGAGGGATCGGCAAGGGGCAGGTGCGCATGTGCGGGATCGCCGGGCTGATGGACCCGGGCTGGAGTGGATCGTCCGAGGAACTGGCTGCCGCCGCTGGCGCCATGGCCGCGCCGCTGGCGCATCGGGGCCCCGACGACGAGGGCACCTGGGCGGATCCCTCCGCCGGCGTCGGGCTCGGCCACCGCCGGCTCGCGGTCGTCGACCTGTCGCCTGCAGGCCACCAGCCCATGGTCTCCGCCGACGGGCGGTGGGTCGCCTCCTACAACGGTGAGTGTTACAACGCCGGCGAGTTGCGGTCGGAGCTGCCGGGCGGCGGCGCCGGCCTGCGCGGCCACTGCGACACCGAGGTCGTGGTCGAGGCCGTCGCCGCGTGGGGTCTGGGCCGCGCCCTCGAGCGGATCAACGGCATGTTCGCCCTCGCCCTGTGGGACCGGCGCGACCGGGTCCTCCACCTGGTCCGTGACCGTCTGGGGGAAAAACCCCTGTACTACGCGCTGGTCGATGGGGTGGTGCTCTTCGGCTCGGAGCTGCGCGCGATCGCCGCCGACGCGCGGTTCCCGACCGGTATCGACCACGGGGCCCTCGCGCTGCTCCTGCGGCTCAACTACATCCCCGCCCCCCACACCATCTACGCCGCAGCCCGCAAGCTGGCGGCGGGCACGATGGTGAGCATCCGGCCCGGCGAGGCCGGCTGGCCCGAGCAGGTGACCTGGTGGGACTTCCCGGCGGTGGCGCGGGCCGCGGCCGCATCCCGGCCCGCCGGCCGGCCTGTCGCGGATGGCGAGGCCATCGAGCGCCTTGACGAACTGCTGCGGGACGCGGTCGCCCGCCGGATGGTGGCGGACGTGCCGGTGGGCACCTTCCTGTCGGGGGGGATCGACTCGACCCTGGTCACCGCGCTGGCCCAGGCCGGGGCGCCGGGCGCGGTGCGCACGTTCACTGTCGGCTTCGGCGGCGAGGGGCAGGACGAGGCCGCCCACGCCGCGGCCGTCGCCCGGCATCTGGGCACCGAGCACACGGAGCTGCGTCTTTCTCCGTCCGATGCCCTCCAAGCGGTGCCCGACCTGCACCGGTGGTGGGACGAGCCGTTCGCGGACCCCTCGCAACTGCCGACGCTGCTGCTGTGCCGGGAGGCCCGCCGGCACGTGACCGTCGCCCTGTCGGGGGACGGCGGCGACGAGGTCTTCGGCGGGTACCGCCGCTACACGGCGGGGTCGCGCCTCGCCCGGTGGGTGCTGCCGGTGCCGGCGGGGGCGCGCCGGGCCGCCGCCACGGCGATCGGCGGCGTGCCCGCGGGCCTGTGGGAGCGGGCCGGACGCGCCGGCAGCCGGGTCGCCCCCCGGCTGGTGGCGGGGGACCTTGCGACCAAGGCCCACAAGCTGGCGGGCGTACTGGGCGCCGCCTCCGCGCGCGAGCTCTACATGGGGTTGGTCTCGGCCTGGGACGACGCGGAGCCGGTGGTGCTGGGCGACTCCGTGAGTCCCTGGCAGGGGCCCGCGGAGCTGGGCTGGCCGGCCGGGCCGGCCGAGGCGATGATGGTGTGGGACACCCTCTCGACCCTGCCCGACGAGATGCTGACCAAGGTGGACCGGGCGAGCATGGCGGTCGGCCTGGAAGCGCGGGTGCCGCTGCTCGACCACCGGGTGGTGCAGGCGGCGTGGGCGCTGGCGCCGTCGCTCCGCGTCGTCGGCGGAACAGGGAAGCGGGCGCTGCGCCTGGTGCTGGACCGCTACGTGCCCCGCCACCTGGTGGAGCGGCCCAAGACCGGCTTCGACCCGCCGGTGGGGGCGTGGCTGCGGGGTCCGTTACGTTCCTGGGCGGAGGACCTGCTGTCGGAGTCACGCCTGCGCGCCCAGGGTCTCCTGGACCCGGCCCCGATCCGGGCCCGCTGGGCGGAGCACCTGTCCGGGCTCGCCGGGCGGGAGTACTCCCTGTGGGCCGTTCTGGTGTTCCAGTCCTGGCTCGACGGCGGGGGCGCCGGGGGAAGCGCCGGCCGCGGCTAGGTGGAGGCCTCGCCGGGCCGCGGGAATTTCCGGACCAGTACGCAAAACGACGGCTGCCCCACCAGACGCCGGCCGCCCGTCCGGCGTAGCATGCCGGCGGACGTCGCGGCGAGCGATGAAGGGGTTTTCCATGTCTCTGGTGGTCATCGTCGGGCAGGGGTACGTGGGGCTTCCCATCGCCATGAGGGCCGTGGAGGTCGGCCACAGCGTGGTCGGCTTCGACGTCGACGAGGGCCGTGTCAAGCGGCTGTCCGCCGGCGACTCCTACGTCGAGGACGTGCCGCCGGACCGGCTCGCCGCGGCGCTGGCGTCGAGCCGGTACACGGCGAGCTCCGGCGAGCAGGACTGCGACGGCTTCGACGTGGCGGTCATCACGGTGCCCACACCCCTGAAGGACGGCGTGCCGGACCTGTCCTTCATCGAGGCGGCGGGGGCGATGCTCGGCCGCCATCTGAAGGCCGGGGCGACGGTGATCCTCGAGTCCACCACCTATCCGGGGACCACGGTCGAGTTGCTCGTCCCCCTGCTCGAGGGCGGCTCGGGCATGGCCGCCGGGCCGGACTTTCACGTCGGCTACAGCCCCGAGAGGATCGACCCGGGCAACCCCACCTGGCGCCTCGAGAACACACCGAAGGTCGTGTCCGGCATCGACGCCGAATCGCTCGCTGCCGTGCAGGGGTTCTACGACGGGCTCGTGGCGTCCACCGTGCCGGTCGGCCGCACCGAGGAAGCCGAGCTCGTCAAGCTCATCGAGAACACCTTCCGCCACGTGAACGTGGCCCTCGTCAACGAGATCGCCATGTTCGCCGCCGACCTCGGCATCGACATCTGGAAGTCGCTCGAGGCGGCAGGGTCCAAGCCGTTCGGCTTCATGCGCTTCAATCCCGGCCCCGGCGTCGGCGGCCACTGCCTGCCCGTCGACCCCAGCTACCTGTCGTGGCGGGTGAAGCGGCGGGTGGGGGAGGCGTTCCGCTTCGTCGAGCTCGCCAACGACATCAACGACCACATGCCCAACTACGTCGTCCGCCGCCTGATGCTGGCGTTCAACCGCCAGCGCCGATCGCTCAACGGGAGCCGCGTGCTCCTGCTGGGCCTGGCCTACAAGCCCAACACCGGCGACGTGCGTGAGTCCCCCGCCGTGGTCGTGGCGGAGAGGCTCCTGGCCTTCGGGGCGGACGTCCACGCCGTCGACCCCCACGTCGACCCTGCCAGGGTCAGCTCCCACGTGCCGTTGTGCGATCTCACCGCCGCGGAGCTCGAGGCCGCCGACGCGGTCGTCGTGCTCACCGACCAC
>JAJYLA010000163.1 GCA_021788115.1 Actinomycetes bacterium | reverse complement strand
GCCGGGTCTGGCGCCCGGTCCACCGTCACGTCAACCCGATACCCTTCGCTGGCACGATCGAAGCCGTTTTTTCCTCTCCTTCAGGCGACCGTAGTGCGACGGGCCACGGTCGCGCAAAGCTGTGCTGACCGCGGGAGACGGCAGAGGGGAGGCACGGTTATGAGCGACAACCGACCGGAGCGGCTATGAGCGACAACCGACCGGAGCGGCATGGGGGGGCCGAGCCGGTGTTCGACCTGGAGGAGGCCGTCGAGGGAGACGCGATCGTCGTGACGGTGATCGGCGACGTCGACCTCGCCACGGCCCCGCGCCTCCGGGACCGCCTGGAGGGCGCCGTGGGCGCCCGCCCCGATCGGGTGATCGTCGACCTGTCCCGGATGGACTTCATCGACTCCGTCGGCCTGGCCGTGCTCATCGACGTCGCCAGGACCGCGGACGCCCGCTCCACCGCCCTCGTGCTGCGCTCACCCCAGCGTGCCACCCGCAAGATCCTCGAGATCTCCGGGCTGACCGGGCTGTTCCGCGTGGAGGAGGACTCCCCGGGCCGAGGCTGACGCGGCGTGCCTGCGCCGCCCGGCGGCGAGATGCGCGTCGCCGGGGCCGGCCCGGCCGCAGCAGAGGCCGGCGAAAAGCCGGACGAAGGCGAAATCGCCGGTGGGGACTTCAGATCGGCCCGGCTGGCGCCGATCCCGCGCCAGTGCGCGCCCGCCTGGCCATGAAACTGCTCTCGATCGCGCTGATGCTGGCTCTGTCGGTGCTCGGCGCCCGGTCGTGCTCGCAGTCCTCCCCGGCCTCGCCGCTCAACCCGCTCAACGTGGCGCACAACGGTCTCTCCGGCATCTGCGCCGATGCCGAGGCCGCAGCCGAGGCGGGTGGCGCATCCCCCGCCGCCACGGCACCGCCGCAGGCGCTGCGATCCTTGGCGGCCCTCGCCGGCACCGGTCTCTCCTGCCCGACGACCACCCAGCCCTGAGATGACGGTCGCCCGCCCGCCGGCGCCTTAGAGCACCCTCCGCTGCGCCGTCGTCGAGCCCTCCCCGAGCAGGAGCCGGAAGGCCAGCAGCGGCACGTCCGGTAGCGGGTACCAGTCCCTTTCGGGCACACGGTCGAAGCCGAACTGTCCGTAGAGGGCGTGGGCCGCCGTCATCCAGGGGGCCGAGTGGAGGAACAGCCCGCGCCGGCCGAGGGACGCCGCCCGCTCGACGCAAGCCCGCAGGAGCGCGCCGCCCACGCCTCGGCCCTGGGCGGGCGGGTCGACCGCCAGCATCCGGACGGACGACTCGTCCGGCCCGACGAGCTCGGCCCACGGGGAGGAGGCGTCGGGAACGAAGGTGACGCAGCCGAGCACGGCCGCCTCGACGGCCACGAGCACCTCCGCCCCCCGTGCGCGCCCGGCGACGTCGGCGAGCTTCGCTTCGTACTCCTCGTTCCCGTGCCCCCCGGGCAGCGCCCGGTAGGCGGCGACGACGACCCGGCCGGCCTCTCCGTACTCCGCCGGCCGCACGGGGCGGATTTCCACAGCCCTGACAGTAGGGATTCCACAGCGGGCGTGCCGCCCGCGGGGCAGAGGTGACACCACGCCGCCCGGTCGAGTAGACACTGCGTGCAGCAGCCGGGAGCGCGCCAGCGGTGCTGGCCTGCCGGGGCGTCCGGCCTGTCGCGCCGGGCGACACACCAACCGAGGAATGGGACGGACGCGATGGGACTGATGGCAGCGGTGGAAGGGCGCGGCATCGAGCCGGTCCCGGCCGAGGAGCGCCACGGCCGGGCGCGCGGGCTGGGCGGCGTGTGGCTCGCGGCCAACCTGGGCATCCTCGCGGTCGTCCTCGGCGCAGTGGTAGCCGCCTTCGGCCTCGACCTCGCCCAGGCTGCGGCGGTGACCGTCGCGGCGACGGCGGGGTCCTTCCTCCTCGTGGGCGCCGTCTCGGTGGCCGGGGCGTGGTCGGGCATGCCGTCTCTGACCCTGTCGCGAAGGCCGTTCGGGCGGCTCGGGAACCTGGCTCCCGCCGGCGTGAGCTGGGTGAGCATCCTCGGCTGGGAGGTCGTCACCTCGGTCGTGGCCGCCTACGCGCTCGCCGACCTCGCCCACGTGCTCTTCGGTCTGCGAGCCTCGCGAGCCGGGGACGTGACCGGCCTCGGCATCGTCGTGGTGGCGTCGCTCGGGCTGGGCCTGTTCGGCCACGCCACCATCGTGCGCTTCCAGCGGTGGGTCTCCTGGATCTTCGGCGGCCTGTCGCTCCTGGTGGTGCCATTCCTCTTCGCGGGCGCCCACTGGTCCCCGGCGGCGGGGTCCCATCCGGCGCCCTGGGGCTCGGTGCTCGCCGCGGGGAGCATCGTGGCAGCCGGAACCGGGATCAGCTGGGTGAATCTCGCCCCGGACTACAGCCGCTACCTTCCCCGCAGCGAGAAGCCCCTCACCGTCGTCGCCTGGGTGACGGCTGCCGCGTCGCTCCCCGCGATCGTCATCGTGCTCGCCGGGTATGTCCTGTCGGCCAAGGTCCCGGGGCTGGCGTCGAGCCTCAACCCCGTCGCCCCCGTCGGGGCGGTGCTCCCGTCGTGGATGGCCGCGCCGTACCTGCTCGTCGCCGTCGGCGCGATGCTCGCCGAGACCGACCTCGCCTGCTACTCCTCCGGGCTCAACCTTCTGGCCCTGGGCGTGCGCACCCGCCGCTCCCGAACCATCCTGGTCGACGCAGGAGTCGTCCTCGCCGGCGGCTTGTACCTGGTCCTCGTCCCCGGCCGGTTTCTCAGCTCCTTTGAAAGTTTCCTCCTCCTGCTCGCCCCGCCTCTCGCCGCATGGGCGGGCGTCGTGCTGGCCGACATGGCACGGGGCCGCCGCGTCGACCACGAACTCCACTACCGCTCCTGGCCGGCCGTGGGCTGGGTCGGCGTCGCCGCCTGGTCGGCGGGGACCGCCGCCGGGCTGCTCACGACCGTGTCGCCGTGGTTCAGGGGATGGCTGGCGGTCGGCTTCCTCGCCGAGGGCAGCTTCGGCTTCGCCCTCGCTCTCGCTGTCGCCTTTCTCGCTTCCGCCGCGGGCTGGCGGGTGGCGGCCCGCCGCCAGGGAGCCGGCATGCGCAGCCCCGCGGCGGCGCCGGCGTCGGGTCTGGAACCCGCAGGGACCGGCGCCGGGCTCTCCTTCGGCCGGCGCGGGGGGGCCGTCTTCGGCGGCCGCCCGTGCCCCGACCGCCTGGTGGTGGCCGGCAGCATCCTCGTCGACGTCCTGCTTTACGTCGAGGCGATGCCCGAGCGCGGCGGCGACGTGCTCGCCCACGAGCGGCTCATCTGCAGCGGCGGTGGCTTCAACGTGCTGACTGCCGCATCCCGGCTCGGCCTCCCCGCGGCCTACGCCGGCAGGATCGGGGCGGGTGTGTTCGGGCGCCAGGTCGCCCGGGACCTGGAGAAGGCGGGTATCGCAGCCCTCCTGCCGCCGGTGCCAGGAGAAGACACCGGCTTCGACATCGGGGTCGTGGAAGCCGACGGCGAGCGGCGCTTCCTCACCGCTCCGGGAACCGAGTCTCGACTGGGCGCAGCCGACCTGGGGCTGATCAGGCTCCGCGCCGGCGACGCAATCTATGTGTCCGGGTACGACCTGTCGTACCCCCAGGCAGGGCCGGCGCTGTCGGCGTGGCTCGCCGCCTTGCCCGCGCCCCACCTCGTGGCTGTCGACCCGGGGCCGCTGGCCGCCGCGGACCCGGCGGGCGGCCTGCAGCGGGTGCTCCAACGGGTCGATCTCTTGAGCGCCAACGAGCGCGAGGCGCTGCTCCTCACCCGCTGCGACAGCGCCGCCTCCGCCGCCGAGGCGCTCGCCGCGCGGATCGCGCCGGGAGGCCTCGCGGTGGTGCGCACCGGCCCCGACGGGTGCTGGCTGGCCGGCGGTGACGGCGCCGTCCGGGTCCCGGGGCGGCGTGTCGCGACGGTGGACACGACGGGCGCCGGCGACATCCACGTCGGGGCGATGCTGGCCCGGCTCGCCGCCGGCGACGACGCCGCCACCGCCGCCCGGTGGGCGAACGCGGCAGCGTCGGTGGCCGTCACCCGCCAGGGAGGTGCCGCGGGGCCCACCGCCTCCGAGCTGGCGGCCGTGCTGCACGTGCCCCCGGAGGTGCTGGCCCCGGCGGCGGCTCAGCGGTCCCGCCGGCAGGGGACGCGCGCGAGCAGCTGAACGTCACCGCCCCGCCGCCCGTACCCGGTCGTGCCCATCATTTACGAGTAGCCGGCCGACGCCGGCGGCGCGGGGGCGCTCGGGCAAGGCGGCTGACCGTGGCGGATTGACAGTAGCGGTCATGACCGAATATCTCCTCCACTCGCGGACACCAGCGCCAGGCGGCGGCCATCGGTGACGGCTTCGCCGTCCATGAAGGGGCTCCGCCCGGCAGGGCTCGCGTGGCGCACAGCCCTCCAGGCTCGGCGCGGACACCGGGAGGGGTAGGGCCATTCGACCGTTAGCGCTACCGACCAATGGCCCTACCCCCCAGGGGTATAGACGACGACCCTTGGAGGTGCAGGTCCGGGAAGCCCCCGGGACTGGCGAGGATGGTGAGAGCGATGATGTGGTACTGGGGCTCCGGGGTGCACTGGTGGGGCTGGCTGCTCGGCTTGGTGGGCATGGTCGCCTTCTGGGGCCTGATCATCTGGGGCGTCTGGTACTTCGTGACCGGCCTGAGCCGCCGCCCGTACGAGCAGCCCCGCCAGGAGCCCGGCGACGCCAAGCGGATCCTCGACGAGCGGCTGGCCCGCGGCGAGATCGACACGGACGAATACCGAGGCCTCCTGGCGGTCATACGCGGCGAGAAGGTACCCGGAGACGGCCGGCCACCGGTTGGGACCGCAGGCCAGCGCTAACCCTCTCTGCGCACGCACTCGTATTCCAACCTCGCTGACGTGCGGAAACGCCTCCAGCCCCTCACCAGCCAACCGCCTCTGACAGCGCTGTCTACCCATGGATGCTATAACTTTCTGCATCACGATGTGCTAGCATGGCGAGGTGGCCTCCTCGAGAACGACTTTCACCCTGGACGAGGAGTTGGCCGAGCGGGCTCGGGAACTCCGCGTCAACATCTCGGCGGCGGCTCGTCAAGGAGTCGCAGATGCCGTACGTGCCGCCCTGGCGCGAGCTGACCGGGACGCGTACCTGAGAGAGCCGGAACGTGCCGACGCCTTCTGGACCGAGGCTGAAGCATGGGTTGAGCCTTGAGGCGCGGTGAGGTGTGGCTGGCCGAAGTTGGTCGGAAGAAGCGGCCCGTCCTGCTGTTGACCCGATCCGAGGTGCTCGACGCGCGCAGCCTCGTAACGGTGGCCGAGGTCACCACCTCCATCCGTGGTCTCGCTGCAGAAGTCGACATCCACCAC
Source organism: Actinomycetes bacterium (assembly GCA_021788115.1). Classification (GTDB taxonomy): domain Bacteria; phylum Actinomycetota; class Acidimicrobiia; order Acidimicrobiales; family Palsa-688; genus JAJYLA01. The sequence goes on along the minus strand of JAJYLA010000163.1, from coordinate 308 downwards.
GTCGAGGTCGGGCTGGACCGACCGTCGGTCATCAATTGTGACGGTCTCCATACCGTGGAGCAGGCTTCGCTCACCGGTCCCGTCGGACGAGTCGGCGACGACATCATGCGAAGGGTGTGCTCAGCGGTGAGTTACGCACTCGGCTGCTGAGCGCTAGCAGTTCGAATACGGAGATCCCGTCTCCATTCTGGTGGGCCGTAGACACTCGTATTCGAACTTGCTGGACGTGCGGAAACGGCTTCTTCCGCTCGATCCGAGCAGGCGTCGAAACAACGGAGCGTGAGGGCGTATCACATGTCGCATCCCTG
>JAJYLA010000162.1 GCA_021788115.1 Actinomycetes bacterium | reverse complement strand
ATCGGGCCGGACGCCATCGGAGGCGCCGTCGCCTACGCTGACGGCGAACCAGTCGGCGATCGTCCGGGGAGTGGCGCAGCGGTAGCGCACCTGCTTTGGGAGCAGGAGGCCGGGGGTTCGAATCCCCCCTCCCCGACCCGGCCCCGCTGCCGCCGGCCCTCCCGCGGCCGGTGCCCTGCGGCCGACCTGTAGGATCACGGACCAGTCGCGGGCGTAGCTCAACGGTAGAGCTCCAGCCTTCCAAGCTGGTTACGCGGGTTCGACTCCCGTCGCCCGCTCGCCGACGGCCCTAGGACCAACGTGACCAACGGAATGACGCCCCGACCGCACCGCCGCCGCAGCCGGCGCACGCTCCCGGTGGGGGTGGCAGCACTCGCCGGCTCCGGCTTGCTCGCCGGCCTCGGGGTGGCTCCCGCCGCATCGCTCACCCCCGCCGCATCGCTCGCCCCCGCCGCATCGCTCGCCCCCGCCGCATCGCTCGCCCCCGCCGCGCCGGCCGCCCCGGTGCCGACGTGGTCGCGCCTGCCCTCGTCGTCACCGGCCACCCCTCCCCCGCTCGCTTACTCCTCCGCCGCCTACGACGCCGACAACAAGACCGTCGTCCTCTTCGGCGGACGGACCGGGAGCGGAAGCCTTTCCGACGACACGTGGGTCTGGAACGGGACCACCTGGACCGAGCATCCGGGCTCCCAGATCGAGGCTCCCACGGCCCGCGACAGGGCTGCGATGGCGTTCGACCCGGCGCTGCACCAGCTGATCCTCTTCGGCGGACAGAGCAGTTCCTCGCAGCCGCTCGACGACACATGGGCCTGGAACGGGGCCTCGTGGTACCCGTTGGCGTCCAGCACCACCGGAGCCTCCCCGCCGGCCCGTGAGGGCGCGGCCATGGCGTACGACGGCGCCGGCGACCTCGTGCTCTTCGGCGGCACCGGGACCTCGACCACCTCCCCCCCTCCGAGCGTGACGGCGCCCACGACGCCAACAACGCCCGCAACGACCACGACCACCACGACCCCCACGACGACCACCACGACCCCCACGACCCCCACGACCGCCACGACCGCCACGACCGCCACGACCACACCCTCGAGCACCCGGAGCAGGAGCTCCACCACGTCTGCGCCGCCGGCAGGCGGCGCCGCCACCACGCCACCTGCCGGCGGCGACCCGTCGGGCGGGTCGAGCAGGAACACGCCGCAGGTCGTGAGCGATGCGACCTCGGGCCTCGTGGTCCTCGACGACACGTGGCTCTGGACGGGAAGGGGCTGGGTCCCCTCCCCGGCAACCGGCCCGCCGCCCCTTTCGCAGGCCTCGCTCGCATTCGACGACACGCACGGGGACGCCGTCCTCTTCGGCGGCGACTCCGCACCCGTCGGCGCACCGCTCTCGGTCTTGTCCGCGGCCACCTGGGTGTGGTCTGGATCGTCGTGGATACGCCAGGCGCCGGCCAGCGGCCCGCCAGCCCGATCGGCGGCGGTGCTCGCCGGCGACGCCGGAGCCGGTGGGGTCGTCCTCGTCGGAGGGTCGGGCGCGACGGGAGCCCTCGCCGATACGTGGGTGTGGAACGGCACCGGGTGGACCAGCCCGCACACCGCCGGATCCGCACCCGCTCGAGAGGGGGCCGCCGGGGCGTACGACACCGCCGGCGGCACGCTGCTGCTCATCGGGGGGAGGGCTCCGGGCGGGCCTGCGGGAGGCACGCAGGCGCTCACCTATCGCTCCTCTGCGCCGCCGGGAACGACCGGGAACCCCTCGACGGCGACCTCCGGTCCGGGGGGAACGCCCGGAGGTGCTCACCCGACGACGTCCACCCGCCACGCGACGCCCTCGACCGCGACGTCCACCCAGCTGACTCCCGCCTCGCCCAGCACGACGACGGCGATCCCGGCACCGTGGGTGTTGCATCGCGGGGCGCGAGTGACCTTGTCGGGGGCGGGATTCGAAGCCGGGACGCGGGTGACGGTCACCTTCCACTCCAGGGCCGTGGTGGTCGGCTACACGACCGCCGACCGTGAAGGGCGGTTCCGGATCGTCGTGAGGGTTCCGACTTCGGCCGCAACCGGCCGCCACCACTTTGATGCCGCCGGCATGGGTCCCGCGGGCTGGAAGGCAGAGCTGATCGCGGCGGTCGACGTCGTCAACGCCCGTCCGCATGTCACGCTGATGGAGAAGGCCGTGCTGGTGTCGGTCGCCCTCCTGCTTCCCGTGACCGCCTGGCTGGTGATGGCCGCCCTGGCGCGGTGGCGGCGCCGGCGGTTGCGTCCCGCTCCCTCAAGATGAGTTCGGCCGAGGGGTGGCGAAGAACGCCGGCGCGACGGCCGCGCTCGGACGCGGCCACGTCTGTGAACCTCCTCAGGCTCGCTCCCCCCGCGTGTTCGCGTTGGGAGCGGCTCGGGCGACCAGGTCGGGGATCACCGAGCCCAGCTCCTCGGGGTCCCACCGGCTGCCCTTGTCCACCGCCGGGCCCGCCACCCATCCTTCAGCGACGCTGATGTGGGCGCCGCGCACGTTGAACACCCGGCCTGTGACGCCGCGTGACTCGGTGCTGCCAAGCCAGACCACCAGGGGGGCGATGTTGTCCGGCGAGGTGGGATCGAAGGCGCCGCTCTCCGCCTGACCATGCGCCGAGTAGTCCATCGCACCTGCCGAGGCCCCGCCGGGGTCGCGAGCCTGACGGATCTGGGACAGGTTCTCTGTCATGCGGGTGAGGGCCGCGGGCGCGACGGCATTCACGGTCACGCCGTAGCGCGCCAGCTCCAGCGACGAGATGATGGTCATGGCCGCGATACCCGCCTTTGCCGCGCCGTAGTTGGTCTGTCCGGGGTTGCCGTATATGCCCGAGGAGGACGATGTGTTGATGACGCGTGCGTCGACGTCCTCGCCGGCCTTGGATCTCTCCCGCCAGTGCACGCCCGCCCAGTGCAGCGGAGCGAAGGTTCCCCTCAGGTGAACCCTGATCACCGCATCCCACTCCTCGATCGTCATGTTGACGAGCATGCGGTCGCGGAGTATCCCGGCGTTGTTGACGAGGACGTCGAGGCGTCCGAAGGTGTTGATCGCCGTGTCGATCAGGCGCTTCGCGCCATCCCAGTCGGAGACGTCGTCGCCGTTGACGACGGCCTCGCCGCCGGCGTCCTTGATCTCCTGCACGACCTCCGCGGCCGGACCGGTCGATCCGCCCGTACCGTCCATCTCGCTGCCGAGGTCGTTGACGACCACCTTGGCGCCCTGCCGGGCGAACTCCAGGGCGTGCCCACGCCCGATGCCCCGCCCGGCACCGGTGACGATGACCACCCGACCCTCACACAACCGTGCCATCGATCTCCTTTCTCATGCCGGCGCTCGCTGGGAGGGTCCGGCTACGCCTGCTCCGACGACCAGCCATCTTTCCCCCTGCGGGCGCAGCGTCTCAAGCGAGGCGGCCCCGGTGGCCGCCCACGCGGCGGCGGGCTCGCCGCCCGCGTGTTGGGAAGGATGGTGACATGGCGACGAAGACAGCCATCGAACTGCGGAAGTGCCACATGCCGCAGCGGACTGCCGCAACTGCGGCCTGGTCGACTGGAATCAAGGCGGACCGCAGGCGGAAGCCAGCACATCGGCCTTCCGGGATCCCCGGGCGTAGGGTGACCGCCGTGTCAGGGCCCCACCGCAACCGTCGAGTTCTCGGATGTGGCCGAGCCTCACCGCCGTGAACCGCTGGTCCACTGCTAGCAGATGCTGGGCTCGGTTCACGAGGCGCAGGACCTCGTGCAGGAGACGATGGTCCGGGCCTGGCGGGCCTATGACCGGTTCGATCCCAGCCTGGCCTCCATGAGGACCTGGCTGTACCGGATCGCCACCAATGCCTGTCTCAACGCGCTGGAGGGTCGCGCCCGCCGGCCCCTTCCCTCCGGGAATTGGACAACCCTTCGACGACCCTGAGGCTCCCTTCGTGCCCGGTCTGGAGGTGCCTTGGCTCCAGCCCCTGCCGGACGGGCTGTTGGGCGCCCCGCCGGCGGATCCGGAGGCGGTGGCCATCGAGCGGAGCGGGCTGCGGCCGGCCTTCGTGGCCGCCCTGCATCTTCTCTCCGCCAAGCAGCGGGCGGTCCCGATCCTGCGGAGAGGTGCTGGCCTTCCCGGCGACCGAGGGTGGCGGAGATGCTCTGCATGAGCGTGGCGGCCGTCAACAGCGCCCTGCAGCGGGCCCGGGTCGATCTCGCCCGGTCGGCTGTCGAACCCGACGCCCTCGGAGAGCCCGAGGGGGATCAGCAGGAGGTTGTCGAGCGGTATATGGGGGACGATCTTGCTAGCCGAGGGCCTGCTGAGGCTGATGGCGGAGTGGTCCACGACCCCGCAGAAAGCGACGGTCGTCGTGATCGATGACCTGCATTGGGCGGACCCCGCGACCCTGCAGGTGGTGGGGTACCTGGCCGCCCGGCTCGCCGTCTCCAAGAGCCGCAGCAGCAAACAGACCGCCCAGCGCGTCGAAGCCCCGCGCCGAGCAATCGCCGACATCGAGGCCCGCAAGCAACGTCTGATTAGAACGCTGGAGCGTGGCAACGACCCCCACGGTGTGCTCTACCGCGAGGTGCGCGAGCACCTCGGCCGCCTCTCACACGAGCACGAAACCACGCTCGCCGAGCTCGCCGTCGACGAAGCCCAACTGGCCGCCGCCGATCCCTGCCCCGACCTGCTCGACCAGCTGCCGTCCGATCCGATCGGCACTACGCCGCCTGGCCAACCCGACAGTGCCGGACGCGGCCACACAGGGCCCGAACAGCCAGCCCCAGCGGCACGGGCACCACGGCAGTACCGCTGCCCCCGTCTCCCATCTGCTTGGCGCCCCCGGGGGGAGCCGGGCCAGTCCTCCGACGGGTGGTGCGGGTGGGGCGGCGGCTGGAGCTGGTGTGACGCGACCTGATCGGGTGGGGTGAAGGAAATCATACTCATATGCCATTGATGTGGGTATGATTTCCTTCCATGAGGACAGCCGGAGCCTCGGATCTCCGAGAGCAGCTAGGTGACACGTTCACCTACGGCGAAGCCAAGGAGGCCGGCGTCGGCGACAGGCGGCTGTACACCCTGCGCGACAGCGGGAAGATCCTCGCGCTCGGTGGCGGCGTCTACCGCTGGGCCGATGCCCCACCCGCCGACTCTGACCTGATCGAGATCGCTGAGCGGGTCCCGCACGCCACGCTGTGCCTGGAGACCGCGCTCGCGCGCCACGGCCTGATCGACGCCATCCCCACCGCCATCGACATCGCCATCCCCCGGGGAAGCACTCGACCGTCCCTGAAGGCGCCGTCCCGCATCCACCAGTTCGACCCCCGCACCTTCGACCTGGGACGCGAGGAGCTCGAGGTCGGGGCCCGCCGGCCCATCGGCCTGTACTCAGCCGAGCGGTCCCTCATCGACGTCGTCCGCCTCCGCCACCTCGAAGGGAGCGAGGTCGCATGGGAGGCACTACGACGCTGGCTCAACCGCCCAGGCCGGAGTCCTGCTCAACTGATCGAGCTCGCCCGGGAGTTCCCCCGGGCCGAGCCCGCGCTGCGCCAGGCGCTGGAAGTCCTCTTATGACCGCTCCTACTCGGGCCACCCGGGCGGGTCAGGCCTACCTCGACCTGCGGACCAAGGCTCGCGGCGATCGCCGCCCGGTTGACGAGCTCCTGCAGCTCTACGTCCTCGAGTCGTTCCTCGCTCGCCTGGCCGAGTCCCGTTTCG
>JAJYLA010000161.1 GCA_021788115.1 Actinomycetes bacterium | reverse complement strand
CCCGTTCAAGGAGATCCCCTACAACCCCTGCGCCCGGCCAAACCCCAACCCCAACCGGAACAACGGCTTTCGCTCAGGAGCTGGCCTCGTCCTCGCCCCACCCCCTGCTCCCGAGAATCGAGGCTAACAGCGCCCGTGCTACCGCTACCCGCTGCTGTTCTCCACCCGAAAGCTCCGAGGGGCGATGGCTGAGACGATCCTCTAAACCCGTGACTTCGACGACGGTGCGCAGCCAATCGGGTTCGGGATGGCTGCCCGCCAGGCGCGCGGGCAGGGTGATGTTGTCCGATGCGGTCAAGGTGGGCAACAGGTTGAACGACTGGAACACGAACCCCAACCGTTCCCTCCGCAGCGCCGTCAGCGCATCGTCGTCGAGCGAGCCCAGCCGGACCTCACCGACGAACACCTCCCCCGAGGTCAGGGGGTCCAGTCCCGCCAGGCAGTGCAGCAGAGTCGACTTGCCCGACCCCGACGGACCCATAATCCCCGTGAGCTCCCCGGCGGGCAAGGTGAGCGTGACGGCATCGAGGGCTCTCACAGCGGTGGCACCACAGCCGTAGACCTTGGTGGCCTCCGCCGCCCGTATAGCGGGACCAACCGAGGCTGATCTCCCGGCCTCGACTGAGACGACCTCAGTGGAGGGCCTTTCGGGGTTGTCGCGGGTCGATCCGAGGGCCGAAGCCCTCCTAGAGAAACGCGCAGGACGCAGACTCATAATGGTTGACAGTAATCCCAGCTAGTGATAATGTCAAGAGGTGACTAGTTTAGGGCGAGGACAATCCTCCACGATGACCCAAGCCACGGTTCCGAACCCCAACCCAGATCCCGCGGCGGCCCCACCGAGCGTCGCTTTTGTGGTATCTCGCCTGGGTTTTGCCGTCGGCGGTCAGCTAGCCGATGCCCTCAAACCGCTCGGGATCGAACCCCGCCACTTCGGTCTCCTCCGGGCCCTAGCCATGACCAAGGGTCAATCTCAAAAGGCCATCGCCACAACCTTGAACCTCCACCCGAACCGCATGGTGGCGCTCGTCGACGAACTGGAGAGCAAGAAGTTGGTTCGGCGGAGACCACATCCCAGCGACCGACGAGCCCACACCGTCGTGCTGACCCCCGCCGGAGAGCAGCTACTGCAGGAAGCCTTCCGTCTTGCGATCGGGATCGAAACGGCGTTGTGCGCCGACTTGGACCGCGATGAACGCCAGCAACTGCTCCATCTTCTGTCCAAGCTACGAGCTGGCGACACCGACCACCCAGGCGTCCATCCCGGGCTCGCAGGCCGGCGAGACACGTCCAGAGGTATGAACCAATGACCACACCTGCTGGCTGGGTGCTCGCCCAGCAGCCGTCCACGACCTCCCCCACCCCACAGGTGTTGCGAGGACACGGGCAGGCCGAAGGCGGGCCACTCCCAGCGGCCGCCGACTCAGTCTCGACCCTCCCCCTCCGGTCGGCCTATCTCACCAGCGCGATCGCCGAGCATGCCGCCGGAGTCTCGACCAGGTCAGACGTCTACAACCTTGCTGCATACGGTTGGGCCATCCGAGCCCCCATGGCCCCGCAGTATCACGTTCGCCGCGTCCTGCAGCGTCCACGTCTCCACAATCTGGACCCGCCTGCGCGACCTGGGCACCCGCGCATAGAGAGCGAACATCTCGCCCACCACCGGAACTCTCGCCGCCGGCCTCACCTTCGTGGCGTCCTGCTCACGTCGTTCCTCTCCAGAGAGGTTGTGACAACCCAGAACAGACACGAAAGGAGGTGGAGCCATTCATGAAGTTATCTGCCCGCATTATGCAGGGACCAGCGGCAGCCACACAGCGGCGAACCGCGGAAGGGCGTTCCGCAGCCGTCATGGGAGTCGTTGCCGCGTCGCTATTCGTGTTCGCTTCTCTGCACATGGGTGGGCTCCTCGGTGGAGGCTCGAAACCGTTCCGCCCCAATGACGCCGGAATCGCCGAGGCCATCACAGGGGTAGTGCTGGCCTTTGGAAGCATGGCGCTCGTGCGAAGGCCCGACAGTGGACGCACAATCGCCCTTGTAGCGATCGGCTTCACGATCGTCAGCTTCGTAGTCGGGCTCAATTTCACCGCACGCGGTGGAGACGCCACTGACATCGCGTACCACGCCATCGTCCTTCCTCTGCTCTTGTTCACGTTCGGCCTGACATGGGAGAAGACGAAACGACCGGTTCGTAGCAAGGAGGTGCCGCGATGAGATCGCCGGCTCCGCAATTGTCGATCGCGTTCACCGCGGCCACGGAGAACTTTTCGCCAGCAAGAGGAGCATGATGAACCAAGGCCCCGACTACCTCAAGGCGCGGCGACGTCAGGCCCGCGTCATGCGCATCGTCAATGTCCCGATGCGTCGACTGCTGCGGCTCCCGTTCCCCACGCCTCTCAGCCGGCGACTAATGCTGCTCTCTTACAAAGGCCGCAAGACCGGGCGGTCCTACCATCAGCCCGTCAGCTACATCGCGGACGGTGACACCCTTCTCAGCCCCGGCGGTGGACGCTGGAAGCTCAACCTGCGCGAAGCCGAGCCGGTCCAGGTTCGCCTCCGAGGCAAGGAGGTATATGCGCGACCCGAGATGATCCGGGACCCGGCCCAAGTGGAAGTCCTCCTGTACAAGATGATCGCTGCCAATCCCCGCACGGCCTCCTTCATCCCCTTCGTCCGTCCCGGTGGACACATCGACTCTTCCGAACTGTCGGCTGCGATCGCCCACGGCTTTTCACTCGTGCGCTGGCACCTGGATCAGACACGTTTGGATTCGTGACAGCGAACATGATCCGCTCGTCGATCCTGTCGGGCAGTAACAGCACGTCGGACCTTGATGAGCTGCCGGCTAACTAACGCTCCGATATGACGGGTGACAGCGACCACCCGGGGCCTCCTGTGGCAAGTGTAGGCGTCGTACTGGCTCGTCGCGTCCTTAGACCTATGTAGCGATGACGAGGATCCTCATCTACGCCGCGGGTATGTGGGATGGCCGCTTTTGTTCCGCTTCGCGGCGGGGCGGCTACTCGGTATCCGAGTTGGACGCGCCAACGGCACGCTCAGCGCCATAGCGGGCCTGACTGTCGGGTGGCTCGTCAGCTTCCGGATCCCACGAGGAGCCGGAAACTTCGCGGTGTTCGTCTCCGTCGGTCTCATCGCGACGCTCGGGTGGGTCGTCGCGCTGAGCTTCGTGGCGCGACCCGCGACCCTAGGGCGGCTAGAGCGCTCCTTCACACCACCGCTACATCCAGTTCGGGCCTTGCGGCAGCGAATCGATCGGAGCCGCCGGTACATCGAGGTCCTGAGGATCGCGCTGCGCCATCGGCTCCTGTCGAGGCTCGCTGCGCCGTCCGGCACCCTGGCGCCAGAAGACGAAGAACGATTCGGCCGCGATCTCACTCGCGCTCTGCAGGAGGCCGGCGGGATCTTCGTAAAGCTAGGCCAGGTCCTCGCCTCACGGGCAGATCTCCTAGCCCCTCAGGTCACTGACCAGCTGACGGCCCTGCAGGACCGAGTCACCCCCGTCGATAAGAAAGAGATCACCTCCGTACTCGAAGACGAGCTGGGACGACCGCTATCTCAGTTGTTCACCTCCTTCGATACCGACCCGGTGGCAGCGGCGTCGATCGGTCAGGTCCACCGGGCCTCACTGCCGACGGGAACGCAGGTGGCCGTCAAGGTCCAGCGGCCGGGCGTAGAGGAGCGTGCCCGACGCGACCTCGACGTCATCCTCCGTCTCGCCAAACACCTTTAGGACACCACCGCATGGGGCCAAAGCGTCGCGGCTTACCAGCTGGCACAAGGCTTCGCCACCAACCTCCGCGACGAACTCGACTATCGCGTCGAGGCGCGCAACACCGAAACTCTCGCCGCGCTGCGTCCAGGTGGAGATGGTCTCCGCATCCCCCGAGTCCACGCAGCGCTCTGCACACGCAAGGTGCTGGTCCTCGACTGGATTGACGGGATCCCGCTGCGCGAGGCAGGACCCCGACTCGACGAGCTCGGCCTCAGTCGACGATCGGTGGGGCGTCGGCTCCTCTCTGGCTTCTTCGAACAGGTACTCGACATCGGAGTCTTCAACGCGGACCCCCACGCCGGGAACTTCCTCGTCCTCCCCGACGGCACCCTAGGCCAGGTCGACTTCGGATCGGTCGGCAGGCTGCACCGCTCCCAGCAGCTAGCCCTAGGCCAGCTACTGATCGCGATAGACCACGGCGACCCTGACCTGCTGGCCCGCGCCCTAATACAGCTCGCCCCACCTGCAGGGCCGATCGACCTCGATGCTCTCGAGCGCGCCCTCGCCCGTTTCCTCTCCCAGCGCCTCGGTCCCGGCACGCTCCCTGCGGCCGACCTGTTCCGCGACCTGCTGGGTCTGCTCACCACCTTCGGGTTCACCTTCGACCCGCAGCTCGCCGGCGCATTCCGGGCGCTGATCACCCTGGAAGGCACTCTCCGCGCGGTCGACCCTGACCTCGTTCTGGTCGAAGAAGCGAAGGCGCTGGCCACCGGCGTCGGATCCAAGATGTTCGGCCCCGCCGCAATGAAAGAGGCCCTCAGCGACGACATCCTCAAGCTCGGGCCGATCCTGCGCAGTCTTCCCAAACGTGTCGACCGGGTCGCAGCGGCAATGGAACGCCACCAATGGGGCATCAACGTTCGCCTGCTCGCCGACGCGCGAGACTCCCGCTACGTCAGCCGCCAGGCGGATCGGGCAATCGTGGCATTCATGAGCGTTGGGATCGGGCTCGTCTCGGCTCTGCTCATTGACTCCGAAGGACGGGTAGCGATCACAAAAGGCCTCACGCTCGTGCAGGCCATTGGCTACGGCGGACTCGTGGTAGCCACGATCCTCGGACTCCGCGTCTTGGTCCCGATCATCCGAGATCGAGTCGTGTAGCAACCGATGACGAGCAGGACCAACAAGGCCTCCGACGTCGACACGCCCTAGATCCTCACGTCCGAGTGGGATTGGCCGCCCGCAGCGGCGAACAGCCACCGCTCGGCCCCTTGAAGCCCGCGTCAGCTCCCCCATCATCCCGTTGTGGCACGCTGCAACGAACGAGATGCGGAAGGCTCCGGCCTCGGCGAAGGCGGCCAGAGGTTCGAATGGGTTGACGTTGACCGGCGCAGTCGAGTTCCTTGACAACCGTAACTTCCAGCGCCGAGTCAACGCAGGCTTATCGAATACCTTGCAGTCGGCGGCAGCGCCGAGGTAGAGGGCTGCGGCAGAGCACGTCGATTGCACCCCGCAATATGCCGCATCTGAGCAAAGGCGGCCTCCCGTCACGGTAGGTCTTCGATCCGCCCCAGATTCCCGCCTCGACCACCCCTCGGGTGCCAGGGGCATCCCCCTCATTGACGAGAGCACCGGGCCGGCCGATCCAGTCGCATCGAGGCGTGTGCGATGTCCGGCATACATGGCAGCCGCTATCCACGGATCGAATTGACCCAGGGGCGCTATGCCGCCACTTCGTGCCTCGCCATCGCGCGCGACACGGCGACGTACTCGAACCCCTGTTTGAACCGTCCCAATATCTCGAACACCGACTTGACGCGAAGGTACCCACAATGTGCCGTACCGGGCGTAGGTTTGCCGGACGCGTTCCCCTTGCGACACGCGCTCCTCGCCACACCATTGACTGTTAGGCGCGACTCGAAGAGCAGGCGTCGGCTCACTTCCCGTGAGTCGAACCCAACAACCCAGAATCCTCCCAGAATCCTCCTAACCGCAGCGACGACTAGCGAACCCGGACGACGAGCGGCAAAGAGGATCCCTTATAAACCCGCAGGTCAGGGCGCTGGGCGACGACCACCGGCGAAG
>JAJYLA010000036.1 GCA_021788115.1 Actinomycetes bacterium | reverse complement strand
GCCGGCCGGCCGGCGCCGGCCTCGGGTCGAGGCTGCCGTTCCGGCGTGGACTCGGGGGCGGCCGACCCGGGCGGCGGCAGCACGGCGTCACGGGGGGGCCTCCCCGGGGCGCGGCCTGCGGGCGAGCGGCCGGTGTCGCGGCGGGGCCGGTCGGAGCGCTCGTGGCGTGCCTCACCCCGTTCCCGCCGGTGCTCGCCGGGGCGGCGGTCGGCGCGCCCCGCCAGCTGGGTCGTGACCCCGGCGAAGTCCTTGCTTGGGGGGCCGAGCAACTCGATGCGCTCGGGCTCGGTCCTGGTGGTCGGCTTCGGGGGGATCACCGACACGATCGTGATGCCATCGATCTCGAAGTCGGCTTCCGCCTTCACCACGTCTCCGGGTTTGGCGTGCGGCGGGAGGAGCGTCCCGTCGAGCACGCCGCGCGGCTGGCGGGCCCCGGCGGCGCGCCACGTCCAGGAGCCGTCCTCGCGCGTGCTGGTGAGCTCGATCTCGATTCGCCGGGCCACGGCCCCACGCTATCGGACCGGCAACCCGGTTGTCCCAGGCCATAGGTCCCGACGGCCGGACATCGCCTATCGCCTACCCTTTCGGCGATGCCCGGCGTCCCGGTCCTACTCGTCCACGGTTTCGCCTCGTCGTTCGAACGCAACTGGCGCGAGCCCGGCTGGGTGGACATCCTCGCCGAGGAGGGACGCGAGGTGATCGGCCTCGACCTTCCCGGCCACGGCGAAGCAGACAAACCCCACGACCCGGCCGCCTATATCGGGCTGGAGCGTTCCATCGCACGGGTCCTGCCCGCTGGGGGTCCCGTCGACGCGGTGGGGTTCTCGCTGGGCGCCGGCCTGCTCCTGCGCCTGGCGTGCGACGGCCCCGGATTGTTTCGACGCATCGTGGTGGGCGGCGTGGGGGAGAGCCTGCTTCGCGACAGCGACCCCGAGCCGGCCGCACGCGCCGTTGAGACGGGGGAGACCCGCCCCGGCGACCCGGCCGCCGTGCAGGCCTTCGCCCGCTTCGCCCGGGCCCCCGGCAACGACCCGGTCGCCCTCGCCGCCTGCCTCCGCCGGCCCGCGGCACCCCTGGCGGCGTCCGATCTCGCCGGCGTGGACGTCCCGATCCTCGTGGTGCTGGGCGATCGCGACTTCGCGGGGCCGGCGGCGCCGCTCGTGCAGGCGCTGGCGTACGCCACGCTGGTATCGCTGGCCGGCGCCGACCACTTCTCGACCCCCCGGGACTTCCGTTTCATCGACGCCGCCGTCGAATTCCTCCGCCAGCCGTGAGGCGCTAGCGTGAGCGCCATGGGCCGCGGAGCACGATCGACCGTACGTTGGAAGCACGACCGGATACGGCGCAAGAAGGCGCGCGACGCGCGCGTCCGCGCCACGAAGGCCGAGGCCCGCAAGCCGGCGACGGCCTGACCCGCCCCGCGACACCCGCGCGGCGGGTGTCGGAGCGCCGCTCGGGGCCGCTCAGATGGGAGCCTGGACCTGCATCCGCTCGTACTCGGCGCCCGTGTCCTCCCAGTTCTCGTACTCGAGGACCCCGAGCTCCCCGAAGCGCTTCCGCAGCCAGCCGTCGCCGGCGTCAAGGAGGCCGAGCTTCTTCAGGTTGGGCACGATCTTGGAGAAGAGGACGCGCCGGAACTCGTGCTGGACCGGGTTGTGCAGCATGATCTCGCTGCACTCCTTGACCGGCATCCCGAGCGACTCCCACACCTCCTGCTGCAAGAAACGGTCCCGCATCCGGATCGCCGCCTCGTAGCAGAACTCCTGGCGCTCGCGGATGTCCGCGGCGCCGAGGTCGGCGTAGGCCTCCTTGAGCGAGATCACCCCGAAGGCGACGTGGCGGGCCTCGTCGGACATCACGTACCGGGTGATCTGCTTGAGGAGGGGGTCGGGGCTGAACTGGTACTGGAAGCCGAACGCGGCCAGCGCCAGGCCCTCGATCATGATCTGCATCCCGAGGTAGGTGAAGTCCCAGCGGGGGTCGGAGAGGACGGCGTCGAGCAGGTCGCGCAGGTGGACGTTGACCGGGAACTCCCACTCGAGCTTCTCGCGCAGGTACTTGGCGTACACCTCGACGTGTCGGGCCTCGTCCATGACCTGGGTGGCGGCGTAGTACTTGGCGTCGATCCACGGCACCGCGTCGACGATCTTGGCCGTGCACAGCAGGGCGCCCTGCTCTCCGTGCATGAACTGACTGAGCGTCCAGGCCATCCCGGCGTGCCCGAGCGTCGCCCGCTCCCCAGGGCTGAGCTTGGCGAAGGGCCCCTCGTCGGTGAAGCCCATGGTGCTGAGAGGGTTGGTCGGGTCCCGGGCGACGTCGATCTGCCCGCCGATCGACCAGTCGATGTCGGTCTCGGCGTTCCACTGCGACACCTTGGCCTTCTCGTAGAGCTTGGTTAGCTGCTCGCGCCGGCCCTTCTCGTAGTCCCAGGTGAACAGCGAGTCGAAGGAGGTTTCCACCTCACGGATGAGCGCCATCTTCTCCTCGGAGCTCACCGTCCGCGCCAGGTCGTCGATCGACCCGCTGCGGATGATGTCGGTCTCGGCCGCGTCCCTCACGTGTCATCCCCCCCGTGGGTTTCTGTCCTAACACCGCTAAGTCTGCGCCCGCGGGGCGGCGCCGTCAAGCGCCCCGGCCGTCCAGGCGGCATCGGTGCCGTAGTGCGGATAACTGTGATTATCCGGAACTCGTCCGGGCACCCTCGCGCCCCCTTCCCTCCGGCCGGCGCGCCCGGCGGGCATCCGCTGCACCAGGTGGCGGGGCCGCTACCCTCGGCCTGTCGTGAGCCGCTCGCCAGCCCCGGTGGCGCCGAGACCGCGCCTGAGTCAGGCGTCCCGCCTGGGCGACATCGTCGACGCGTGGATCGTCAACCTGGGGGCCGCCAAGCCGTCGCCGGCAACGCTCCTCGCGTACCGCCGGGACGTGGAGGGCATCTCCCGCCGCCTGCTGGCGCTGGAAGGGCTCGACCCGCAGAGCGGCCCCGGTCTCGCAGACCTGCACCGCCGGGCTCTTCGTGCGGCGTTCGCCTCGTGGGCGACCGACCACGCCGCCGCCTCGGTGCGCCGGGCGCACTCGGCGTGGTCGAACCTCTTCGACTTCCTCGTGGCGGAGGGACTCCTCGACGGCAACCCGATGGCGGCGATACCCAAGCCGAGGACCCCCGGGGTGCTGCCGCGCTCCATCCGGTCTCGCGACGCCATCGGCCGCCTGTTGCGCACGGCCGCGGAGCCCGATCCCCGCGGCCGCGACCCGTGGCCGGCCCGGGACCTGGCGCTCGTCGCCACGTTCTGCGTCACCGGGATCCGCGAAGCCGAGGCGGTGTCGCTGGACGTGGGCTCCCTCGCCGGCGAGCCCGGCGCCCGCCGGCTCGAGGTGGTGGGAAAGGGGGGCAAGGCCCGTCCCATCCCGATCGACCCCACCCTCGAGGAGGTGCTCGAGTCCTACCAGGCGCAGCGTTCCCGGCGGTTCCCCAAACACGACCTGGACCATCCCGCCACCCCGCTCTTCGTCGACGTGCGCGGTCGCCGGCTCAGCGTTCACCAGGTCCGGTACCTCATCGAACGCCTGTACGTGCGGGCGGGGATCCGTACGCAGGTGCCCGCCGGCGCGCTCGTCCACGCGCTGCGCCACACGTTCGCCACCGCCGCTCTCGAATCGGGCGCCGATGTCGTCGAGCTTCAGGAGCTCCTCGGCCACGCCAGCCTGGAAACGACACGCCGCTACCTGTCCGCGACCGCGCAGGGGCTGCGCCACGTCATCCAGGGGCACCCCAGCCAGGCGGCACTGCGCGCTTCTATCGGGGGGCGTGGCCACTAGCGCGCGGTGCTGCTCTACTCTTCGGTCATGAGCACCTTCGTGCTCCTGGCGATGGTCGTCGCTTTCTCCGGCGGGGCCGTTGTGATGGGACGGCGGCGCCTCTCGGGAGGCCGCGCCGCCGTGGCTCACCAGCGGGCGCTGGACACGATCGGACGCCTCGCCGCCGCCCACTCCGAGGAGCGCCCCGCCCTCCCCGACGGCCTGCGCAGCGGCGAACGCCACGTCCGTCTGGTGCGCACCCTGGACGACCCCACGCGCCCACCGGTCGCCCCCCGGCTGCGCTCCCGGCCGCGCCACACCCCGGCGCCGGTGGACGGGCGTGGCGGCAACGAACCGGGGAGCCCCGAACCTCCCGCGGTGACGATCGTGGCGAGCCCGGTGACGGCGCGGGTTCCTCCCCCGCCGTTGCCCGCCCCGCAGCGGGTGGAGCCCCCCGCCAGGTCCCTGGCGGTCCCCCGTCCCCCTCTCCCTCCCCCTCCTCAACCCCTTCCGGTCTCGGCCCTCGGTGTCCCGCCGGGCCCGCTGCGCTTCGACGACCTCGAATCCGCACACGCAGCTACGGGCGGCGGCACATCCGGGCGCGACGCCGGCCTGGCGTCCGAAACGGATGAGCCCGCGAAGCCGCCGGCGGCGCCGGCGGAGCCGGCCGGGCCGCCCGCCCCGCTGATCGTCGCCGTCACCCGCCGGGGGCTGGGCGGCACCGCCCGCCGGATCCGGGCCTCCCTGCGCCCCCTCGTTCGCTTCGCCGCGACCGTCGCCGCCCCCGGCACCCGGCACCTTCCCCGCCCCACCCTGCGTTTGGCGGCGGCCGCCACCGCAGCGCTGCTAGTGGCCGCGGCGGCCATCGCCGCCGGCGGAGCGCTGCTGCAGAACCATCCCCACGCGGCCCCACCCGTGGCGCAAACACCGCGGCGCCCCGCTGTCGCCGCCACCGTGCCCAGCCCCTCCACGACCAGCCCGACGACCGTGCCGCCGCCGACCCTCGTCGCCGGCTCCACGGGCTACTCCCTGTACCGCCTGCCGGTAGCCTCCACCATCTTGGTGGCGGCGGCCGGGCGCTGCTGGGTGGAGATCCGCGGTCACGGCCCCTCCGGTCGCCTGATCTACGAGGGCATCCTCGTGGCGGGGCAGTCCACGAGCGCGAAGGGTCGGGTCTGGGTTCGCCTCGGCAACCCCACCGCCGTCACCGTCAGCGTGAACGGCCACGACCTCGCCCCCCCGGCGATGGTCGCCGGCGTGCCCTACGACCTCCAGTTCGAGTAGAGCCCCTACGAGGGGGCGCCTCGGGCTTGCGCGGCCGCTTGGTGGGCCGCGACCGCGTCCCAGGTGGGCAGCAGCGTCCGCGCCGCGCGGGCTTCGTCCACCCTGCCGACCGGGGTGCTGCGCGGGGCGTGCGCCGCCTCGCCCGGCGGGTCGCCGGCTATGGCGATCAGCGCGTCGGCCAGGGCCGCGAGCGTCTGGGGGCTCTCGGTCTCGGTCGGCTCGATCATGAGCGCCTCCTCGACGATCAGGGGGAAGTAGACCGTCGGGGCGTGGAACCCCTCCTCGAGGAGGCGCTTGGCGACGTCGAGGGCGCGCAGGCCCGTCGCCTTCTTCAGGCCGGCGGTCGACGCCACGAGCTCGTGCATCACCGGGCGGTCGTAGGGAAGGTCGTAGACGCCGCGCAGGCGCCCGCGGAGCCAGTTGGCGTTGAGCACGGCACCCTCGGCGACGCGCCGTAGCCCGTCGGCGCCGTTGGCGAGGATGTAGGACCATGCCCGTGCCAGCGCCAGGGCGTTGCCGTACCACGAGTGCACCCGCCCGATGCTCCGCGGCGGGGACTCCCAGCCGAAGCTCCCGTCCGGCAGACGGGTGGGCAGCGGGCCGGGCAGGAAGTCGGCCAGGCGGGGCGACACCGCCACCGGTCCCGCGCCGGGACCCCCTCCCCCGTGGGGAACCGCGAAGGTCTTGTGGAGGTTGAGGTGCACGATGTCGAAGCCCATGTCGCCAGGGCGGGTCACCCCGAGGATGGCGTTGAAGTTCGCGCCGTCGTAGTAGAGCAGACCGCCGGCGTCGTGCACGGCCGCGGCGACCTCGGCGATGTTCTCCTCGAAGAGGCCGAGCGTGTTGGGGTTGGTCAGCATGATGCCCGCCACGTCCTCGTCGAGGCGCTGGCGCAGTGCGGCGACGTCGACGAGACCCCGCGCGTCGGAGGGGACGGTGACGGTCCGGAAGCCGCCCAGCGTGACCGACGCCGGATTGGTGCCGTGCGCCGAGTCGGGGATGATCACCTTGTGGCGGACCTCGCCGCGCGACGCGTGGTAGGCGCGCATGAGCAGCAGCCCGGTGAGCTCACCGGCGGCGCCGGCCGGGGGCTGCAGCGTCGCCGCCGCCATGCCGGTGACCCGGCAGAGGGTGTCGGTGAGGGACCACAGCAGCTCCAGCCAGCCCTGCACCAGCGGAGCGGGGGTGGCCGGGTGGGCCGCGGTGAACCCGGGCAGCGAGGCCGCCGTGTCGCACAGCTTCGGGTTGTACTTCATGGTGCAGGACCCGAGAGGGTAGGCGCCGAGGTCCACCGAGTACTGCCGGTGCGTCAGCCGGGTCACGTGCCCGACCAGGTCGCGCTCGGACACCTCCGCCAGGCCGACGGGCTCCTCGCGCAGCCACTCGGCCGGGACCACGTCGGCCGCTTCCCACTCGGGCAGCCCTGTCGTGCGAAACGACCAGGCCCGCCGCCCCTCGCTCGAGAACTCGAACACCGTCGGCTCGTGCCCGCGGCCGAGGAGCGGGATGCTGCTCGCCCGCCCGCCGGGTGCCGGGCCGGCCACGACCGTGCTGCCGCCCGGCGATCCCGCCGGGGTGGGGCCCGCTGCCATCACCGCACCACCTTTTCCAGAGCCTCCGCGAAGGCGTCGATCTCGGCCCGGGTGCGCCGCTCGGTCACCGCGACGAGCAGGTCGTCGCCGGAATCGGTCACGACGCCGTCCTGCGCGCCCACCGGGACGCCGGCGAGGAACCCCTCCTCTGCCATGCGCGCCACGGCGGTCGGCGCGGGAACCGGCAGGCGGAGGGCGAACTCGCGCAGCGTCGGCGCCGGCACCGCCAGGGACACCCCCGGGATGGCCGTGAGGGCCTCCCGGGCGTAGCGGGTGCCGCGGGCGCAGCGCAGGGCCAGCTCCCGCAGCCCGCCGGTGCCGAGCCACGACAGCTGGATCATGCACGCAACCGCTATCAGGGTCTGGTTGGTGCACACGTTCGACGACGCCTTCTCCCGGCGGATGTCCTGCTCCCGCGCCCGCAGCGTGGTCACGTAGGCGGGGCGCCCCTCGCTGTCGACCGTCCGCCCGACGAGACGCCCCGGCAGGCGCCGGACGTGCTCCATCCGGCAGGCGAACAGACCCAGGTAGGGGCCGCCGAAGGAGAGCGGCGTGCCGAAGGGCTGGCCCTCCCCCACCACCACGTCGGCGCCGTCGTCGCCCGGCGAGCGCAGCAGGCCCGCGGCGACCGGGTCGAACGCCACCACGAGCAGCGCCCCCTGCGCGTCGGCCGCCGCCCGCGCCGCCCTGAGGTCCTCGAGGCAGCCCAGGTAGTTGGGGGACGCCACCACCACCGCCGCGGGGGCGTCGCCGGAGGGCGCCGCCGACCAGTCGGTCACCCCGCCGGCGAGGGGAACGTCGACGAGCTCGCGGCCGCTGCCCGCCGCCAGTGTCGCCATGGTCGCCCGCCAGTGGGGGTGCGCACCGCCGCTCAGCCACACCCGCTGGCGGCCCGTCACCGCCGCAGCGAGGTTCACGGCCTCCACCGCGGCGGCCGCCCCGTCGTACAGGGAGGCGTTGGCCACCGGCAGGCCCGCCAGCCGGGCCACCAGCGTCTGGTACTCGAACAGCGCCTGCAGCACCCCTTGCGCCACTTCCGGCTGGTAGGGGGTGTAGGCGGTGACGAACTCCGAGCGGAAGGTCAGCTGCCGGGTGGCGGAGGGCACCTCGTGGTCGTAGGCGCCCGCCCCGGCGAAGCAGACGAGATCGGACCCGACGCGGTTGAGCCCGGCGAGGCGGTCCATCTCGGCCAGGACGTCGGGCTCGGACATCCCGGCGGGGATGTCGAGCCCGCCGGCGAGGCGCAGCGCGTCGGGGATCGCGGCGAAGAGATCCTCCGTCGACGACAGCCCGATGTCGGCGAGCATCGCGGAGATCTCGGCGTCGGTGTGGGGTACGAAGTGGCCCACGGCGACCTACCCCTTCTTCTCGACGAACGGAAGCCGGACCACCTCGACCGGCACCTGCCGGCCGCGCAGCTCCAGCGTCAGGTGACTCCCCTCCCCGACGTCGGGCGACACCAGGGCCAGGGCGACGCCGCGGCCGAGGACCGGGGAGAAGTTGCCGCTCGTCACCTCCCCGACGCGGGCGCCGTCGCGCAGCACCGGGGCACCGGACCGAGGTGGCTGGCGCCCCTCGGTCGCCAGGCCTACCAGGTGCCGGGCGACACCCGCCTCCTTCTCCCTCAAAAGGGCGTCGCGTCCGAGGAACCCCTCGGGCTTGGTCCACGACACCACCCAGCCCAGTCCCGCCTGGAGGGGCGTGATGCCGGGCCCGAGCTCGTGGCCGTGCAGGGGAAGCGCAGCCTCGAGACGGAGCGTGTCGCGCGCCCCGAGGCCGGCGGGATGCACGCCGGTGGCGAGCACGGCCTCCCAGAACGACGGGGCCGCCTCGGCGGGCACGGCGCACTCCACCCCGTCCTCCCCTGTGTAGCCGGTTCCCGCCGCCACGCAGGGTTGCCCCTGCCAGGAGAAGCACACCACATGGAAGCGGCCGACGGCGGCCGCTTCGCTCGACACGACCGCCAGGTGCTTCCGGGCGTTCGGGCCCTGCACGGCGATGACCGCCCGGGTGGAGGTCACGTCCTCGCCGCCGACGGCGGCGCGCACGCGGGCCGTGTTGGACGCGTTCGGCATGACGTCGAAGACGTCCTCGTCGACCCACCAGACGATGATGTCGTCGAGCACCGACCCGTCGGCGTCGTCGAGCAGGTGGGTGTACTGGGCTCGCCCGGGCGCGATCTTGCCGAGATCGTTGGTGAGGGTGGACTGCAGCAGCGCCCGAGCCCCGGCGCCCTCCACACGCACGGTGCCCAGGTGGCTCACGTCGAACGCGACGACGTCCTGGCGGCAGGCGAGATGCTCGGCGATCGTCCCGTCCCGGTACGACAGCGGCATCTCCCAGCCGCCGAAGGGCACCATCTTGGCGTCGAGGGCCCGGTGCGCGGCGTAGAGGGGCGAATGGCGCAGAGCAGGTTCCGTCTCGGTCACGCGGGCAGCCTAGAGCGCGAGGCCCCAGGCGGTGGGGCAACGGCCGCCCTGCGGGGCGGCCGCCCTGCGGGGGCGGCGGAAGCCGCCTACGCCCGGGCGGAGGCCGTGGCGGAAGCCGGTGCGGAGGCGCCGGCGGAGGCCGTGCCTGCGCCGGCCCCCGCGGGGGCGACTTCGGAGCCGGGGGCGTGCGAGGCCAGGCCGAGATCGGTGATGGCGGCTTGTAGCTCGGACACGACCCCGCCGAGCGGCACGATGTTCAACACGGTCTGGCCACCCTTCAGCAGGTCGACGATCTCCTCGCCCGAGTGGGCGAGGACCGACCGCGCCCCGTCGATGACCAGGTTGGCCGAGCCGAGGTCCCCGCCGCTCGAGCGCAGGCACTCGATGGCCTTGCGGGCCGCCTGGAGCGAGAGGCCGGCGTCGAGGAGCCGCTTGATCACCTTCAACTGCACGAGGTCGCTATAGGAGTAGCGCCGCTGCGAGCCGCTCCCCCGGGCCGCGCTGATCGACGGCCGCAACAGGCCGGTGCGCGCCCAGTAATCCAGCTGGCGGTAGGTGATGCCGACGACGGAGCAGACCTGCGGTCCGCGATATCCAGGCTCCGAACTCTCCCCGTCCAACGCAGCCGTCATCTCCGCCTCCCGGAGCACTCGGATACTTCCAGATCACAGACCAGTAGTTACGACAGTGTGCTCGACGGCGGGAGGAAATGCAACCCTCGGCTGGTCGCTCAGGACTCGAAGTCCTCCGGGCGGATGCCCTCGATGAACTCGCGGAACTCCGACACGAGCTCCTCCGCCTCCGGGGGCTCCGTCTCGTCGCCATCGTCGCCGGGGAGGATCACGCCCTCGGCGTCGAGGAGGTCCTCCTCGGCGTAGATCGTGCCCGAGACCCGCACCGCCAGCGCCACCGCGTCGGAAGGCCGAGCGGAGACCACGTGGCGCTGCCCGCTGGCGATGAGCCGGATCTCCGCGTAGAAGGTGCGGTCGCGCAGCTCGGTGATCACGATGCACTCGAGGCGAGCGCCCAACTCCTCCAGGAGGTCCCGCATCAGGTCGTGGGTCATCGGCCGAGGAGTGTCCACCCCCTGCTGGGCGAAGGCTATGGCCTGAGCCTCTGCCGGACCGATGTAGATCGGGAGGGTCCGGTGCGCTCCCTCGGCCTCCTGCAAGAGCAGGATCGGCGTGTTGCTCGGCAGTTCCACCCTCACAGCGCTCAGGTGCATCTCCACCATGCCAGCACGTTACCGCCGGGACGGGCGCTGGCGAGGAGCACCTGCGGTCTCTGCGCGCGCGGGTCGGGACCTCAGCGGATCTCGCGCACGGCCCGCTCCACCAGGGCGGCGCGCAGCTCGGAACCGAGGGAGGTCAGCTCGCTCAGGGTCTCGGCCGCCAGGCGGCGCGCCTGGGGGTTGCGCTGGCGCAGCAGCGGCATGACCACCTGCTCGAACAGCCCCGCCTCGCGGTCGGCGGCGATGCGCCACGACTTGAGGTGGCGCGCCTCCACCCCGTGGCGGGCGAAGCCGGCGGCCGCGCGCACCACCGCAAGCGCTCCGGCGTCGAAATAGGGGGTGCCGCCGACGACGGCGTGGGCGCCGATCAGCCCGAACTGCTGGAGGTCGTGGACGAGGCGGACGTCTGTGGCCGCCGCCGCGGCGAGCTCCTCCACGCTGTAGCTCTCCTCCTCGTCGCCGCCGGCCGGCGCCGGCTGGCCCAAGGCCGGCGGGATGGGCCGGGGTGCCGTCGCCTCCCGCGCCGGGGTCGCCGCGGCTCCCGGCCGTCCGCCGGAACCGACGCCGGCGCCGCCCGCCGGGGGGCCGGCGTCGCGGCCGGGCCGAACTTCACGCGCCGCGCCCGGCGAGCCGGCTGAACGGACGGAGCCGGGGGCCGTCGCCCCCGGCTTCCCGGCTTCGACGGCCTCGGCGTGAGGCACCTGGCCCCCCGCCGACGTGCGGGCGTGCGCGGCGGCCGGCTCCGCAGGAGTCCCTCCGGTACCCCGATCGTCCTCGCCGGCTGCCTCCGGGCCGTCGAGGTCGCCGGATCGGCCCCCCTCGACCGCCCCGGTGGGACGGTCGGACAGGCGTCCGCGTATCACCTTGAGGGGCAGGAAGTTCTCCCGCTGCTGGCGCAGGATCCAGCGGAGCCGCTCGACGTCATGGTCGTAGAACTTCCGGTAGCCCGAGGGAGTGCGCTCGGGGTCGACCAGCCCCTGGCTCTCCAGGAACCGGATCTTCGAGATCGTCACGTCCGGAAACTCCTCGCGCAGCAGCGAGAGGACCTCCCCGATCGACAGGTGCGAGCGTTCGGGCACTTCGCCTACCCGCCCTGCACCTCGTACAGGAAGACCAGGCGGAACATGCCGATCTGCAGCTCGTCGCCGCTGTGCAGCTCCGCCGTCTCGATCCGCTCGCGATTGAGGTAGGTGCCGTTGAGCGAGCCGACGTCGCGGGCGGTGAAGGCGTCGCCGTCGTGGGCAATCTCGGCGTGCCGCCGGGACACCGTCACGTCGTCGAGGAAGATATCGCTGTCGGGGTGACGGCCGATCGTGGTGCTCGCGCCGGTCAGGGCGAAACGCGAGCCGGCGTTGGGGCCGCGCTTGACCACCAGGATCCCCGCACCAGCGGGCACGTCCCCGATGGACACGACGACCTCCTCGTCCCCCACCTCACCCGTGGCTTCCACGGGGCTGAGGGTGATCGTGATCGGGGCCGCGTCCCCGCCCGCCAGGCGCTCCAGCACCCCCCCGCACGAGGAGCAGAAGTTGGAGCCCGCCGGGTTCCGGTGCCCGCAGCGGTTGCAGAAGATCGGCGTCACCGCACCTTCTAGCTCTCCGTCAGCTTCCTGTACCCGTCGGCGTCGAGGAGCGAAGACAGGGCCCCGGTGTCGTCCGGCCGGATCACGCAGATCCAGCCCTCCCCGTAGGGGTCGTCGTTGAGGCGCTGGGGCGCGTCGCCGAGGTCGGCGTTGATCTCCACGACCGTCCCGTCCACGGGCGCGTACACGTCCGAGACGGACTTGGTGGACTCGACCTCGGCGAAAGACTCGCCGGCCTTGACGCCCTTCCCCGGCTCCGGGAGCTGCACGAAGACGACATCTCCCAGCGCGTCTTGTGCGTAGTCGGTGATCCCGATGCGGACCTGGCCGCCTTCGAGGCGGGCCCACTCGTGATCCGCTGTATAGCGGAGATCCTCAGGGACGTTCATGCCCCGGAACTTACTGGACGCGCGGCCGCGCCGGAATGTTCACCGGCTCACGACCGCAGGAGGTTCCGCACCCGCCGGGCGAACTCCTGGGCGCGAGCCCGGGCCTCGGCGTCGGTCTTCGACTCCGCCCAGACGTGGGTGAGGGGCTCTTCCGGGTCGGGCAGGACGAGCGTCCAGCCGTCCGGATAGAGCGTTTTCACACCGTCGATCAGCACCAGTTCCCGGTCTTTTGCCCACTCCATGACCGTGCGCATCACCAACCCCTTCTTCTCCCAGGGCGTGACGACCACTTCGTGGGCGACGTGGACAGGGGGGAGCCCTGCCACGATCTCCGACAGCCTGCCCCCCGTCGAGGCGAGCAGCGCGAGCGCCTCGACGAGCGTCGCCACCGCGTCGTAGGCGGGCAGGAACGCCGGAAAGATGTAGCCGCCCTCCTGGCTCGCGGCGAACCGTACACCCGGACGGGACGCCACCTCCATGAGATGGGGGGTGGACAGCTTCGTCCAGACCAGGGCTGCGCCGGCGTCCTCGCACATGTCCTCGACCTGCACCCCCACCGACACCGGCAGCGCCACCGTGGGCGGGGTTCCGCCGCGCCGCTCGGCGTCGGTCAGCACAAGCCGGAGGAGCGTCATCAGGCCCTCGTTGTCGCTCAGGACGTGGCCCGTGTCGTCGACGAAGGTGATGTACTCGCCGTCGGTGTCGATCACGGCGCCCAGGTGGGCCCCCGACGCCCGCACCAGCTGAGACACCTGGGCTGCGTGCTCCCAGCGGTCGAAGGTCAGCGACTGGCGCGTCGATGCGTAGGGGTTGACGGACAGGACCTCCGCGCCGAGCTTCGACAGCACGTTCGGCATCACGAAGCTCGCCGCGCCGTACGCGTAGTCGAGGACGACCTTGAAGCCGGCGGCGCGCACGGCGTCCACGTCGACGTTCTCCATCAGCACCGCCGTGTAGAACTCCGCCGTGCGCACCGGGAAACGCAGGTCGCCGATCTCGCCGGCCAGGGACCGCCGGTAGTCCTCCCTGTAGAAGAGCCGCTCGATCTTCTTCTGAGTCGCCTCGGAGATGTCGATGCCGCTGGAGTCGAAGAAACGAACGACCACCGACTGCGGGTCGTCGGGCGCCAGGCGGACCGTGATGCCCCCGGCTCCTCCCTCGATCCGCACGCCGAAGCGGGTGACGGGGACGGTGGCGACCTCCAGGTCGGCGACGTCCACCCCGGCGGCGTTGAGACCCACCATCAGGGCGCGCTTGAGGACACGCCCCGCCCGGCTGGTGTCCCGTGACGCCACCACGGTCGAACCCCTCTTCATGGTGGTCCCGTACGCCATGGCGAGCCGAACGGCGAGCTCCGGGGAGATGTCCACGTTCGCGAGGCCCGACACGCCGAGGCGCCCGAAGAGGTTGCGCGCCCCCCGCGACTCCCAGACGATCGACGAGTTGACGATCGCCCCGTGCTCGACGGTCTTGAACGGGTACACCTTCACGCCGGGGTTGATGACCGCGTGGTCGCCGACGAAGCACTCGTCGCCAAGGACGACCCCCTCTTCGAGGCGTGCGCCGCGACGGAGGTCGCTCGAGCGCCCCACGACCGCTCCCCGGAGGCGGACCCCCGGACCCAGGTACACGTTGTCGTGCACCACCGAGCGTTCCACGAACACTTCGGTGCCGACGCGCACGTTGGAGCCCAGCACGGTGTACTCGCCGAGGTGGGCCCCGGCCTCCACGCGGCTGTAGTCGCCGATGATCGCGGGGCCGTCGACGGTGGCCGCTGGGTCGATCTCGGAGCCCTCGCCGAGCCATACCCCCTCGCCCAGGCGGAAGCCGGGGATGCCCACGCTCACCCGGGCGTCGAGGACGTCCTGGTGCGCCTTGATGTACGCCTCGAGGGTGCCGACGTCCTCCCAGTAGCCCTCCGCGACGTAGCCGAACAGCGGCACCCCGTCGTCGAGGAGCCGGGGAAAGACGTCCGCGGCGAAATCGACCGGCTTGTCCGGCTCGATGTAGTCGAAGATCTCGGGCTCGAGCACGTAGATGCCCGTGTTGATGGTGTCGGAGAACACCTGCCCCCACGAGGGCTTCTCGAGGAACCGCTCGATCGAGCCGTCCGGGCGGGTGATGACGATCCCGAACTCGAGGGGGTTGTCCATGGCCTTCAGGCCGATGGTCGCCACCGACTCCCGGTCGCGATGGAACTTGACGACCGCGCTGAGGTCGATGTCCGTCAGCACGTCCCCCGAGATGACCAAGAACCGCTCGCCGAGCTCGTCCATGGCGTTGCGAACCGAGCCGGCGGTGCCGAGCGGCGCTTCCTCCGCGGCGTACACCATGCGCACCCCGAACTCCGAACCGTTGCCGAAGTAGGTCCGGATCGCGTTCGCCCGGTAGGCGACGGTCACGACGATGTCGTCGAAGTCGTGCGCTTTCAGCAGCTCGACGATGTGCTCCATCATCGGCCGGTTGGCCAGGGGCATCATCGGCTTGGGCTGGTTGGATGTCAGGGGCCGGAGGCGGGTGCCCTCGCCTCCCGCCATGATGACCGCTTTCACCCCGGGCCCTCCTCCCGTACGCGGCGCCGGCCCTCGGCCAACGCGGCCCGCGCCCTCGGTACATACGTGGCGGCGGCATACCAGCCGAGCGCGAGGCCGGGCACGGCGCAGACCCACGCCAGCGTTTCCGCCAGGGCGTGCCAGTCGTCGTGCGCGTGACCCGCCAGGAACAGCGGAATCGCCGCCATCAGCCCGAAGGTCCCCGCCTTGCCGGCCCACTGGACTTCCATTCGTTTCGCGCCCGCCGCCGCGACGGCCACGAACCCGGCGCTGACGAGGATCTCGCGGGCGAGGGCCACCGCGACTACCCACACGGGCACTGCCCCGACGGCGATCGTCGCCGCCGCCGCCACCCCTATGAGGAGCCGGTCGGCGATGGGGTCGATCACCTTCCCGACAGTGGACACCTGACCGAAGTGGCGTGCGACGTAGCCGTCGACGCCATCGGTGACGCCGAGCGCGCCGAGCAGCAGTGCGGCGGGATACCAGCCCGCCCGATTCGGGCGCAGCAGCATCCACACGAAGACCGGGATGCACAGCAGGCGCAGGAGGGTGATGCCGTTCGGCACGGTGAGGATGCGGTCTTCTCCCCGTCGTGCAGCAACGGCCATGAGCGGAGTCTATGAAAGCGCAGCACCGCTATCGGGGTTGGAGGACCGTTTTCTTGCCGGGCTGTCCGGGCGGATCGCCCGTCGAAAGGGGCTCCGGAAAGGGAACCTGAAGTTGGCGTGGGGGTTTCCGTTAGGGTTGGACGGGCATGCTTCGCGAGAGGGAGATCGAGACGCGGGCGCCCACCCCGCTGATCGGGCCGCATTACAAGTGGATCGCCCTGTCCAACACGACGCTCGGTGTCCTCATGGTCACCATCAACCAGTCGATCCTCCTCATCTCCCTGCCCGACATCTTCCGCGGTATCCGCCTCGACCCGCTGGTCCCGGCGAACACGTCGTATCTGCTGTGGATGTTCATGGGCTTCATGCTCGTCACTGCGGTGCTCGTGGTGAGCCTCGGTCGGGTGGGCGACATGTTCGGGCGCGTCCGGGTGTACAACCTCGGCTTCGCTGTCTTCACGGCCGCCTCGGTGCTGCTGTCGGTCACCTGGATGACCGGCGCACCGGGAGCCCTGTGGATCATCGTCATGAGGATCGTCCAGGGCATCGGCGGCGCCTTTCTGTTCGCCAACTCCAGCGCCATCCTCACCGACGCGTTCCCCGAGCACGAGCGAGGCCGGGCCATGGGGATCAACGGAGTCGCCGCCGTGAGCGGATCCTTCCTCGGGCTGATCCTCGGAGGCCTGCTCGCGCCGGTCGAGTGGCACCTCGTCTTCGTCGTGTCCGTGCCCTTCGGTCTGTTCGGGACCGTGTGGGCGTACCGAAAGCTCATCGACACGGGAGTCCGGTCGCGCTCGACGATCGACTGGTCCGGCAACGTAGCCTTCGCCGCCGGGCTGATCGCCCTGCTCGTAGGGATCGTCTACGGGATCATGCCCTACGGGGGGCACACGATGGGCTGGACCAACCCGCTCGTGCTGGCGGCCATGAGCGCCGGCACAGCCCTCCTGGTGCTCTTCGTATGGATCGAGTTTCGGGTTCCGAACCCGATGTTCCGGCTCCGGCTGTTCCGCATCCGGGCTTTCACCGCCGGCAACATCGCCGCCCTCCTCGGTGCCATGGGCCGCGGCGGCCTCCAGTTCGTGCTGATCATCTGGCTGCAGGGAATCTGGTTGCCCCTGCACGGCTACAGCTTCGCCCAGACCCCGCTGTGGGCGGGTATCTACATGATCCCGCTCACGGTTGGTTTCCTCGTGTCCGGGCCGGTGTCGGGGATCCTCTCCGACCGTTTCGGCGCCCGGCCGTTCGCCACCGCGGGGCTCTTGATCTCGTCGGTCAGCTTCATCCTGCTCAACGCGCTGCCGATGAACTTCGGCTACGTGTGGTTCGCGTTGCTGATCATGCTGTGGGCGCTCGGCGCCGGGATGTTCATGGCGCCCAACACGGCGGCGGTGATGAACAGCCTGCCCCCCGACCAGCGCGGCGCCGGCGCGGGCATGCTCAACACGTTCCAGAACGCCGCCACGGTCCTGTCGATGGGCGTGTTCTTCACCATCATCACCCTCGGCCTGTCGGCGACCCTCCCATCCCATCTCTACCGCGGCCTGCTCGCCCAGGGCGTGCCCGCCGGCGCCGCCCACGCCGTGGCCTCGCTGCCGCCGATCGGAACCCTCTTCGCCGCGTTCCTCGGCGACAACGCCATCCAGCTGCAGCTGGGCCACACCGGGGTGCTGCAGGCACTCCCCCATGCCCACGCCGCCTACCTGACCGGCCGACGCTTCTTCCCTCAACTGATTTCGAGCCCGTTCGCCCACGGCCTGCACCTGGCGCTCGCGTTCGCGGCGATCACCTCGCTCGTCGCGGCAGCGGCCTCCGTGCTGCGCGGTGGCCGCTACATCCACGGGCGAGACGCCGACCACGGCGCCGCATCCGCGGACAGCCGGGGCAGGGCTGCCCGCGGGGGATCCCGTGCCGGCCTGCACGGAGCGGGCGGGGAGGAAGCGGGCACCGGAGAGGTCGCCCGGGAGTGAGCGCCGTGGAGGACCACCACGCAGCCCCGGCTGCCGCGAAGTGGCGGGCCTTCTCGGCTACCGAGACGAGGTGGGGGAGGCGATCCGCGCGTGGAGCGGCTGCCGGCGCGCTTGGAAGGCACCACCGGGCCCGTGAGACGGCACGCGAAGGGACACGAATAGCGGCGAGCAGGGCCGGCCAGCCTGATTCGTGTCCCCTCGCGTGCCCTCACGGGCACACAAACGGACACGAATACCTGCGATGAGGGCCGGCGGGCATGATTCGTGTCCTCTCATGTACCGCCGGCAGGCGAAAATGCGCCTAGGGGAGCGAGGAGCCGGCGTGCCAGCGCAGGTCGCCGCGGCCGTCGATCTCTACGACCTGCAGCGCGACCGAACGCCCGGGCAGCACGGCCGTGCGGGTGAAGCGCAGCCCCTGGCGGACGGGCTCCGAGGGCGGGCACACGACCGACGGCGGGGAGGGTCTCCGGCCGGCCGACTGCAGGGAAAAAGCGATCTGATCGGCGACCTCACCTCCGTGGAGCGTCCTCGGCCGGGGGTGGCTGAGGTCGCCCGCCCCCAACGCGAGGGCGATGGCGAGCAGGACCCCGAGCGCGGTCAGGGCGGGCCCGAAGTACCCGCGCCGGCCCGGAGCGCGCGGGCCGGCTTCGCCGCTTTTGCGGGGTGCGGGGGCCGGCGCCCCTTCCCGGGAGACCACCCGGGAACGCTACCCGCCCGCGAACACCGAAACGGCTGGCACAATGGGCGAGGAGGTGACCATGCTGACCGACGACGAGCGAGCCAAGCGACTCGCCGACCTCAATGAGTTGATCGACTTGATCCGCCCGGCCGTGCAGGCCGACGGTGGGGACCTGGTGCTGGTCTCGGCGGACGTCGAGGAAGGTGTCGTCCGGGTGGAGCTCCAGGGCTCCTGCAGTTCCTGCGCGATCAGCTCCACGACGTTGCAGGCGGGGGTGGAGCGGATCCTGCAGGACCGCCTGGAATGGGTCACCGAGGTCGTCGGCGGCGTCGACGAGGAGATCGACTGGGAGACCAGCGCAGCGATGGGCCGGGGCGGCTACCGGCCCGCCTGGTAGGACCCGCCGCCGCAGCGCCGGACCACGCCGGCGCCGCCGGGCGCCGGGCGGCGGGCGCAGCGCGGGAGCGGCAGCCGTCGCGCGGGACCCATTGCGGGCGGCGCCGTACGAGGAGCGCCCCAGGATCTCCCTGGGGCGCTCGGCGCCGGCGTGTCGGGCGGGCGGGACTTGAACCCGCGGCCCCCAGACCCCCAGTCTGGTGCGCTACCAAACTGCGCCACCGCCCGGTGGGAACCCGACCCTAGTACGCCGGCGCCCGGCGCGTCTGCACCTTTCCCCCGGCCCCCCCGGCCGCTCAGATGTGCTTGGGCAGCCACTCGGCGAGCCAGTAGATCCGGTAGACCATGTAGATCGCCAGCGCCGCGAGCATGAGCTTGAAGTGCCACGGGACGCGAGTTCGGGGCGCTACCAGGATCCTGCCGCAGCCGGGGCACGCTCCCCCGTCCGCCAGACTCGGGGCGTTCCAGAACTTGCTGCAATCGTCACACCAGGGCATGGGTCGGTCCTTCTGGTTCCACGCTACCGCTGCCCCGCGATCGGGCGGCAGGCGGACCGCGAGCGGGTCACACGCGGCGCACGGCCAGGATGGCCACGTCGTCGGTGAGAGGCTCGGAGGCGAAATCGCGGGCCGCTTCGAGGAGCGTCTTGCACAGGATGCTCGCGTCCTGCCCCGGATCCCGGCGCACGATCGCCGCGATGCGCTCCTCGCCGAAGATGTGGCCGCCCGAGCGCGCTTCCGACAGCCCGTCGGTGTAGAGGAGAAGAACGTCGCCGGTCATCAGCGGCGTCTCGCGCGAGTAGTAGACGCCGTTGGGGTCCAGGGTCAACAGCGGGCCCGTGGAACGCAGGGCCAGCATCTCGGAGTCCTGCCACAGCCATGCCGCAGGGTGACCGGCGGAGGCGTGCCGCAAGGTCGCGGCCTCGGTGTCGAACACCACGGCGCACACCGAGACCAGGTCTTCGGGCCGGCCGCTCGTCGACATGACCTTGTTGAGCTCCTCGAGCGCCTGCGCCGGGTCCCGGTACTGGCGCAGGAAGGTGCGCAGCAGGTACTTCACCTGGAAGGCGGTGATGGAGGGCTCGATGCCGTGGCCGGCGACGTCGCCGATGAGCACCGCCATGCGGTGCGGGGCGGTCATGAAGACGTCGTAGAAATCGCCGGCCATCATCCCGATGCCCGGCTCGTAGACCCGGCCGACCTCGAAGCCCTCTATCTGCGGGAGGTCCTCGGGAGCCAGGCGGGCGGCCCACCGCCGCGGGGCGAGCTGGTCCTGCGCCAGCACCTCCTCGGCCCTCCTCTCGAGCATCGCCCGGTTCTCGGCGAGGCGGGCCTCGTCGAAGAGCCGGGAAGAGTACCGCAGCGTCATGACGACCGGGATGCCCACCAGGAGGAGGCCCAGTTCGTACCACGGCGAGCGTGAGAGCGACGCGGCCGCGAGGCCGACGGTGATCACCGAGTAGAGAAGCGTGGCGTGGAGGTCCTTGTCGAACGCCGCCCGCGCGAGGGCGGCGGCCTCCCGGCCGTGCGACGACGCAGCCGTCTCCGACTCGATCCGCCGGGCCGACCGGGCCAGGCGCGCCGCGGCCCGCCCCCAAAGCATGGCCGCGATGGCACAGAAGACCGCCGCGGCCGCGAGCCACGGCTGGGCGAACATGCCTGAACGCTACCTGACACAGGCAGGTGTCGCAGCCTGCAGCCGGACATAGGTGGACAAATAGGGCGCGTCCGGAGGGTCGGCGTTGGCCGTCCCGGCAGCCCCCGTGACGGAGGGGTTGCCCGGCTGCTACGTGGCCCGGCGCCGCACCCGGAAGGCGAGCGGCGTCGGCCCGAGCCCGAAGTGCTCCCGGATGCGCCGCTCGAGGAAGCGGAGGTAGGGGGCGGGCACGGCCCTGGTCGCGAAGAGGGTGACGGTGGGCGGGTCCGTCGCCCCCTGGGTGGCGTAGAGGATGCGCCCGCCCGGGGAGCGGTGGGCGGCCTGGGCTTCGGCGATCACACGGTTGAGCTCGGCGGTCGGCACGCGGCGGCGCGACGCCGTGAGGGACTCCCGCAGGGCTGGGTGGAGCTTGTGCAGGCCCAGCCCGGTCCGGGCGCTGACCTTGAGCACCGGGGCGTAGCCGAGAAAACCGAGCTGGTCGTGCACGGCGGCGGTCACCGCCGCACGGGCCTCGGCGCCGAGGAGATCCCACTTGTTGAGCAGCACGACGAGCGGGCTGCCGGCGGCATCCACCCGCTCGGCCAGCCGCTGGTCCTGGCGCGTCACGCCTTCCGTCGCGTCGATCACGAGCAGCGCCAGGTTGGAACGGTCGAGGGCCTGCAGCGCCCGGACCAGCGAGTAGTACTCCGCGCCGCTGGCTTCCTTCGCCCGCCGGCGCATCCCGGCGGTGTCCACGAAGCGGATCTCCCCCTCCGGCGTCGCCACGAGGGTGTCGACGCTGTCTCGGGTCGTGCCCGGCAGGTCGTGGACGACGGACCGCTCGTCTCCGATGAGCCGGTTGAACAGCGTCGACTTCCCGACGTTGGGCCTGCCGACGATCGCCACGGACGGCACCTCCGGAGCTCCTCTTTCCGGAGTCTCGTCCGCTCCCCCGGCGGTGTGCCCCGGCGCCGGAGGGAGCACGGAGACCAGGTCGTCGAGGAGATCACCCGTCCCCCGGCCGTGCAGGGCGCTCACCGGGCGCGGGTCGCCGAGGCCGAGGCGGCTGAACGCCCAGATGTCGACGTCGCGGCTGTCGCCGTCGACCTTGTTCGCCACCACCAGCGTGGGTATCCCCGCTCGCCGGAGCATGCCGGCCACCCGGGCGTCCTGCTCGGTCACCCCGACGGTCGTGTCCACGACGAAGAGCACGGCGCTGGCCCCGGCGACGGCCCGCGCGGCCTGGGCGCTGACCTGCCGCTCGAGACTGTCGCCCTGGTGTACCCAGCCCCCGGTGTCGACGATCAGGAACTCCCGCCCCGCCCAGTCCGCCTCGAGGATCTTGCGATCCCGGGTGACGCCGGGGCGCTCCTCGACGATGGCCTCCCGCCGGCCCACGATCCGGTTCACCAGGGTGCTCTTGCCCACGTTGGGCCGGCCGACGACCGCCACCACCGGGCGCGGGTCCGGGGGGCCGGCGGGGCCGGAGCGCCTGCCGGCTCCGTCGCCGGCGGGACGCCCGGTCATCCGCGCCCGACCAGGGCGGCCCGCAGCGCCGCGCCGTCCGCGGGCACGACCTCCACGGGAAGGGGCAGGTCCCCGGGGGTCGTGCCGTCGAGAAAGCGCCCCCCGGAGAGGCACACGTCGGGGATCAGGTAGCGCCGCCCCGGCGGGGCGGCGGCGAGGGCAGCGGCGATGTCGGCGCCGGTCAGCAGGCCCGCGACGCCGATGTTGCCTCCGAACCAGCGGTTGTCCACGGCGAGCACCTCCGCATCGGGGTGCGCGGCGCGTACGAGTGGGCCGATCACCGAAGCCCCGTAGGCGCCGGTCACCACCGTCGCCGGCGCCCGCGGCGACGGGCGCAGGGGCACGTTCGCCCCGGCGGCCCCGTGCGGAACCCCGCGGGCGCCGGGCTGACGGGGCGCCCGGTATCCCCACGCCGGCGCGCCGTCCACCGACTGGAAGAAGCCTCCGGGGCTACCCGCCGGCGCAGCGGGGTACCCACCGCCCCAGAAGCGGGCCTCGAAGGAGCGGGCCATGCCCACGCCGTTCTCGTGCTGCGCGACGTCCCCGTAGGTCTCCAGGCCCGGAAACGGACGGCCCGCCACGAGGTAGTACTCGTCCGCCGCGTCCACCAGGCGCCGCCCGAGGGCGGACAGGAACACGCCCTGCCAGTCCTCGACGATGTCGACGACCGCCGCCGCCTCCTCCGCGGTGTGGGGCCGCATCGCCGGCTCGGTGTTGAACCGGCTGACCCCCAGAGGAACGCAGGCGACGCTCAGGAGCTCGGGGTAGAGGTCGAGCACGCCGGCGAGCGTGTCGTCGAGGACGGCCCCGTCGTTGACGCCGGGGCAGACCACCACCTGGCCGTGGATCTCGACGCCGTGGTCGAGGAGGGCCCGCAGCCAGCGCAGGCTGGTGGCCCCCCGGCGGTTGCGGAGCATCCGGGTGCGCACCTCCGGGTCGGTCGCGTGGATGCTCACCCACAGGGGTGAGAGCCCCTCCTCCACGACCCGCTCGAGGTCGGCCTCGGTGAAACGGGTGAGCGTCGTGAAGTTGCCGTACAGGAAGGACAGCCGGTAGTCGTCGTCGCGCACGTACAGGCTGCGCCTCATGCCCTTCGGCAGCTGGTGGATGAAGCAGAACTCGCAGTGGTTGTCGCAGGTGCGGACCCGGTCGAACACCGCGGAACCGACCTCGATGCCGAGCGACTCCCCGCCGGAGCGGCTCACCGAGACGGTCAGCTCCAGGCCGCCACGGCGCACGTCGAGCTCCAGCGTGGGCTGGTCGGCGAGCAGCTGGTATTCGATGACGTCTCGGGGCAGCTGGCCGTCCATCGCGGCGATCTCGTCGCCGGGCTGGAGGCCGGCCCGGGCAGCGGGCGACCCGGGGGCCACCGCCACCACTCGGGGCAGGGACATGACGCCTTCAGGATAGGCGGTCGCTCCCCCGCTGCCGCGCTCGGGGTCACGGCGGGTACCCTCGGATCGTGGACGTTGACCGGGTGCTGCTCGCGTCCCCGCGGGGTTTCTGCGCCGGGGTCGAGATGGCGATCAAGGCGCTGGCCTGGATGACCCGGGTGTTCGAGCCCCCCGTGTACTGCTACCACGAGATCGTCCACAACCAGGTCGTCGTGGACCGCTTCCGCGAACTCGGGGTGGTCTTCGTCGACGACGTGTCCGAGGTGCCCGACGGCGCCCCGCTCATGCTGTCGGCGCACGGGTCTCCCCCGGCGGTGGTCGACGCAGCCCAGGGCCGCGCCGGGGCGCTCGTCAACGCCATGTGCCCGCTGGTGAAGAAGGTCCACCACGAGGTCAAGGTCCGCTCGGCGAAGGGATACTCGATCGTCTACGTCGGCCACGAGGGCCACCAGGAAGCGGTCGGCACCGCAGCCGTCGCACCGGACGCGGTGCACCGCGTCGAGACCCTGGAGGAGCTCGCAGCCCTGCCCGAGCCGGAGGGGCCGGTGGCGTTCCTCGCCCAGACCACCCTCGCCGTCGACGAGTGGAGGGCGCTGCTCGACGCCGCCCTCGAGCGCTGGCCCGACCTGTGGGTCCCCGGCACGTCGGACCTGTGCTTCGCGACCACCAACCGGCAGAAGGCGCTCAAGGCCATCGCCGGCCGCTGCGACGCGGCGATAGTGATCGGTTCGGCCAACTCGTCCAACACCCGCGCGCTGGAGCGCACGGCGTCGGCGGTCGGCTGCTCGCGGGTGCTGCGCGTCGACGGGCCGGACGAGCTGCCCGACGATATCGCGGGGACCGTGGGTGTCATCGCCGGCGCCTCCGCACCCGAGGAGCTCGTGCAGGCGGTCGTGGACCGCCTGTCGCCGCGCCACGGCGTCGAGGAGATCCGGGCGGTCGACGAGGACGAGTACTTCCCCCTGCCCCGGGAGCTGCGCGACGCCGCCCGGCGGCTCGGGGCGGCCGCCGCAGTGGCCGGCCTGGCCCCCGCCGGCGACCCGTCCGCGGGACCCGCGACGGATCTGAGCGACCGGGCGGTCTCGGCGTCGGTCGCCCTCGCGGGCCTCACCCGGACATAGCCGGCGACCTGCGGGAAGCGGCCGCCGTTCCCCTAATAGGACCGGCCGGCGGCGGCCAGGGACGCGTCGAACAGCGACTGGAGCTCCCGGTGGAGGGTCGCGGACAGCTCCGTCACGGAGTGGCGGGCGACCCGTCCGGCCTCGGGGCGCTCGGGCGGAGGGATGGGCGCCCCGATGGTCATGACGACCTTCACCGGCCGCATCCACTTCTTGCCCTTGGGCATGGCCCACTCGCTGCCGCCGATGCCGACCGGGAGGATCGGCACGCGGGCGCGTGCCGCCACGAAGGCCGCGCCGTGGAAGAGGGGCTGCACGAGAGGACCGGAGCGGCGGGTGCCCTCGGGAAAGAGGACCACCGGGTCGCCCTGACGGAGAGCCGTCTCGGCGGCGCGCAGCGCCTCCCGGTCGGGTGTCCCCCGGTGGACGGGGAAACCGCCCAGCGAGGCGATGAACGCACCGGACCACCGGTACTTCCAGAGGCTGTCCTTGGCCATGTACCGGATCCGGTCGTGGGTCACGCAGCCCGTCAGCAGCGTGTCGATGTTGGAGCGGTGGATCGGGGCGATCACGTAGGGACCGGAGCCGGGAACGTTCGAGCGGCCGCGCACCTCGACGCGCCAGTAGGCGCGACAGAACAGCTCCACCGCCCCCCGTGCGAACCCCCACCACAGCAGGTCCAGGTGCCGCCTCCAGTCACGCACCTCGGGGGTCCTCCTGTCCGTCGCCCGCGAGCTCGAGGACCTGGCGGACCACGGCGTCCACGCCGCGGTCGGTCGTGTCGATGCAGACGGCGTCCTCGGCGACGCTGAGCGGCGACTCGGCCCGGGTGGAGTCGATGTGGTCCCGCCTGGCGATGTCCGCCGCGACCTGGTCGTACTGCAGGTCGAGCATCTCCTTGGTGCGCCGGCTGGCGCGCTCGCTGTCCTCCGCGGTGAGGTACACCTTCAGCTCCGCGGCGGGGAACACCACGGAGCCGATGTCGCGCCCCTCCACCACCGCCCCGCCGCGCGCGGCGACCCACTCGCGCTGGCGGGCCACCAGCTCCGCCCTCACGGCCGGGTTCGCCGCCACGGTGCTCACGGCTCGGGTCACCTCGGGGCTGCGGATCTCGATCGTGGCGTCCACCCCGTCGACGATGACGGCGTCCCCGATCTCGAGGTCCATCTGGCGGGCGAGGTTGGCGACGCCCGTGGTGTCGTCCGGATCGATGTTGCGCCGGATCGCCGCGAAGGCGACGGCGCGGTACATGGCGCCGGTGTCGAGGTAGTCCAGCCCCAGGCGGGCGGCCACCGCCCGCGCGACGGTCGACTTGCCGGAGCCGGCGGGCCCGTCGATCGCTATGACACGCACCGCTCGTAGTCCTCCTCGAATCTCGGGTAGCTCGTGGCGACCGCCTCCCAGCCGGAGACGGCTACGGCGCCGGCGGCCGGCAGCGCGGCGACGGCAAGGGCCATCGCCACGCGGTGGTCCCCGACCGGGTCGACCTTCCCGCCGGCCAGCGGCCTGCCCCCGGCCCCGTGGACGACCAGGCCGTCGGGGCGCTCCTCGGCAGAGCCGCCCACGGCGCGGAGGGCGGCGACCACGGCCTCGACCCGGTCGCTTTCCTTGAGACGCAGCTCGGCGGCGTCGGCGAAGGTCGTCGTGCCCTCCGCGTAGGCGGCGGCCACCGCGAGCGCGGGGATCTCGTCGATGAGCGACGGCACCTCGGCCCCTCCGACCTGCGTGGCGGCCATCGGGGCGAAACGGGCGCGGATGGTCGCCGTCGACGCGGAGGCGTCCTCCTCGAGCAACTCGACGTCCGCGTGCATGCGCCGGAGCACGTCGAGGAAACCGGCGCGCCCGGGGCCCACGTACACGTCGGGGACGGTGAGGTCGCTGCCCGGGGTGATGCACGCGGCGACCACCCAGAACGCCGCCTGGGAGGGGTCGCCCGGCACCCGAAGCGTCAGGGGCCTGAGCTCGCCGGGCCGCACCGTGACCCGGCCGGGGGCCACCTCGATGTCGGCGCCGCACGCCGCGAGCATCTCCTCGGTGTGCACCCGGGTGGGGGTGGCCTCGCGGACCGTGGTTGCGCCTTCCGCGGCGAGGCCGGCGAGCAGGATCGCCCCCTTCACCTGCGCCGACGGGACGGGCAGCTGATAGTCGATCCCGTGCAGCGCCCCGCCGCGCACGGCGAGGGGCGGGTAGCGGCCCCCGGCGCGCCCGTCCACCCGGGCTCCCATGGCCCGCAGCGGCTCTGCGACCCTCTCCATCGGCCGGCGGGCGACGGAGGCGTCGCCGGCGAGGACGGTGAGCCCCTCGATCGCCGCCGACCACCCGGCGAGGAGCCGGATGGCAGTGCCCGAGTTGCCCACGTCGATCACGGCGTCGGGTTCGTGCAACCGACCGCCGTCGACGAGCAGGCCGCCCGCCGGCGACGCCCCGGTGCCCGCTCCGAAGGCGGTGATCGCCGCGGCGGTGCGCAGGACGTCCTCGCCGCCCGACAGGCCCGAAATGGTGGAGCGGCCCCGCGCGCGCGCCGCGAGAAGCAGCGCCCGGTGGGATATCGACTTGTCCCCGGGAACCCTCACACGGCCGTGCACCCCGCGGGACGCGGGCCGGGCCACGAAGCTGGTCATCCTCCGAGCATCCGCACCGAGCAGCGGAATCCCCGCGCGAGGAGGGCCGCGCGGACCCGTTCCGTCGCGGCGGAGTCGACGACCAGGACGAGCACGCCCCGGTCGCCTTCGGCGCTGTGGGCGATCTCGAGGTCGTAGATGTTGACCCCCATCTCGCCGAGCAGGGTGGTCACCTCCGCCAGGACGCCGGGCCGGTCGTGCACCGGCACCCGGACCTCGGAGCTCTGGTCGCTGGCGGGCACGCCGGCCGGCAGGTTGATGCGCGCCTCGCGGGCCCGCTCGAGCGTGGCCAGGAGGCTCTCCCGGTCACCGCCCGCGACGATGCGGCGCACGTCGCCCAGGGCGCCGAGCAGCCGGTCCAGCACGTCGAGGATCCCGTCGCGGTTCTCCACGCAGACGTCGGGCCAGATCGCCGGCTCCCCCGCCGCGATGCGTGTCATGTCCCGGAAGCCGCCGGCGGCGAGCCGCAGGAGGGTGGCGTGCTCGAGCGCCGACTCGGCCGCCAGGTTCATCAGCGTGGCGGCGGTGAGGTGCGGCACGTGGGAGACGAGGGCGACGAGGTCGTCGTGGCGGCTCGCGGGCATCTCGACGACGTTGGCGCCGAGGCTGGAGACCACCGCCCGCACCGTCGCGAACGCGACCGGGTCCGTGTCCGTCTGGGGGGTCAGGACCCACGTCGCCCCCTCGAACATGTCGGGGCTGGACCCCTCGACCCCGTTCTGCTCGGATCCGGCCATCGGGTGGCCGCCCACGAAGCGCGGGTCGCCTACGGCGGCGACCACCGGCGCTTTCACGCCGGCGACGTCGGTGACCACGCCGGCCGGGGGGAGGCTGTGCAGCACGCGCCGGGCGGTGCAGGCGACGGCGCCGGCGGGGACCGCGACGAAGGTAATGAGCGCGTCGCCGTCGGAGCCGGCCTGGTCGATCGCGCCGAGCTCGAGGGCGCGCCTCTCGCGGGCGGGGTCGGTGTCGCAGCCGGTGACCCTCCACCCGCAGCGGCGCAGCCCCATGCCGATCGAGCCGCCCACCAGGCCGGTGCCGACGATCTGGGCGCGCTGCTTATCGGGGTCGAACAGCACGGGGGCTCGATGAAGCGGTCGGCACGGCGGTCATCGACCGCGGGAGGACGGGCGTGCGGCGGCAAACGGGGGCGGCGAGGGCCTGGCCGGCACCGACCCTGACGTCCGGGGACGCCCCTCCGTTAGCAGCATGCGCCGTCTCCTTGTCACGTGAGGCTCGTCGTCTGTCAGGCACCCAGCCTAGGCGGGCCGCCTGCGCGGCCTCGGCCGGCGGCGGCGGCGGTGGCGCGCTCGAGGGCGCGCACCTCGGCGGGGGCGAGCGCACGCCACGCCCCCGGGGGGAGGCGGCGGTCGCGCAGGGGGCCGACGCGGACGCGCACCAGGCGGCGTACGGGGTGCCCGACGGCGTCGCACATCCGCCGGACCTGGCGGTTGCGGCCTTCGTGGATCGTGATGCGCAGCCCGTTGTCACCGACGCGCGCGACGCGGGCGGGCGCGGTTGGGCCGTCCTCGAGCTCGACGCCCTCCCGGA
>JAJYLA010000160.1 GCA_021788115.1 Actinomycetes bacterium | reverse complement strand
GATCTCGAGCCGCAGGCAGAGGTGTAGCCCGGCGGCGACTCGGCGGCCCCAAACCTCACCGGTCGGAACGCGGCCTTGACCGTCGAGGACCACGGCAAGGGAAAGGTCTATCGACTTCCACGCCCCGCAGACCTCGTCGCTCGCCCGGGACGACTTCCTCTTGCGGCGGCGACGTGCCCACGGTCCTCAGCCCGTGATTCTCTCGACCGTCCTGCTCCAGGCCGAGACTCGCCACGCCAATAGCCTCTCGCGGTGCCGCGCGTCGCGGTTGTGGAACGCGATTTCCGTCTCGCGAAGAGCCGGCGACACCGATCCCAGGAAGTCGTCCACCTCCGCCATATCGTCCACCTCGAGCGGTAACGTCTGACTGCCAGCACTCCGCCTCGCCCCCGATTCGGGCGTGTAGTGCCAGACGCAAGGTGCGGCGTCAGACCGTAATGCACACGACGGTCCGCACCCCGCAACGAAGACCGCCGGCCTGGGCGTCCGGGCAACACGCGCGCCGCGCCCGCAGGAGGTTCCCGACGGTCACTGCAATGCAAAGGTTTCGCAGAACGCGGATCTGGCCGGCGTGACCAGAGAGCCACAACGTGCTGCGGGACCGCCTCGGCCAGGGCGCGGGGCTTCGTTACACGCCACGACGGCGCTGAGGGTGGTGGGTTACCGGCCGGATGTCTGATCGCCGAAGACCGGTGCAGGAACTCCGAGAGGCTCAATCAGGCGAGCGAGGAGGTTGACATAGGCTGCGCTTGAGGCGAGGACCACGATCTCTCGTGCGGTGAAGGCTGCCTTCAACTCGGCGACGAAGTCATCCGGGAAATCCAGAGGGGTGGCTGAGATCAGGCGGGCGTACCTGATCGCCAGGCGCTCACGGGGAGTGAGACTCGGGATCTCGGAAGGGTCCCCGGCGACACGAATGACATCCAGTTCGGCATCCGAGATGCCGTAGCGTTGATGACCCTCCGAGTTCGCCACGATGCAGTACGGGGAGCCGGCAGCATACGAAGCGGCGATCCCGACCAGTGCGACGATCCGATCGCTCAAGGTCCTGTGGTGGCTCGCCTCGATCAACCCCTGGACCACGAACCCTAACGCCGCCCTCGGATACCAGCCCAGGAGCCGACCGGGCACGAACCGCTGTTTCATACCCCGTTCGGCGTACCAGATGGCGACGCGCAACAGCGGGTTGATCCGGCGTGGTTCGGCAACGAAAGCGCTCATGGGGCCCCCTTGCCTGCGGCACGCCCCTTTCCCGATCGTCCAGGATTGCGCCTCGAGTGTGGTCGGGCGGGTCTCGCGAGGGCGAGCGCGACGACGACGCCGGTGACGAGCGGCTGGCACTCGAGCGACCTGACCATTCCGAACGCTCCCCCTGTGACGCGGATATCGCCGCGGGTCGGTCTCGCCAGTGACGCGGCGCGGTCGAGGCGGCCTGGGCATGACGGCGCGTCAACGCCCCCGGGGGAGCAACCAGCGTTCGCCCCGTTGACCCGGACGCAAGTGCCGGACGACACGAGGATCAAGCTAACGGGCGGTCAGCGCGAGGGCAAGGCTCTCGTCTCGTCGTCGGGCCCAACTGTGGTGGCCACGCTCTTCGCGACGGGCGCAGTAGCAGACAGAGCGTAGACCGCACAGCGGGCGACCTCCGACACCACGACCGGGATTCTGCGTCGGAGAACGCGTCAGACCGAGGCGTACCACGCAAGCGGGCCGGATGCCCTGCTTTCGGCGCCTCCGGGTCCGCCCCGGGCCCAGGATCCACGCAGCTCGGCGTGCGGGCGGCGCGTGTGACGGGGTCCGCGGCGAAGCGCCCGATCGTTGCCGCGCGCGAGGGGCCGTTCGCCTCTCGCCAGATCGCTGGTTGGCGGGTACGGTAGGCGGTCGGCGAGAGGCTCTGACGCGCGGCCCATACCCTGGCCGCCGGGACCGCGCCGAGCCACTGGCGAACCCGACCCGCCCGCAGCGGGAGTGGGTCATGGAACACATGCGCGAAGAGATCCGGATCGAGGCGCCTGTCGAGCACGTCTGGGCGTTCCTGTGCGACACGTCGCGCTGGCACGACTGGGCCCCGCGCATGGAGACCTCGGACTGGAGCGGGCCGCTCGACCGGGTCGGGACGACGTACGTCTCGACGTTCAAGATGATGGGCTTCGAGATGAAGCAGACCAACACGATCCTCGAGGTGGAGCCTCTGAAGCTCATCCACCAGCACACCGACCAGGGCCCAGAGGACGACTTCTATCGGTTCGAGCCCGAGGGCGACGCGACGCGCCTGATCGTCGAGGGCGACTACGAGATGCCCGGGTACATCCCCGGGTTCATCAAGAACGTGTTCACCGGCAACTTCATGGAACGCAACGTGCGCAACACCCTCCAGGACTTCAAGGCGCTCGCCGAGGCGACGGTCCCGGCGCACGCCTGAGGCGTTCGTACCCGCCGTTGCTCGCTGGAGGACCTGATCCTGCCCCCCACCGACGCCTTCGCTGTGAGGGCGGGGCACAGGAGCCCCGGTCGCCCGTTCCTGGGCCTGGCCGGGGCCATTCTGTCCTGCGAACACCGCGACGTCGGAGTGGCCGCGAAGGGGGCGGAGCGTCGAGTGCCCTGCCTCCTCCGGCCGGTCGGCGGCCTGCGCAGATGCGCGGTCGTGCCTGACGACTCCGGCGCCGAACGGCCGCTGGGCCGATGCTCAGTCTGCATCCCCGGCACGATGACGGCGACTGCCCGCTCGCCTGCGCGCCTCCGGCCGTCTCGGCTCAGCGGCCAGACGATGCGACCCGCAGGAGTCTGGCCCGGACCTCCTGGTCGAGTTCACTGACTGCCGCAGTCGCCGGGTCCTCAGCGGTCGCTTCCGGGCATTCGCCGCCCAGGTCCAGCTTGCCCTCGTGCTTCTCAGCAGGCACCCACGCAAGGCGCACGAGGCCGCACAGCACGCACACGGAGACGGCGAAGATGCCGCGACCCTGGTCGGTTGCCATGAAGGTCCACTGGTGCCTCACGTTCGCCGAGCGTAGACACTCCGCGCCCTCGCGGCCGTAGACCGAAGGTCAAGGCGGCAGCCGTACTTCTGCACCCCCTCCGCCACCCCGCGCCGGATGGGTCCTCTTCACCGACATCGAGGGGAGCACGCGGCTGTGGGAGGCGCAGCGCGAGGCGATGGGACGCGCCCTCGAGGCACACGACCGGCCGCTCCGCGATGCCGTCGAGCGGTCCGGCGGGACCGTGGTGGGTGACAGCGCCCGGCGTCTCACCCCCGTTGCGTGCGGCCTGCCGCCCGGTCTGGCTGGGGTGATCGAGGGGCGCTCCGCCGCACCAGGCCGTCAACAACCCCCTTGTCTTGAGCCAGGGTTGCGCGCACCATGTCGCCCTCGGGGTCGGAGACGACCGAAGGCAACTTCCCTGGCAGGCGCGTCCCAGCCGGTCATCTGACCGCAACGCCGCACAGGCAGCAGGCAAGACCCCGCCCATCCCCCGCAGGGCACGGCCCGCGGGTGGCCCACGGGCCGGCGCCGGATGACGCGACAACCCGGGCAGCGCCATACGCAACACGATTTCGTGGGGTGCAACATGACGGGGAGCGACCTGCTCGGTCTGGTGGTCCGCAGGGCGGGGCGGTCGCACGTGCGCCCGCGGAGACGCTGGTCTGCGGGAACGGCTCGACGGGTGGTCGGGCGGACGAGCGCACGGTTCGCGCTCGT
This sequence comes from Actinomycetes bacterium, assembly GCA_021788115.1. Lineage (GTDB taxonomy): Bacteria > Actinomycetota > Acidimicrobiia > Acidimicrobiales > Palsa-688 > JAJYLA01. The sequence continues at coordinate 2,138 of JAJYLA010000160.1, read as the reverse complement.
GGTGCTGCTCCTGTCGCTCGCCGCGGCCACGGCGCCGGGGGCTGTGGCGGGCGCGAACCCCGCCGCACCGGCGACAGCGGCGAGCGCGGCTGTCTGCCCTCCAGCCGGTCCCGGCTATGCCGCCTGCCTCTCGCTCTACCGAACCGACATCCCGGCGCGGTCCCGGTCGCAGGTCACGCCGGCAACACCGCCGCCAGGGTACGGCCCGATGAGTCTGCAGTCCGCCTACAAGCTGCCGAGCTCGACCGCCGGTGCCGGTGAGACGGTGGCGATCGTCGATGCGTACGACCAGCCCAACGCCGCATCGGACCTCGCGACGTACCGGTCGGTCTATGGCCTCCCCACGCTCGGCACGTGCGGCTCCAGCAGCCCGTGTTTCCGCAAGGTCAACGAGAGCGGCGGCACCAGCTACCCCAGGGCGAACTCCGGCTGGGGCCTGGAGATCGACCTCGACATCGAGATGGTCTCGGCCATCTGCCCGTACTGCAACATCCTCCTCGTGGAGGCTAGCTCCAACTCCTGGACCGACCTCGGCACCGCGGCCACCTACGCGGCGACAGCCGCCGGGGTGGTCGCGGTCTCCAACAGCTACGGCGGGAGCGAGGGGTCGGGTGAGACCAGCACCGACCTCTACTACAACCACCCTGGCGTCGCCGTCACCGCCAGCAGCGGTGATGGGGGATACGGCGTCGAGTACCCGGCGGCCTCGCAGTACGTGGTGGCAGTGGGCGGGACCACCCTGAACACAGCGAGCAACACCACCCGCGGCTGGACCGAGAGCGCCTGGTCCGGGGCCGGGAGCGGCTGCTCGGCGTACGAGCCGAAGCCAACGTGGCAGACCGACTCCGGGTGCGCGAGGCGGACCGTCGCCGACGTCTCCGCGGTGGCCGACCCCAATACCGGGGTGGCCGTCTACGACGACTACGGCAGCTACAGCGGCGGGTGGTACGTCGTGGGCGGCACGAGTGTCGCCTCCCCGATCATCGCCTCGACGTACGCGCTGGCGGGCACGCCGGCCGCGGGCAGCTACCCCGCGAGTTACCTGTACGCCGATCCGGCTGGCCTCAACGACGTGACCAGCGGCAGCAACGGCAGCTGCGGCGGCTCGTACCTCTGCACCGCCGTGGCCGGCTACGACGGCCCGACCGGGCTCGGCACACCCAACGGCACAGGCGCCTTCACGTCGACATCGTCGACGGTCACCGTGCCAGGGGCTCCGACGAACGTCACCGCGACCGCCGGAAACGCGCAGGCGACGGTGAGCTTCAGCCCACCCGCCTCCGACGGCGGCAGCCCAATCCTCTCGTACACGGTGACCTCGTCTCCGGGCAGCTTCAGCGCAACTGGGGCGGCCAGCCCGATTACCGTGACGGGCCTGACCAACGGCACGGCGTACACGTTCACCGTGCAGGCGACGAACGCGCAGGGGACCGGCGCGCCATCCGCACCGTCGAATAGCGTCACACCCACGGCGTCCACGGCGCCGCTGACGATCACCACCACCAGCCTGCCTGCCGGGCACCTCAACCGGTCCTACAGCGCGACGATCCAGGCGACGGGTGGCGTCTCCCCTTACAGCTGGACGATCACCTCGGGCACGCTGCCCCGCGGCTTGACGCTCGCTGCCTCGACTAGCACGACCGACACGATCTCCGGGACACCGACGGTGACCGGGACCTTCACGTTCACCGTGCAGGTCAGCGACAGCACAGCGCAGACGGCCTCCCGGTCATTCAGCATCAGGATCTTGAGGAAGTAGCGACCCACCGCGCGAGGAACCACTCCCGCCGGTGCGGCGTCATGACCGCCGGGAAGCCGCTCGCGGGGTCACGAGAGGGATGGTCGTCGAGCCGAACCTGCGGGCAGGTCAGGCCGGCCGTCGAACCGGCCGGCCTGGCGGGGCCGGTGTGGTCGTCGCGGTCGCGTGCCTTGTCCTCGGCGGATGTGTAAGCCCGAATCCACCGAGGTTCCGGCTGATTGGGTCGGCTGAGGGCCGAAAGGACCCGCTGGCCGACTGATCGGGCCGACCCGACGAGCGGATGGCGCGTTGGCGCGCGTCACAGCGCCGTTGGGACGCCCGAACCGGGCCGCGGGAGCGCGCCCGGCGCCGCCCCGGGCAGGCTCCCGCCAGGTCCCCG
>JAJYLA010000159.1 GCA_021788115.1 Actinomycetes bacterium | reverse complement strand
GCCTGAGAAAAGGTTGTCCGACACGCGACGAGGCCTCCTTGCAAGCGCCGGGACCCACAGAGGCTACCCGGCGCCGGAGGGGCAGTCCACCCACCCCCGGCCGGGATCCACCACCCCGGGGACAAGGAAGGATTAACCTTTCGCCCCCCGGCGGCGCCGGCGGCAGGCGGTCGGGGGGGGCGGCAGGCGGTCGGGGGGGGCGGCAGGCGGGCGGGGCGGCAGGCGGTCGGGGGGGCAGGCGGTCGGTGCCCGGCTACCCGGCGAGAGCCGGGAAGAACAGGGCGATCTCCCGTGCGGCGGAGGCGGCGCTGTCGGAGCCGTGGACCAGGTTCTCGGTGGTCTCGATCGCGAGATCGCCGCGGATGGTACCGGGAGCGGCGTCCGCCGGGTCGGTCGCTCCCATCAGGGCGCGCACGATCCGCCACGTCTCCGGGGGGCCTTCGACCACCAGGAGCATCACGGGCGAGCGGGTGATGAACGCCAGCAGACCCTCGTAGAAGGGCTTTCCCTCGTGCTCGGCGTAGTGCCGGGCGGCGGTGGCCCGGTCGAGGAGGCGCAGCTCGGCCGCCACGAGCCGCAGCCGCTTGCGCTCCAGCCGGGCGACGATCTCGCCGGCGAGGCCACGCTCGACGGCGTCGGGCTTGCAGATGACAAGGGTGCGGTTCACGAGCGGAGGACGTTAGCGGGCGGGGCGGGACTCGACCGCGAGCGCGGCGCGCGCCGCTCCGACGGTGTAGAGCGACCCCGTCACCAGGACCAGGTCTCCGGGACCTGCCCGCCCGAAGGCCAGGTCCAGCGCCTCGGCGACCGATTCGGCTACGGCGGTCGCCACACCGAGGCTGGCCGCCGCCGCCGCCACGACCGGGGCGGGCTGAGCCCGCGGGGACGGCGGCGAGCACGCCACCACCAGCCTCGCCCGGCCGGCGCCGAGCGCCCGGAGCATCTCGACGGGGTCTTTGCCTCGCAGCATGCCGACCACCAGGATCTCCGACGCGGCGGCCCCGAACTCCTCGGCGACTGCCGCCGCCGCACGGGCGGCGCCCTCCAGGTTCTTGGCGCCGTCGAGCACCACGAGAGGGTCGCGCCCGACGATCTCGAGCCTCCCGGGGGAGCGCACCGTCGCCGCCGCCTCGCGCACCAGCCGGTCGTCGACCGGCGAGCCGAAGAACGCCTCCGCGCCCGCCAGCGCGGCGGCGAAGTTCTCGCCCTGGTGCCGGCCGTGCAAATCGAGCCACACCCCCTCGTACACGGCACCGGGGGTGCGCAGATCGAGGGTGCGGCCGCCGACGGCGAGGTCGTTGCGAGGACAGTCGTAGTGGTCGCCCGACAGCCACAGGGCGGCCGGGTTCTGGCGCTCGAAGATCGGCCGCAGGGACGGCTCCCGCTCGCCGAGCACCAGGGTCGCCCCCTCCTTGACCACCCCCGCCTTCTCCGAGGCGACGTCTGCACGCGTCGGGCCCAGGAACTCGAGGTGGTCCAGGCCCACGTTGGTGACCACCGCCACCGACGCGTCGGCGACGTTGGTGGCGTCCCAGCGCCCACCGAGGCCGACCTCGAGCACGACCACATCGACGGGCCGGTCGGCGAACCACCGGAACGCCGCACCGGTGAGCACCTCGAACCAGGACAGGCGGACGCCCTCGCCCAGCAGCGGCTCCAGCGTGGCCAGATCCGACAGGAGGCCGGCGAGCTCGTCGTCGGGGATCGGCTCCCCGTCAGCGGCGATCCGCTCGTTGACCCGCTCGAGATGCGGGCTGGTAAAAGTCCCGACCCGCAGCCCCTTGGCCGTCAGCAGGGAGGTCAGGCAGCGCGCCGTCGAGGTCTTTCCGTTGGTGCCCGTGACGTGGATCACCGGGGCCGAACGCTCCGGGTGCCCCAGGACGTCCACGAGGCGGCGCATGCGGCCGAGGTCGGGAGGCGGGCGGTGGGGGTCCGCCAGCATCCGCTCCAGGTTCTGGTGGCGGTCCAGCCACGCCAGCGCGTCGCCGAGACCCCGTTCGGGGAGCGGCCCCTGGTCGGGCAGAAAGGAGAAGCTCAGCGCGACCTCTACGACGCGGCCCGGCGGGGCCTCTGCTGCGTCCGGGACGGCTCAGCGCGCGGGACCAGCGTGGGCGCCACCCGCTCGAGCACCACCGACCGGTCGATCCTGCACTCGCCTATGTCGCTGCGGCTGGGAAGGTCGTACATCACCTCGAGGAGCACTTCCTCGAGGATGGCACGCAGGCCCCGGGCGCCCGTCCCGCGCAGCAGGGCCTGCTCCGCGACCGACTCGAGGGCGTCCTCCGAGAAGATCAGCTCGACGTTGTCGAGCTCGAAGACCTTCTTGTACTGCTTCACCAGGGCGTTCTTCGGCTCGACCAGGATGCGCACCAGGGCGGCGCGGTCCAGGCTGGACACCGCCCCGATGACGGGCAGCCGGCCGACGAACTCGGGGATCAGTCCGAACTTGAGAAGATCCTCGGGTAGCACCTGGGCCAGGAGGTCTCCCTCCCCCCGCTCCGAAGCGCGGCGGATGTCGGCGCCGAAGCCGATGCCCTGCCGGCCGAGACGGCTGTCGATGATCCGGTCGAGACCGGCGAACGCGCCGCCGCAGACGAACAGGATGTTCGTGGTGTCGATCTGGATGAACTCCTGGTGGGGATGCTTTCGGCCCCCCTGCGGGGGCACCGAGGCTGTGGTGCCCTCGAGGATCTTCAGCAGGGCCTGCTGCACGCCCTCCCCCGACACGTCGCGGGTGATCGAGGGGTTCTCGCTCTTGCGAGCGATCTTGTCGATCTCGTCGATATAGATGATCCCGGTCTCGGCCTTCTTGACGTCGTAGTCGGCGGCCTGGATGAGCTTCAACAGGATGTTCTCGACGTCCTCGCCCACGTAGCCGGCCTCGGTGAGCGCCGTGGCGTCGGCGATGGCGAACGGCACGTTGAGCATCCGGGCGAGGGTCTGGGCGAGGAAGGTCTTGCCGCATCCGGTCGGCCCGAGTAGCAAGATGTTCGACTTCTGCAGCTCGACGTCGCCGTCGCCGTAGCCGCCGGACTGGACCCGCTTGTAGTGGTTGTAGACCGCGACGGAGAGGATCTTCTTGGCCCGCTCCTGGCCGATGACGTAGTCGTTGAGAAAGGAAAAGATCTCCGCCGGCTTCGGCAACTCGTCGAAGTGCACCTCGGAGGTCTCGGAGAGCTCCTCCTCGATGATGTCGTTGCAGAGGTCGATGCACTCGTCGCAGATGTAGACGCCCGGACCCGCGATCAGCTTCTTGACCTGCTTCTGCGACTTGCCGCAGAACGAGCACTTCACCAGGTCACTCGACTCCCCGAACTTGGCCACGGCCCCTTCCTCCCGGCCTCAGGCGACGCCCGCAGCCTGCGGGACGAGCGCGAGCTCTCGCGTGGTGATCATCTCGTCGATGATGCCGTACTCCTGGGCCTCCGCGGCGCTCATGATGAAGTCGCGGTCGGTGTCGTGGGCCACCTTCTCCACCGACTGACCGGTGTCCGCGGCCAGCATCTGGTTGAGAAGGTCGCGCATGCGCAGGATCTCCTTGGCCTGGATCTCGATGTCGGCCGCCTGCCCGGCGGCGCCGCCGTAGGGCTGGTGGATGAGAATCCGCGCGTGCGGCAGGGCGTAGCGCTTGCCACGGGTGCCCCCGGCGAGAATCACCGCCGCCGCCGAGGCCGCCTGCCCGTAGCAGAACGTGGAGATGTCATTTTTGACGAACTTCATGGTGTCGTAGATGGCGAACAGCGCCGTTATGTCGCCACCCGGGCTGTTGATGTACAAGCTGATCTCCTTGTCGGAGTTCTTGTACTCGAGGTAAAGCATCTGGGCGCAGACAGCGTTCGCGACGTAGTCGTCGATGGGGGTGCCGAGGAACACGATGTTCTCCTCGAGCATCCGGGAGAAGAGGTCATAGCTCTTCTCGCCCCGGTTGGTCTGCTCGAAGACCCCCGGGATGTGATACTGAGCGACGGGGTTGATCACGCTGGTCCGGCCTCTGCTTCCTGTCCGACTCGCTGCTGTCCGGCTTCCTCGGAGTCTGGTGTGTCCGGCTGGAGAAGGGCTCGGTCGACGGGGCCGCCCTCGGGATCGACGACCTCGACGTGCTCGAGGAGCCACTCCAGCGCCTTGCTCTTCTTCCAGTCTGAGCGTACCGCGGGCATCTGGTCTGCGCGCTCGAGGTTGCGGCGAAGTTGGGCCGGCTTCATCCGGTAGGACGCAGCGAGCCTTCCGATCTCCTCGTCGATGTCCGATTCCGAGGGCTCCAGGTCCTCGGCGTCCGCGACCGCCCGCAGCGCCAGGTCGGCCTTGACGGCGGGGACCGCCTCCTCGGACAGCCGGGCCATCAGCTGCTCGCCGGTCAGGCCGCTGATCTCGAGGTACCCGGCGACCGTCACCCCCTGCGCCTCCAGGCGGTGCTCGAGGTCGTGCAGCCGGCGGTGGATCTCCGACTCGACGAGGGTGGCCGGCGGCTCGGTGTCGACGAGCTCGACCAGGGCGTCGATGGCCCCGTCACGGAGCGCGAGGTTCGCCTGCACCTTCTTCACGAGCCCGATCCTCTTGGCGATGTCGGCCCGCAGCTCGTCGGCGGTGTCGAACTCCGACGCCTCACTCGCCCACTCGTCGGTCACTTCGGGAAGGATCTTCTCCTTGACGTCCTTGACCAGCACCTGAAGGTGCACCGCTCCGTCGGGCATGTCCGCGTCGAACGCCAGGATGTCGCCGGGACGGCTCCCGTGGAGCTGGTCGTCCAGCTCGGGAAGCACCGAGCCGCTGCCCAGCTCGTAGAGGAAGTCGTCGGTCGTGAGGCCGGCGACCGTCTCCCCGCCGCGGGTCGCCTTGAGGTCGATCGTCAGGTGGTCGCCGCTGCGGGCCGGGCGGGAGACTTCCGACAGCTCCCCGAAGTTGCCGCGCAGGCGGTCGAGCTGGGCGCCGATCTCCTCGTCGGTCACCTGCGGGTTGGGGACCGTCACCCGGAGCCCGCCATAGCCGGCGAGGTGCAGCTGGGGCCGGATCTCCACCACGGCGTCGAACGCCACGGCGCCGGACTCCTCGCCGGCGGTGATGTCGATCTCCGGGGGGGCGATGGCATCGACGTTGTGGTCGCGGACCGCCTGGGCGTAATAGTCGGGGAGGGCTTCGCGCAGGGCTTCCGCCCGGCCGGTCTCCTTGCCGAGCTTCGCCTCCAGCACCCGCCGGGGCGCCTTGCCGGGACGGAAGCCGGGCACGAGCACCTCGCGCGCGATCTTGCGGAAGGCCAGGTCGATGGCCTTCTCGAACTCCTGCTCGTCGACCTCGACCGACAACTTGACCTTGTTGCCCTCGAGGGGCTCGACTGCGGCTTTCATAGAGGCCCGAGTCTAAGCGTCGGGCGCTCCCACTCACGGCACCGGTCAGGGCAAACGGCTCAGGTCGCCCGTCAGAGCATCAGGCGACGGTCAGGCCCAGAGGGGGACACGAATAGGGGTCGCCGGCGAGGGCGCCGGCGAATCGTGTCCGTTCATGTACCCCTGCGGGGGCACAAAGGGACACGAATAGGGCGGGAACGCGCCCGAGCGACCGATTCGTGTCCCTTCCCGTGCCCGTGCGGCGCCGGAAGGCACGGACCGGGGCCGGACGCCACCGGGGCCGGAAGGCACGGACCGGGGCCGGACGCCACCGGGGCCGGACGCCACCGGGGCCGGTCGCCACCGGGGCCGGAAGGCACGGACCGGGGCCGGACGCCACCGGGGCCGGACGCCATCGGAGGCGCCGTCGCCTACGCTGACGGCGAACCAGTCGGCGATCGTCCGGGGAGTGGCGCAGCGGTAGCGCACCTGCTTTGGGAGCAGGAGGCCGGGGGTTCGAATCCCCCC
>JAJYLA010000158.1 GCA_021788115.1 Actinomycetes bacterium | reverse complement strand
GCTCCCGCGGACCCCAGCTCGATCCCTTCGACGCGACCACCGGCCGGCTGTTCTTCCATCCCCCCGGCGGCGCGGTTCTCGGCGTCGGCGGCTCTGCGGTCGGCCTCGTCGGCGCGGGCGGCGGCGGCGGCGGCGCGGTTCTCGGCGTCGGCGGCTCTGCGGTCGGCCTCGTCGGCGCGGGCGGCGGCGTCCTTCGCCCTCGCCTCCGCCTCGCCGGCCCGACGTTCGCCGGCGTCGGCGCGATCGACGGCGTCGCGGGCGGCCTGCTCCGCCGAGTGCAACTGCTGTTCGAGGTCCGTCGCGCGCGCACGCTCGCCGGCAAGCCGGCCGGCAGACCCACGGGTGGTCAGGACCAGGGCGAGGACCGCCACCAGCGCTACCGCTGCGGTCGCGGCGAGAGCTGCGATCATCGCCCGACGGTAGCCCGGATGCAGGTGCCGGTCCGAAGAACCAGTTGTCAGCACGGCGGGAAACGAGTACGGTTTGCGGCGCGGCGCCCCTGTGCCGCCGGTCGATGGACCGGGGGGAGGTCAACGTGAAGCTTTCGATGTTCGCGTCCCGTCGCGCCCGGATAGCAACGGTGGGCCCGGCGGCCGCGCCGCTTCCGGTGCTGGCGCCGCCGCAGGTCCGGCGCCTCAGCCCGGCCGTGCTCACCAGCCAGAACCCGTACACGGCGACCGTGAAGGCTGCGGTCACCACCCCGTAGCGACCCCGGAAGCCCCCGCCGGCGGCGGCGGGCGCCGGCCCGGTGCACACTCGTCTGCCCCGGGTGCCGGCGCATTTCCCGCCGGCGGGAGGCGGGCCGGCCGCCACATCGGGACCATTGACCCTGCGCGGCCAGAAGAGGCGATCCGCGATGATGCCCGCGGAGGGTCCTGCCGGTCGCACCCGCCCGGCGGCCCGGAGAGGAGTGGGCGATGCGGACGGTGTTCGTCAACCCCGAGCGGTGCATCGGCTGCCTCCAGTGCGAGATCGCCTGCGCCACGGAGCACTCCTCGAGCAAGAACGTCGCCTCGGCGTTCCTCGAAGCGCCCCAGCCCCGCGCCCGGATCCACGTGGAACCGGGGCCCGTGCCGTCGACGGCGTACCCCAACCGCTGCCGCCATTGCGACCCGGCGCCGTGCGCGCAGGTGTGCCCCACCGGCGCCATCCACCGGGACCGGGGACTGGGTGTCGTGCTCGTCGACGAGGACCGCTGCATCAGCTGCGCGATGTGCGCGGTCGTGTGCCCCTTCGATGCCGTCACCTTTTATCCCTCTGCTGCCGGGCCCGGCCCCGAGGTCGCCGTCGCCCTGAAATGTGACGGCTGCGTCGAGCGGCTGCGGCGTGGGCAACCGCCCGCCTGCGTCGAGGCCTGCAAGGTCGGCGCACTCGTTTTCGGCGACCTCAACGACCTGGTGGCCGCCGGCCGCCTCCGTGCCACCGCGGCGGTGCTCGCCGCGACGGCCGCCGCACCGCCCGGCCCCCCCGATCCGCTGGCCGCGTGGCACGCCTTCGGGGCTGAGCTGGTCGCCGCCGCGGGCCATGCGGCGCGCCCCACACACGACAGAGGAGGAGAGCGATGAGCGTGAGCGACGGACGCCGGGCGGTCCAGCTGTCGATCAACCGCGACGCCCAGGAGATGATCGACCTGGCCCGTGCCGAGGGGATCGAGACGGTCTGGGACCGCCTCGACGCCCAGCAGCCCCAGTGCGGGTTCTGCGCCCTGGGCGTCAGCTGCCGCAACTGCGCGATGGGCCCGTGCCGGGTCGACCCCTTCGGCGAGGGCCCGACCAAGGGGGTGTGCGGCGCCGGCGCCGACGTGATCGTCGCCCGGAACCTCGGGCGCGGCATCGCCGCCGGTGCGTCGGCCCACTCGGACCACGGGCGCGACATCCTCGAAGTGTTCGCCTCCACGGCGCGTGGGGAGACGACCGGCTACCGCATCGCTGACGAGGGCAAGCTGCGGCGCCTTGCCGCCGAGCTCGGCGTCGACGGCGACCAGCGCCCCGCCGGCGATGTCGCCGCCGACGTCGCCGACGTCCTCTTCGACGACTTCGGAAGCAGAAAAGACGGCGTCTCCTTTGCCGGGCGGGCGCCCGCCGCTCGCCGGGCCCGCTGGCAGGAGCTCGGAATCACGCCGCGAGGTATCGACCGCGAGAACGTGGAGATGCTCCATCGCACCCACATGGGGGTGGACAACGATCACGTCAGCCTGCTCCTGCACGCCCTGCGCACCGGGCTGTCGGACGGCTGGGGCGGATCGATGATCGCAACCGAGCTGTCCGATGTCCTCTTCGGCACGCCTTCGCCGGTCCTGTCCGAGGTGAACCTGGGCGTGCTGCGCCACGATCAGGTCAACGTCGCGCTGCACGGCCACAACCCGGTTCTCTCCGACGTCATCGTCGCCGCGGCGGAGGACCCCGAGCTCGTCGACCTCGCGCGGTCCTACGGAGCCTCCGGGATCAACCTCGTCGGCCTGTGCTGCACCGGCAACGAGCTGCTGATGCGCCGCGGCGTCCCGATGGCCGGCAACCACCTCATGCAGGAGCTGGCCATCGTCACCGGCGCGCTCGAAGCGATGGTCGTCGACTACCAGTGCATCATGCCGTCGGTCACCGACGTCGCCGCCTGCTACCACACGAAGATCATCTCCACCTCCGACAAGGCCAGGTTCCCCGGTGCCACGCACCTGCCGTTCGACCCTCGGCGGGGGGCCGAGATCGGCCGGGAGATCATCCGCGCGGCGGTCGAGGCCTACCCCGACCGCAACCCCGACCGGGTCCACATCCCGGTTGCGCCCGTGCGGTGGATGGGCGGTTTCTCGGTGGAGGCGATCCTCGGCGCGCTCGGCGGCAGCCCCGAGCCCCTCGTCTCCGCCATCGCGAGCGGTGCGATCCGCGGGGCCGTAGCGGTGGTCGGTTGCAACAACCCCAAGCTCCCCCAGGACTACGCCCACGTGGAGCTCACCCGGCAGCTGATCGAGCACGACGTCCTCGTCGTGGTCACCGGCTGCGCAGCTGTGGCCAACGGCAAGGCCGGGCAGATGCTCCCCGAGTCCGCCTCCATGGCGGGCACGGGACTCCGCGGGGTGTGCGAGGCACTCGGCATCCCCCCGGTGCTGCACATGGGCTCGTGCGTCGACAACAGCCGGGTTCTGGTCCTCGCCGGCGCCCTCGCCGACTTCCTCGGCGTGGACATCGACCAGCTGCCTCTGGCCGGAGCCGCCCCGGAGTGGTACTCGGAGAAGGCGGTGTCCATCGGCGCATACGTCGTCGCCAGTGGCGTCACGACCGTGCTCGGCGTGCAGCCGCCGATCTTCGGCAGCCCGCGCGTGGTCGACCTCCTTGCGGGGGGTCTCGACGGAGTCGTCGGCGCCAGGTTCGCCGTGGAGCCCGATCCCAGCCGCGCCGCGGCGCTCATCCGCCGCCACATCGAGGAGAAGCGCAGGGCCCTCGGGCTTCCCTTCGAAGACCCCGACTCGATCGCTGTGACGGCCCCGGCGGCCCCGGTGGGTTGAGCGGTCCCGTGTCCGGGAGTGACACCGACCGCCACGGTGGGGAAGAGGGAAGCCGGGTGGTGGTCGTCGGCAAGGGCGGGGTCGGCAAGTCCACCGTGACCGCGCTGCTCTGCCGCCTCCTGGCGCGCCGGGGGGAGGCGGTCGTCGCCGTGGATGCCGACGAGCAGATGAACCTGGGCGCCGCGCTCGGATTCGCGTCGGAGGAGTTGGCGAAGGTGACGCCCCTCGCCCTCGACGCCGGCTACGTGGAGGAGAAGACGGGCGCGCGGCCGGGGGAGGGGGCGGGAGCCATGCTGCGCCTGAACCCCGACGTTGCCGACGTCGTCGAGCGCCTCGCCCTCCCCGGCCCGGACGGCGTTCGGCTACTGGTCATGGGGAGCGTGCAGCGCGCGGGGGGCGGGTGTCTTTGTCCGGAAAACTCCCTCCTCGCGGCGACCGTCCGGTCCATGCGGCTGCGCCGGCACGAGGTGGTGGTGATGGACACCCACGCCGGCGTGGAGCACTTCGGCCGGGCGGTCGCTCGCGGCTTCGACCAGGCGGTCGTCATGGTCGACCCGACGTTCAACGGCGTGCAGGTCGGCGCCCGTACCGCCCGTCTCGCCGCCGATCTCGGGATCACCTCGCTGCACCTGGTCGTCAACCGGGTCCGCCGGGCCGGCGACCTCGAGCGGGCACTCGACTACCTCGGCCGGGCGGACGCCGCCGGCGCCCTCGACTTCTCCTCGGTAAGGGAGCTGCCCTACGACGAGAAGGCGCTCGACGGCGAGCCCTCGGTCGCCGGGCTGCTGGGGGAGTCCGCTCTCGGCGACGCCGTCGGGCGGCTGGCGCACGACCTCGTGGCAGGCCTCGCAGCGGACAGGGACGGGGACGCCTCGTGCGCGCCGTAGTCATCGGGACCGGGCCGGCGGGCATCACCGCCGCTGAGACCCTGCGGCACCTCGACCCCGCCGGCTCGGTGGTGGCGCTCACGAGCGAGCCATTCGCGCCGTACTCCCCGCCGGCGATGGCCGACCACTTCCTCACAGGCCGTGAGTCCACTCTGTACTGGAAGGGCCCGGATGTGGCGGCGCGCCTCGGCATCGACGAGAGGCGCGGGGCAGCCGTGGACAGCATCGACACGGACAGCCATGAGGTGGTGCTCGGCAGCGGCGACCGGATCGCTTACGACGCGGTGGTGATCGCCTCGGGGAGCCGTCTGCACGCCCCCATCGAGGGGGCGACCCTCCCCGGTGTCCTGGACTTCAAGTCGCTGCGAACCGCTGCGCGGATCGTCGGCGAGGTGCGCCGGGGCGCGGTCGGGGCCGCCCTGATCGTCGGGGCGGGCTTCATCGGCGTGGAGCTGTCGCTCCTCCTCGCCGAACTGGGCGTGGAGGTGACCGTGCTGGAGCGCGAAGCATGGGTCATGCCGCGCGTCCTCGACAGCGACACCGCGGAGGTTGTCGGTTCCGCCCTCGCCGCCCGGGGCGTCACCGTGCGGCTCGGCTCAGCGGTCGACGCCCTCCTCGGGACGGGGTCCGTTTCGGGCGTTCGTCTCGCGTCGGGCGAGACGCTGACGGCCGACCTGTACGTCGCCGCGACCGGCGTGAAACCACACGTCGAGTTCCTCGCCGGCGGGGCCGTCGCCGCCTCGTGGGGAGTCCACGTCGACGACCGCCTGCGCACCTCTGTCGCCGGCGTGTACGCGGCGGGCGACGTGGCCGAGGCGGCCGACTGGCTCACCGGGCAGCGGTACGTCCACGCGACCTTCCCAAACGCCGTCGCGCAGGGGCGCGTCGCCGGCGCGAACGCGGCGGGCCTCGACCTGGTGTACGCGGGGGCCGAGTCGACGAACAGCCTGAAGCATCTGGGGGTGCCGGTCGTTGCTATCGGGACCATGCAGGGAGCCGACGACGTGTTGCGCCGGCGCGACGGGACGTCGTTGTGCGCCGTGTACCTGCGCGGCGGGCGGATCATCGGCGCACAACTCGCCGGCGACCTCCACGCGGCGGGCCTCTACCGTTCCCTGATGCTCCGCCGCGCCGACGTCACCCGCTTCGGCCGGCGGCTCGTCGAGCGGCGGTTCTCCACCGCGGATGTCGTGTGGGACGCCGTGCGCCCAGGGCTGCCGGGAGGAGGCTCGCTGGTCGCGGCCGGGTGGGCCTGACGTCGAGCCGGGCGTCTACTCCCTGTGGCCGGGGAGCCGCCAACGGCCGGTGTCGGCGACGAGAAGCCCGTCGGCGACCAGCCCCTCGAGGCAGCGCCGCAGCTGGGCGGGGTCCGGTACCGCCGCGGCCGCCGCGGCGGCGTCGAGCGCCCCGCCCGCCCGGAGCACTGTGAGGAGGGCACCGCGGGCCTGACGGTCCGAGCCTTTGTAGGGGGCGGCGCGCCGCGGTACGGCGAGGGTGGCGCCGGCGGGGCCGGCG
>JAJYLA010000157.1 GCA_021788115.1 Actinomycetes bacterium | reverse complement strand
GCGATGTTCAGCACATGGTCGGACTCGTGATAGGGCCGGTGGATCTTCAACAGGTCGAGGGAGTCATCGATCTCGGCGGCCAACCCGACCTCGGACACCAGGCAGGCGATCATGCCCATCCCGCCATCGGCTACGCCCCGGACCCGCTCGGCCAGCTCGTAGCGGATCGGTGCCCGCCCCGGCACCGTGCCGCCCGCATTCGGCGCCGCCGCGTCGGCCAGCCGGCCCTCGATCATCTTCTGCTCGCGCCCCGGCTTTCGGCGCAGCTCCCGTGTCGCCTCACCCATGCCCGCCAGTATTATACTGTGGCCTCCGGTGGAGGTGGACCCCCGACAAGATGGGGGTAAGGAGGTGGCCGTGACCGGGCCGAGCGCCCAAGATCGCAGAGCACAACACGCTGTCACCGGGCGCCTCGCCGAGGCCGGCTTCGCGCTCCCCGGCACTCTCATCCATCGCATGATGCGCTGTGGAAAGCCCAACTGCGCCTGCAAGGCTGACCCCCCGCGGCTGCACGGGCCCTACCACCAGTGGACCCGCAAGATCGACGGCAAGACCGTGACCATCAACCTCACCGACGAGCAGGCCACCCGTTACGGGCCCTGGTTCGCCCACGCCCAGGAGCTGCGCGCTGCGCTCAACGAGCTCGAAGAGCTCTCCCTGCGCATAGTCCAACGCGACGAGGGCTGGTGGACCTGAGCGACGCGGCCCACCAGCCTGCGCCGTTCACTTGGAACGAGCCGAACAGCGACAGCTCCCACCTCGCTCCAGCACATAAAACCCCGGCAAGACCAGGCCTCTCCGCTCGTCGGTCACCGTCCACTCTTCGGACTTACCCTTGGTTCAGGACTGATCCTCGGAGCGGACATGGTCACCCCCGTTCTGGCGAAGGAGTTCAAGCGAACCGTTCGTACAGGGGTCGCAACAGCTCCACGAAGGTCGAGGCGCCGACCTCGACGGCCAGCGGTTCCATAGAATCGAGCACCGCATCAGGCGGTCCGGGCCACACGTATATGGGTGGCTCGGCTTTCGCCTGGTAGTCGAGGGGAACCGGGCCGGGCCCGAACGGCCACCACGGCGCCACCTCGGACCCGGCGGCCGGTGCAGCGGACCCTCCACCGGCCAGGGCGTCCAGGAGCTCCTCCTGTTCCCGGCCTCGCATCATCAGCACCAGCCAGGGGTCGCTGTCGAGCCGGTCGGCCAGGACGTAGAGCACGGCAGCGATGTGCTTGCACGGGTTCTCCCAATCCGGGCAGGTGCATTTGGCCCTGATATCGGCCCAGGCACTCGGGAACAGCGGTGTGCCGGCGTCGGCGAACACCTGCTCCAAGTCGGCCGGCACCTCTCCGTCCAGCAGCCGGGCGACAAAGCCAACTTTGGCGCGCATGGCATCGAGTATCGAGCCCCACTGCCCGTCACTCGGGACGGCCAGCGTCGCGGTAACCAGGTAGGGCTTGGGACGCGACCCCTGGACCTGGGCCGCAACCATCCCGGGTGCCACATCGACCTCGATGACCTGGCCGGTCCTGGCGTAGCGGCGACCACGCTGCATGCGGGCGCCGAGCCCGTAGGACTCGAGCACCTCGACGAACCGCCGGGACCACCACGTCGCGGCCATCGGGCCGCGCTGCCTCGACGTCGTCACCCCTCCCTGCACCGGCAGCGGAACCGACGGCGGGTACTTCTGCCAAGGGTCGTCCCAGCTGCGGGCTGGCATCACTCCACCTCCCCGGACAGGGCAACCAACGCCCGCAGTTCGCTGGTGGACAGCTCGGTCAACCATTGCTCACCCGTGCCGACGACCCGGGCCGCCAGGTCACGCTTGGCCGCGATCATCTCGTCGATGCGCTCCTCGACCGTTCCGGCGCTCACCAGCTTGTGGACCTGGACGTTGCGCCGCTGCCCGATCCTGAAGGCCCGGTCGGTGGCCTGATCCTCCACCGCCGGGTTCCACCAGCGGTCGAGGTGGATGACATGGGACGCTGAGGTCAAGTTGAGTCCTGTGCCGCCCGCCTTCAGGGATATGAGGAATACAGGCGGGCCGTCCGGCTCCGCGAACCTCTGCACCATCTTGTCGCGTGCTGACCGGCGCACCCGGCCGTGGAGCCAGAGGCATTCAACGCCGAGCCTTGCGGTGAGGTAGCGAACGAGCATGTCTCCCCAGGCTGCGAACTGGGTGAAGCAGAGAACCTTGTCGCCCTCGGCCAGGATCTCCTCGAGCAGTTCCTCGGTGCGGGTCAGCTTGCCCGACCTGCCAACGAGCCCGGACCCGTCGGCCAAGAAGTGGGCCGGGTGGTTGCACACCTGCTTGAGCCTCGTCAGGCCGGCCAGCACGATCCCGCGCCGCTGGATCCCATCGGACGAATCGGCCTGCTCGAGAAGGTCATCGACTACCGCCTGGTAGAGGGTGGCCTGCTCGCGGGTCAACGGGCAGCGGTCGACCGTCTCGATCTTGTCCGGCAGGTCGGAGATGATCGACTTGTCCGTCTTCAACCGGCGGAGGACAAAGGGACCGGTCGCGCGCCGAAGCCCCTCTGTCGCGACGGGGTCGCCGTCGCGCTCGATCGGCACGGCGAATCGTTCCCGGAACTCGGCCGCGGAGCCGAGGAGGCCCGGGTTGAGCAGGTGCATGATCGACCACAAGTCACCCAGGCGGTTCTCCACGGGCGTGCCGGTCAGGGCCAGGCGCCGGCCTGCGCGCAGAGCGGCGGCGGCACGGGTCTGGGCCGTGCCGGGGTTCTTCACCTGCTGCGCCTCATCCAGAACGATCCTTGACCACTCGACCGACGACAGGTGATAGCGGTCACGTGCGAGAAGGGAGTACGTGGTTAGGACCACGTCGTGGACGGCTCCCCTTGTTCCAAAGTCCTCATCGTGATCGAAGCGCGCCGGTCCGTGGTGCACCATGACCGACAGAGTCGGGGCAAAACGGGCCAGCTCGCGCTGCCAGTTCCCCAGCACGGAGACGGGGCAAACCACCAGCGCCGGACCCTGGCCGGGGTCGACGAGCAGGGTGGCGATCACCTGCGCCGTCTTGCCGAGCCCCATGTCGTCGGCCAGGCAGGCTCCCAGGCCGAGCCGCCCCAGGAACACCATCCAACCCACGCCCCGCTCCTGGTAAGGACGGAGCCGACCTTCGAATCCGGCCGGCGTGGGTACCGGCGCGACGGTGGAGTGCACGGCGTCGTCGAGAAGCGCCTCGAGCCAGCCGACAGCTTGGGCGTCGACATCCACGACGTCGAGCCCGTCCGGCAGGTCCAGGTTGCCGAGGCCGAGGGCCGCTTTCATCAGCTCGGCGGCAGGAGCCCGGCCTGTCTCGCCGAGACGGGCGAGGAACGCGTCTATGCGGTCGGCCCGCACCTCGACCCATTCACCTCGCAGCCGGACCAGCGCTTGCTTCGCTGCCGCGGCCCGTGCCAGCGTGGCCAGCTCTGCCTTGGTGAGCCGCCGGCCGCCGAGCGCCGCCTCCCATTCGAACTCGACGAGCGTGTCCAACCCGAAGCCGCCGGGAACCACCGAGGCACCGCCCCTGGAGGATCTCTTCGCTCGGGCCCGCATGCCCAACCTGGACGGTGCCGACCACCACGCCGGCAGGAGGACGCCTATCCCGGCATCCTCCAGCACGGCGGCACGCTCCCTCAGCACCGTGAGCACGGCTCGGTCGTCGAGAACCACCCGGTCCGGGACGGGGGCGTCGAGGGCGCCCGCCAGCTCTGGGGCCAGCCGGGCCATGCGTGCCAGGGCGCCGAGCACATCCTGGATGGCGCCGGGCTCGAACGGGGACGTTCCGGCCCACAGGTCCTGTAGCGGCACGACGAGGCTCGGCTCCTCGCGGTCCTGGGCCAGCAGCTCGACGCCCCACTCCCCGCCCGTTCGCGCCGGCTCGTGCAGACGCAGGCAGAGGCGGGCCCGGCCTCCGACCACGGCGCCGGAACGGACCCAGCCGGCCACCGTCGCGGCGAGAGCTTGGAGCCTTACACGGTCCAGCCAGTCGGGCAGCCACGGGTCCGCCGACACCAGCGACCGGGCCCACGCCTCCGGCACCGTGGGGCGGCCGCCCCGCCGGCGGGCGACGGTCGCGCCCGCCTCGACCAGCTGCCGGCGCACCAGTCGGTCAACTTCGGAAGCAAGGGCGACGGCCAGCTCCTCCTGGCCGTCCGGCGAGCGGTCCTCGAGCAACGACGCGATCATCGGGCGCTGCGACGCTGCCGGCAGAGGCCACCACCATGAGCGGTAGCTACCAGTCGCCCGGTCGGCGTCCAGGGCCGGCACCACCCGACCCGAAGACACCAGCGCCGCGGCAACCGCGTTGATCCTGTCGCCCGGGCCGACCACCCGGCGATTATTGCCGAGCTCGGCACTCCGGGCGCGAACCCACGGTTTCCAAGTCGATCAACCTCATGACGGATGGCCTTCTCACCGGCAAGGGGGACATCATAGCATCAACGGCTCTGATGCTATGATGCAACGATCATGCGGACGACCGTGACCCTGGACTCGGACGTGGAGCAGTTGATCCGACGTCGAATGCGCGAGCGTGGCCAGTCGTTCAAAGAGGCTCTCAACGACGCCGTTCGGGAAGGGGTACTGGCCCCGAAACGGCGTTTGCGGTTCCAGACGGAGACAGCCCCGATGGGAGAGCCGACCGTCTCCCTCGACCGGGCACTGCAACTGGCCGGCGACCTGGAAGACGAGGACCTGATCCGGCGGATGCGATCCGGGTCCTGACCCGATGGAGATAGTCGACGCCAATGTCCTGCTCTACGCGGTGAACGTCGATGCCCGCCACCACGCGCGATCCAAACGCTGGCTGGACGAAGCTCTTTCAGGCGGAGAAGCGGTGGCATTTGCCTGGATAGCGCTCCTGGCGTTCCTGCGACTCTCCACCAAGGTCGGTCTCTTCCCGCGTCCGCTGACGGCGGAGCGGGCGATGGACCGGGTAGAAGCATGGCTGGAGGCGCCGGCGGCGGTGGTGCTCGAGCCGACTCCCGACCACGCGGGTGTCCTTCGCCGTCTCTTGTCCGCCACGGGAGTCGGCGGCAACCTGGTAACCGACGCCCACCTCGCCGCCCTCGCAATCGAGCACCGCTGCGGGATCGTCTCATTCGACCGTGACTTCACGCGCTTCGACGGGATTCGATGGCGGGAGCCGCCTGCCTGACTGAGATGAGATGCTGGCGCCATCCTCGGTCCCCTCGGCGAGTCGCTCGAGGTGAACAGCTCGGAAAGCCGCCGAAGGGCTCTGCGCCACCGGTGCTCACACGGGTGCCGGGAACCCCGGCGTCACGTCCTACCGTGGGCGTCGTGGTCAGCCGGTTTGGCTTAATCGACCGCTTCCGGCGGCGGCACGCAGGACGGCGGCGGCACGCAGGACGGCGGCGGCCCGCTCGACTGACCGATGAGAGGCAGCCGGGTCGCCCGCCTCCCGTCGTCAGCAACCGGACGAGGCGGCCAGAGCGGGAATGAGACCCCGCCGGCGGGCCCCATCCTGCAGGTCCGCCGGCAGCGCCTGGGCGTCGACCAGGAGGCCGTCGATCTCCACGTACCAGTCGTACGGATGCTGCTCGACCAACTCCCGCCGGCACAACCGTGGCTCGAGCGAGTCAAGGTCCCAACTGCGTGGACCACCGCCGCGGCCCAGAGCAGCCCGGCCGCCTCGTAGGCGCTGCCGGTGAAGCAGCCGGGGGAGATCCTCGCCGAGCTCGTCGTTCCCCCCCTCGACGGCACCCGGGTCGTGCACCGCAAGGTCCGCCGGCGCGCCGCGATCGACTTCCCGGCCCTCGGGGCTGCCGTCGCCGTCCGCCTGGCCCCGCACCGGACGTGCCTGGCTGCGCGCCTGGTGCTCGGAGCCGTGCGCCTGGTGCTCGGAGCCGTGCGCCTGGTGCTCGGAGCCGTCGCCTCCGCCCCCCGCCGCTGCCCCGACGCCGAGGCGCTGCTGG
>JAJYLA010000156.1:4963-6061 GCA_021788115.1 Actinomycetes bacterium | reverse complement strand
CGGGGGTCCCGATCGAGGTGGTCTCCAAATTGCTCACGCACGCCAACGTGACGACCACGAGTGGAACCTACGTGCACCTCGGGGTGGAGGACCTGCGTGCCGAGCTCGAAAAGGCAGGACTGCGATTAGCGTGCCGGCCGAGGCGGTCGTCGATCGACCCGAGCGCCTGGCGGTGCACATCGCCAGGCTGTTGTTGCGCCCCGAGTTCGACGTCGCGGTGGTCTGTCCCGATCCCGACGACCCGGTGCTCTTCGGTCGCCGCTGTGCGGTTGCTGGCTGTGAGCGGCCCTCACGATCGAAGGGCCTGTGCGGCACCCACCACGCCCGATGGCTGAACCGGCACAGACCGGTCCTGGCCGACTACATCGCCTCTGCGACGCCGGTCAAGCCGGGACCGCCTCCTTCGGACGAGGTCTTCGACCTGTCGTCGCTCACCGACAGCTGCCGGGTCGAGGTCGCCTTCGTGCTGCAGTGTCGCCACGACGAGCGAGGTCGCGGGATCCGACCCGGTGCGGTTCGTCCGGCGGTCTCGGTGCTCGCCGGGGCCGGTGCTCACTCCGTGCTGGAACGCCCGGTCACCTGGTGGATCGGCCTGCTGCCGCCGCTCAGCTCGACGTCCAAGGCAGGCGCGGTTGGTTTCCTGCGCTACGCATGGCGCCAGCTCGATACGGTCGCGACCGGTGGCGGGGTGGAGGCCGAGTACGAGCGCGACGTGTGGGACGCCCGCCGCCTCGGCGTCGCCGTCGCCGTCGGCCACTACCGGGTGAGCTTCGAGCGCATCGGGCAACCCTGGCTGCGCCACGCGGTGAAGACCTGGGCCCGGGCGCGCCTGGTCGGTGGCATGTCCTTCGGTGCCATCCGCCGGGACGTGACGGCGCTGGGCACGTTCGCAGCGTGGCTGGCCAGCACGCACCCACAGGCCACCGACGCCTCGGTGATCAACCGGGCGGCCATCGAGACCTACCTGGCTCATCTCACCGCCTACGGCCCGGTGCCCAACACTCGCCTCGGCTACCTCACGAGCCTGCGGGGGTTCCTGGAGATGGCACGGCGCAGAGAGTGGCTCCGCCTGCCGGCCGACGCCGTCATCTACAGCGA
>JAJYLA010000156.1:0-4953 GCA_021788115.1 Actinomycetes bacterium | reverse complement strand
ACCTGCCCCGGCGTCCGGCCGGGCTGCCGCGCTTCATCGCGGACGACGTGATGGCCCAGCTCGAGTCCGAGACCGCCCTGGCGCAGCTTCCGGACCCGACCACTCGCCACTTGGTCATCGTGATCATGGAGACCGGCCTCCGCGCCGGTGACGCCTGCCGGTTGCACCTCGACTGTCTGGTGGCCGACAGCGTCGGCTGGTACTGCTTGCGCTTCATGAACACCAAGGTGGCTCAGGAGCAGCTCGTCCCCTTGACCTCCCGGGCGGCCGATGCGATCCGCGCCCAGCAAGCCGACGTCGCCCAGCGTTGGCCGGGCTCGCCGTGGCTGTTCCCTGCACCACGGGCGAACCCCGACGGGCTCCGGCCGTTCACCTACAACGCGCTCCGGCAGCGCATGGGGCGCTGGCAGGCTGCGATCGACCTGCGCGACCGCTCGGGCCGCCCGGTCCGAGTAACCGCACATCAGTTCAGGCACACCCTGGGGACCCGGCTCCTCAATCGAGGGGTTCCCCAGCACGTTGTCCAACGGCTTTTGGGCCATGCCAGCCCTCAAATGACGGCAACGTACGCGGTCTGTCAGAAATTGCATCAGATGGGCGAGTGGAATACGGCACTCCGACAGTTGGCGGGCTGAAGCACCCGTCGTTGTCACTGCGTGCTGGGGCTTCGGGCGTGTCAACTTGATCGGGTGATCCCGTCTGATGCAGGATGCGCCCATCAACTGATGATAGGGGCGGCGTTGCGACAGGTGGGTTTGGCGGGCGCGGCGAGTGGTGAGCTCGTCGACGGCATACGGCAGCTGCGGCCGGAGGACGCGATGAACGAGGCGATGCTGCGCGGCTGGCGAGCGCAGCAGAGTGCGCGGGGCCTGCGCGCGGACACGATCGACTATCGGGAGCGGCTGGTGCGCCGGTTCGCGTCGTTCACCAACGAGTACCCGTGGCGGTGGGGTCCGGCGCATGTGGACGAGTGGACGTTGACGCTGACCACGGAGAACCACCTGGCGCCGGCGACGATCCGCGGCTATCAAACGGATCTGCGGTTGTTCAGCGAGTACCTGACCGATGCCCGCTACGGTTGGGTCGCGGCGTGTCTGGACGCGTTCGGCGAGTTCCCGGTGCCGATCTGCCACGAGTGGAACACCATCGCCCACCTGAATGACTACGAGGGCAGCCCAGAGGCGCGGCCGCTCAGCCGCGAGGAGTTGCAGCGGTTCTTGGACTACGCCGATGAGCAGGTCGATCGCGCGGCCCGGACGAAGCGCAAGGGTGTGTTGGCCGCCTACCGGGACGCCACGTTGTTCAAGGTGATCTACGGGTGGGGGTTGCGGCGCACCGAGACCGCGAAGCTGGATCTGGCCGACTGGGGCCGCAACCCGGCAGCGGCGGAGTTCGGCCGGTTCGGGATGCTGCATGTCCGCTACGGCAAGGCGGTGCGCGGGCAGCCGCCGAGGAGGCGCAATGTCGCCTCGGTGATGGGCTGGGCTGTCGAGGCGGTCGCCGACTACGTCGAGAACGTCCGCCCGCGGTTCGGTGTCGTGGATCATCCAGCGTTGTGGGTGACCGAGCGGGGCGGTCGGATCAAACCGGCGGAGATCAACGCCCGCTTCGTCACCTACCGTGACGCGCTCGGGCTTCCGAAGGCTTTGTCACCCCATTCGCTGAGGCATTCCTTCGTGACCCATTTGACTGAGGATGGTGCCGATCGGCGGTTCATCCAGGAGCAGGTCGGGCATCGCTGCGACACCTCGACCGCGACCTACACCCACGTCAGTTCCGATTTCATGAACACCGCACTGCGCAAGGCGATCGGCCCGGCACTGGACGCGTCGAGCGGACCGCACAACTCGAACAACGGCAAGGAGTGCTGATGGCACGCAAGCTCGACTACCGCTGGCACCTGCGACAGGTGATGGCCGCTCGGGGCATGTTCGCCACCACCGACCTGATCGACCCGCTGGCCCAGCGCGGGATCCGGCTGTCCTCCAGCCAAGTCTACCGCCTGGTCGTCGAACGCCCGGAACGACTCAGCCTCAAGATCCTGATGGCCCTGTTGGACATCCTGGACTGCTCGATGGGCGAGTTGATCGAACCGGTCGCCGCGGGCGGACGGGGCCGCAAGCGCGCAACGGCGGGGGGCACGGACACCGGTATCGGGGAGCTGCGTCCCAAACGCGCTCGCATCACCCCCGCCGGCAAGTTCAGCCGGTGGTGACGCGAACACCGGATGCGCTCTCCGATCCGCTGGGCGTCGTCATCGACCTGGTCGCCGACCTCGAGCCGGGCCTGGGCCGGGCGTGCATCACCGAGGTGGTGGCCGGCGTGGCCGGAGGCCGGGCCAAACGACGACGTCTGGCCCAGGCATTGCTGGCTCGGCCGGGGATCCTCATTGACGGCCGCTCACCCGCGCCCGAGGCGATCGGGAAGCTGCTCACCGCGCTGCGCGAGGCCGGCGCGCTGAGCGTCTCGCCGCCGGTCTGCGCCGAGTGCACAAAGCCGATGCGCGCCTTCCAACGCCGGGGGCAGGACTGGTACTGCGGGGTGCACGGTCCCCAGAGCGCGGCGTGCGCCGTCTGCGGGAACGTGCGCCCGATCGCGCAACGCGACCGCCAGCAACAGCCCCGCTGCTGGCAACACCCGCTGACCGACGAGCACGACCCCACCCAGGTCCTGATCGACCTCGTCGCCAGCATCGACCCGGCTTTGGACGCTCGGGTCGTGACCGCGGCGGTCGACACCGCGGCACCCCAGCGGGGACAGCGGCGGCGCTTGGCGTGGGCACTACAAGATCGACCCGAGCTGCTCACCGGCGCCGGTGCCCAGGCACCGGTTCCCGCGGTGCTACGGCTGATCGACGCTCTCGTCGAGCGCGGGTCCGGGAACATCGTCCGCCCGCCCTGCCCACACTGCGGCCGGATCATCGCCCTGGTCAAGCCCCGCGACGGGGTGCGGCTGTGCCGCAACTGCGTGGCAAAGTCCCGCGCGGAAACCTGCTCGCGGTGCGGTGTGCACCGCGAGGCAGCTACGCGCGACGAGCAGGGACGGGCGTTGTGTCCCAAGTGTTTGATCACCGACCCGGCCAACTTGGAGACGTGCCTGTTCTGCCAACGACGTCGTGCGGTCAGCGTCCGAACACCGGCCGGTCCGCTGTGTCCGTCGTGTCGGCCGATCGCGACGGTGACCTGTTCGATCTGCGGGCGCTCGGCTCCCGGCTCGATCTCCAAGCTCACCGGACAAGCGTGCTGCCACGCCTGCCTGCAGCGGCGAGCACGCTGCAGCGGGTGCGGCAACGTCAGACTGGTTCGCAGCGGAACCCGCACCCAGCCACTCTGCGGCTCCTGCACTCGCCCTGACGCCCAATGGCACGCCTGTCCCGGCTGCGGCGAACACACCCAGCACCGCTCGCGCCGCTGCGCCCGCTGCACGCTCCAACGACGACTCGGTGAGCTGCTGCGCGACGACGCGGGACAGATCCACCCGCAACTGCAGGTCCTGCACGACAACCTCGCCAACCACGAGCGGCCGGACACCGTGCTGGTCTGGCTGAACAAGGACACCGCTTCGGTGATCGTGCGCGAGCTCGCGACGCAGCAACGAGCACTGACCCACGCCGGGCTCGACGAGCTACCCGACAGCAAGCCAGTGCGGCACCTGCGCAGCGTGCTGGTCGCCACCGGTGCGCTGCCGCACCGCGACGAGCACCTGATCCGCCTCGAGCACTGGATCACCGTCACGCTTGCCGGCCGCGACGACCCCGAGCAGCGGGCGCTGTTGCACCGCTACGCCCTCTGGCACGCGCTGCACCGGCTACGCCGCCGCAACAACGGCCGACACGCCACCCACGGGCAACGCGTAGCCGTCCAGCGCAACATCAGAGCCGCGATCACCCTGCTCGACTGGCTCACCGCCAGCAGCCTCGACCTGGCCAGCGCCGGGCAAGGCGACCTCGAACAGTGGCTGACCAGCGCACCCGCCACCGCCCGCGTCGACGCGGGCAACTTCGTCCGCTGGGCCAGACGAAACAAGCTCACCAGCCTGACCTTCGCCGCCACCAAATGGGACGGGCCGCGGCGCGTCATCGACAGCGAGGCCCGGTGGGCCCACGCCCGCCGGCTACTGCACGATGACAGCATCAAAGCCGAGGACCGCGTCGCCGGACTGCTCGTGGTGCTCTACGCGCAATCCACCACTGCGATCAGCCGGCTCACCCTCGACCACGTCCACGCCGGCGAACACGACGTCCGGCTGCGGCTCGGCCGCGAACCCATCGTGCTACCCGAACCCCTCGACGCCCTGGTCCGCGAGCTCGTCGGCTTCCGCCACGGACACGCGACGCTCGGTGACCGGGGAACATCGCGCTGGCTGTTCCCCGGCGGGCAACCCGGCCGGCCGATCAGCGCCCACCGGCTAGGCGAACGGCTTCACCGACTCGGCCTGCGGCCCGGTCAAGCCCGCTCCACCGCCCTGTTCGGCCTCGCCGCCGAACTTCCCGCCGCCCTGCTCGCCCGACTACTCGGAATCAACATCAGCGTCGCCGTCGCCTGGCAACGCGCCTCCGCCGGAGACTGGACCACCTACGCCGCCACCTACAGCCGCCGCGGCAGCTCGAACAACATCGCCGAACCTGCCCACGATCATCGTTCGTGAGAGCTATTCCGAGAGTTCCAATATCCGACTCCGCCAGAACATGCCGACCTCAGCATCAAAGAGCGGGCCCTTGCAATGACCGCCCCGGCTTCTGTCAAACCTGGGCGCTACAAGCCATCCGACCCAGTTCTAACCTTCCTCAGCAGCCTGTAACTATGACGACTGTCCGAACACCAACCAGCTCAAGAAGTCCGCCCCTCCCAAGAGATCGTCGGCTCACCCGACCCCATGGTCGGCATAGTTCCGTCGTCGGCATAGGTCGACGAGGAGCACGACGCGCCGGTGGCGTTCGGACTTTTCTGGACC
>JAJYLA010000035.1 GCA_021788115.1 Actinomycetes bacterium | reverse complement strand
GCGCCAGGTGGTCAGCCCGGTATTCCGGGCGGCGCTCCATGTAATCGCTCGTAGAGGAGGAGGTGGGCCGTAGACACTCGTATTCGAACTTGCTGGACGTGCGGAAACGGCTTCTTCCGCTCGATCCGAGCAGGCGTCGAAACAACGGAGCGTGAGGGCGTATCACATTTCGCATCCCTGTGATACACTTTCGACATGCGAAGCCTGCGCCTTGATCCCGACCTGGACAAGAGGGTACGCCGCGCGGCGGCAGCGAAAGGCGAGTCCGTGTCGGAATTCCTCCGCCGGGCTGCGGCAGAGCGAGCCGATGAGACGCTGGCCGGACACCCGAGCGAGCGCTTCGCCGACGTGGCCGGGGTGGTCCACGGTGGTGGCGGGCGAGCTCGCCGGACCGGTGCCGCCTTCAGCGAGTCGCTGGCGGAGGACCGAAAGCGCCGGTGACGCTCGCCGACGCAGGTCCCCTCATTGCGATCATCGATGCCGACGAGCCCGACCACGCATCGTGCATGGATGCGCTCGATCAGCTGACTCTCCCCCTCGTCACGACGTGGCCGGCGTTCACCGAAGCGATGTACCTGCTCGCACCCGCCGGCGGCATTCGAGCTCAACAAGCCCTCTGGCGCCTCGTGTCGACTGGCCGACTCGTTATCGCTGATCTCTCTCCATCCGCCGTCGACCGGAGCGCCCGCCTGATGGACCAGTATGCGGATCAACCGATGGACCTGGCGGACGCCACCCTCGTGGCGCTGGCGGAAGAGCGCGGCGATCGCCGGATCTTCACCCTCGACAGCGACTTTCGGATCTACCGCTTCCGGGGGCGACAACGCTTCGAGACGATCCCGACACCATGACCGTCCAAGGCAGTTCGAATAGCGCCAGAAGGTCTCCTTACGAGTGGTCTTGAGGTGTCATAAGACGAAACCATTTGCCCAGGTAGATGGCTTGCCGATGCTCCTACCTCCCCCGAAAACGGTCATCCGTCGAGGATTCGGCGATCGATAGGACTTGGAGACATCCTGACAGCAAGGTCTGGTCCGGGTGGATTGCTAGCTGGTCTTAGAGGCGGGGGCGTGGTCGGTGGTGGCGGCCCAGCTGCCGAGGAGTTTGAGGGTGTCTTCGTCGCAGCTGTGTGGTTGGGCGGTGTAAGTGAAGATGGTGAGGCCGGGGTCGGCGGCGAGGTCGAGGCGGTTGAAGTTGAGGGTGATGTCGCCGACGGCGGGGTGGTGGAAGCGTTTGACGCCGTTGAGGTGGAAGCGGACGTTGTGGGTGGCCCACCGGGTGCGGAACTGCTCGCTTTGGGTGGACAGTTCGCCGACGAGGTCGGAGACGTCGCGGTCGTGGGGGTTGCGGCCGGCGGCGGAGCGCAGCACGGCGACGCAGTCGTCGGCGGCGTTGTCCCAGTCGTGGTAGAAGGTTTGGGCGCGGGGGTCGAGGAAGACGTAGCGGATGGTGTTCGCGGGGCGGATCGGGCTGTCGAAGACCTCTGAGTAGAGGGCATGGCCGAGGGGGTTGCCGGCGAGGACGTCGAGGCGGTCGTTGCGCAAGAAGGCGGCGGCGCCGGTCATGGCGTCGAGGATTTGTTGCACGTCGCCGGCCACGGGCTTGAGTGGGCGTCGTCGCTGGCGGGGCGCAACGCCGGATGGTCGGGCGGCGCGCGCCAGGTCGTGGAGGTGGGCGCGCTCGGCGTCGTCGAGGCGCAGGGCGCGAGCGAGGGCGTCGAGCACGCTGTCGGACACGCCGCTGAAGTCGCCGCGCTCGAGGCGGGTGTAGTAGGGGGCGCTGACGCCGGCCAGGACGGCGACTTCCTCGCGGCGCAGGCCGGGGACGCGGCGGCTGCCGTAGCTGGGTAGGCCCGCCTGCTCGGGAGCGATCCGGGCCCGGCGGGAGGTCAAGAACTCCCGAACCTGGGTTTTGGGGTCCATTCGACAAAGGGTAATGCCGCCTCGGAGCGCCTGGGAGACCCTGCCAGTACCCCTCACGACAGGGACTCTCACCAGCCGGCCGATGGGTGCTTTGCTGATGACCAGACCCCCTGGCCTCTTCTGAGACGGACTGAGATATGGAACCTGAGCGATGAGAGCAACCGTGATGTACGCCGCCGGTGACGTGCGCGTCGAGACTGTCCCCGACGCCACCATCGAGGACCCGACCGACGCGGTCGTGCGCGTGACCCGAGCGTCGATCTGCGGCAGCGATCTGTGGCCCTACGCCACCATGGAGCCGAGCGAGACCGGTCAGTCGATGGGCCACGAGGCGATCGGGGTGGTCGAGGAGATCGGCGCCGAGGTCGGCCAGGTCAGGCGCGGTGATCTGGTGGTGATGCCGTTCGCGTTCTCGGACGGGACCTGTGAGTTCTGCCGGCACGGGTTGCACACCGCGTGCGTGCACGTCGGGTTCTTCGGCAACAACGGGGAGAACGGCGCCCAGGCCGAGGCGCTACGCGTCCCCTACGCCGACGGCACCTTGTACAAGCTGCCCGTCTCAGCCGACGACGCCCTGTTGCCCTCGCTGCTCACCCTCTCGGACGTGATGGGCACCGGCCACCATGCCGCGATGTGTGCCGGCGTGGGGCCGGGCAAGATCGCCGCGGTCGTCGGTGACGGCGCGGTCGGCCTGTGTGGCGTGATCGCCGCCAAGCGCCTCGGCGCCGAGCAGATCATCATCCTCGGCCGCCACGAGGATCGCACCACCCTGGCCCGCGAGCTGGGCGCCACCGAAGTGGTCGCCGAGCGCGGCGAACAGGCCGTGTCCCGCGTGAAGGAGCTGACCGGCGGCCACGGCGCTCACTCGGTGCTCGAATGCGTCGGCCTTGACCAGTCCGAGGCCACGGCAATCCAGATCACCCGCCCCGGTGGCAAGGTGGGCCGCGTCGGCGTCCCCCAGAGCGCGTCGATGCCCAACTCCCAGACCGCGTTCTACGCCAACGTGACCATCAGCGGCGGCCCGGCGCCGGTGCGCGCCTACATCGACGAACTGCTACCCGACGTGCTCGAAGGCCGGATCGAACCCGGACGCGTCCTCGACCGCACCGTCGGCCTCGACGACGTACCCGACGGCTACCAGGCCATGGCCGACCGTAACGCCCTGAAGGTCATGGTCACCCCATGACCAATGCGGTCCAGGCCGTTGAACAGACCCCATAACAGACAAGGAGCATTCATGCAGATCATCCGCAATTCCCTGGACACCAACCCTGGTCCCAGCGACTCGTTCACCGGTACCGTCTTCGTTGATCCCGTCGCCGCGCCCACCGGCAGCTCCCGTGTCGGCGCCGGCCTGGTCCACTTCACCCCCGGCGCGCGCACCCACTGGCACACCCACCCCTTCGGCCAGACGATCTTCGTGACCGAAGGCATCGGACGCTGCCAGCGCGGGGGCGGGCCCGTCGAGGCCATCTGTCCCGGTGACCGGGTGTTCTTCGAGCCGGGCGAGAACCACTGGCACGGCGCCGCGCCGAACCGGTTCATGACCCATCTCGCCATCCAAGAGTCCGACGAAAACGGTCCCGTCACCTGGGGCGAGCCGGTCAGCGACCAGGACTACCAGGCCACCCCCACCATCTGACCAGCCACCACGTACCCAAAGGACACCATTCATGCCGATCACCAACCATCCGATCCCAGAGGTCATCCTCAGCACCGCCGCCAAAATCCCGCAACTCGGCTACGGAACCCTCGCCGTGCAACCCGACCGCGAATCGACTGAGCGCAACGCCGCCATCACCGCCGAGATCGTCAGCCAAGCCCTCGACGCCGGCTACCGCCACATCGACACCGCCCAAGCCTACGGAACCGAACAAGGCGTCGGCCGCGCCATCGCAGAGTCAGGGATTCCGCGTGACGAGATCTACGTGACCAGCAAGCTCGCCAACGCCAACCACAGCCCCGACGACGTCAAACGCTCCTTCGAGCAGACGCTGGAGAACCTCGGCCTGGAACAGCTCGACCTGTTCCTCATCCACTGGCCGCTACCCACCCTCTACGGGGGGGACTACGTCTCGACCTGGAAGACCGTGACCGGTTTCGTGGCCGACGGCCGGCTGGCCAGCGCCGGCGTGTCGAACTTCCAGCCCGCCCACCTCGAACGGATCATCGCCGAGACCGGGGTGGTCCCGGCAGTCAACCAATTCGAGATCCACCCCTACTTCAACAACGACGCGCCACGCGAAACCTGCCAACGACACGGCATCGCCGTCGAGGCGCACAGCCCCCTCGGGCACAACAGCGCTCCGCTCAGCGACCCGACGATCGCCGCGATCGCCGCCGCCCACGACAAGACCGTCGCCCAG
Source organism: Actinomycetes bacterium (assembly GCA_021788115.1). Taxonomy (GTDB): domain Bacteria; phylum Actinomycetota; class Acidimicrobiia; order Acidimicrobiales; family Palsa-688; genus JAJYLA01. The sequence goes on along the minus strand of JAJYLA010000035.1, from coordinate 25,464 downwards.
GTCATCCTGCGCTGGCACATGCAACACGGCATCATCGCCATCCCCAAATCAGCGCGGCCAGAACGCATGGCCGAGAACCTCGACATCTTCGACTTCGCGCTCACCGACGACGAGCTAGGCGCCATCGACAGACTCGACCACGGCCCAGACGGCCGCGTCGGCCCCGACCCCGACACCTACGAAGGCGTCTGACCTGGAGCGACAACCAACGACCGGGCAGTGGCGGCAAAGCCGGCTGTCCGTCCGCGACCTCGCGCAATAGTGGTCGCCACCGCCGAGGGGTCAGCGTCGCGCCGTTTCGCCTTATGACACCCGGGTGGCCTTGAGGTGGCATAAGGCGAAACCCCGAACAGGAGGAAAAGGCCGTCGCCGCGCTGGCCGGGCTGCTCCTCGAGGCCGACGAACACCGGGTACGCGGCCCTCGGCCGACGCCTTGACTTCGCCGACGCACGGAGGTCTCCTCAGCGTCCCCGGGAAGGACCCGGGCCAGCGGAGGACCACATGACCACCACCACACCACTACCACGAGCTGCCCCGTCCGCCACCGTCGCGGCCGGGGCAGGCACCGTCCGAGTCGCCTGCTACCTGCGCATCTCGACCGACGAAGAACACCAGCCGTTCTCGCTCGGTGCCCAAGAGACTCGGCTCGCCGCGTTCGTGGCCAGCCAGCCGGGCTGGGAGCAAGTCAAGACCTACACCGACCAGTTCTCCGGCGCCTACGCCGAACGGCCCGCGCTCACCGACGCGCTGCGCGACGCCCGCCTGGGCCGCTACGACATCCTCCTCGTCTACCGCGTCGACCGCTTCGCCCGCTCCCTCAAGGTCCTCGTCGGCCTCCTCGAAGAACTCGAAGCGGTCGGCGTCGCCTTCCGCTCCGCCACCGAACCCATCGACACCTCCACCCCGACCGGTCGGATGCTCGTCCAACTGCTCGGTGTGTTCGCCGAGTTCGAACGGGCCACCATCATCGACCGCGTCGTCGCCGGCATGGAACGCAAAGCCGCCCGCGGCGGGTGGCCCGGCGGCACTGTCCCCTACGGACTACGCCTCGACGACGACCACCACCTCGCCATCGAACCGTCCGAGTTCCCCATCGTCGAACGCATCTTCACCCGCTACGGCACCGAACGAGCCGGCGCCCTCACCATCGCCACCGAACTGAACAACGACGGGCACCGCACCCGCACCGGCCGTCGGTTCTCCGCCAAGGTCGTCCTCGGCATCCTCCGCAACCGCGGCTACCTCGGCGAAATTTCCTTCCGCGACGTGCGCCACCAACCCGACGAAGCGCTCATCGACCCCGTCCTGTTCGACAAAGCCCAAACGCTGCTCGCCGAACGCGGCGAAAGCTACGACCGCCGTTTCACCGACAAGCACCCCGATTACCTCCTCACCGGCCTCATCCGATGCGGGCACTGCCACCGCAACTACGTCGGCGCGGCCGCTCGCGGCAAAGGACACCGGTACCGCTACTACACCTGCTGGACCCGCCAGCGTTATGGCAAAGACGCCTGCACCGGCGAACGCATCCGCGCCGACGTCCTCGAACAGGCCGTCTTCACCGCACTCCTCGCCATCTACGCCGACCCCAAACTCCTCGAACGAGCCATCGCCGCCAAGACCCGCGACACTGCCAACGTCGCCAAACTCCACCACGACGAGCTCGCCGCCACCGAAGCCCAACTGAGAAAGACCGAAGCCGCCATCGAGCGCTACATGCACGCCTTCGAAGCGGGCACCATCACCGAAGACATGTTCGGCACCCGCGTACGCGACCTTGGTCACAAAGCCCGTGCCCTACAAGCCCGACACACCGACCTCATCGAAGCCGTCGAAGAAGCCGACCTCACGCCGCCCACCGCTGCCGACATCGAAGCGCTCCGCCAAGAACTTCAAGACGAGATCGAGAGCGGCACCGACCCACGGAAAAAGGCCATCGCCCACGCCTTCGTCAAAGACCTTGTCGTGGAAGAACGCGACACCATCCGCCCCAGCTTCTACGTCCGAGGCGGTTTACCACCCGACCTCGGTACCCAACTACCCGACACCCCAGCTGGAAACGGCGAAACCCCCTCAGACGAGAGGGGGTTTCGCGCTATGACACCTACGGTGGGCGCTGAGGGACTCGAACCCCCGACCACCGCCTTGTAAGGGCGGCGCTCTGCCAGCTGAGCTAAGCGCCCGGCAGGGAACCCCGGTCCGGCCGTTCCGCGGGACCCCCCAAAGCTACAGGGACGCACCGCGCGCCGCCTCCCCCGGCAGGCCGACGCCCCAGTCGTCGAGCTCCTCCTCGGACACCACGGCAACGCCGGCAGCCCGGAGGGCCGCAGCAGCCACGCCTTCGCCGGCGACGAGCACGCCGCTGTGGGTGCCGTCGTACACCTGGCGGCTTCCGCAGGAGGGTGAGCGGGCCTTGAGCACGGCGCGGGTCACACCCGCCGCACGGGCGACCGCCACCGCGTGCGCGGCGCCCCGCCCGTAGAAGTCCGTCAGGTCGCGGCCGTCGGCGGTGCGCACCCTGCCGTCAGCGGTGCGTTCGGCGGCAGGCCGCGGAGTCGGAAGACCGCCGGCGACCTCAGGGCACACCGGTATCAGCACAGCCGACTCCCCGAGCGCCACCACGGCGGGATGGGTCCGGGCCTCCGCCCGGTGGGTGCAGGCGACGCCCACGAGGCAGGCGGATACGAGCAGCGCCGGCGCCCGCCCGCCCCCACCGGACGCCTGGCCGCCCGGACCCGGCGCGGTCTGGGCGGGTCCGGGCGGCGCGGCCTGCTCGCTCATGGCGCCGACGCTACGCCGTGAGCTGCACCCCGTGTGGGGCGTTCTTCGGGGGACGGCCACGCTTGCGCTTCTGGGTGAGGATGCTGCCGTTGAGGAACAGCCGGCCGCCCCACACCCCCCACGGCTCCCGGCGCTGGAGCGCCCCCTCCAAGCAGGGTTCGACGAGCGGGCAGGTGGCGCAGATCGCCTTGGCGGCGAGGATGTCCGGGATCTCGTCGGAGAAGAACAGCGTGGTGAGCGAACCCGATTCGTCGCGGCAGCTCGCGTCCTCCCACTCGTCCGCCGGCTCGGCACCAACCAGCGGGGTTCTGCGAATCAACTCCTCGGGGAACTCGAAGGCGAACATCTCGCCGGTCCTTTCGTCGGTCATCCCTGTGCTGAAGAGGAAACAAAGAGGCCGCCGGGGATTCCCGGCGGCCTCTGAGCCCTGCTGCGGAACTGGTTCGTCTACGCAGTCGAACCATCCGGAGGACTCAGGGGCCACACGTCGATCTCGGCCATGTCGAAGCCGTGAAGGGAACCCTCGGTCGCCACGTCCGCCTCCCTCGCCCACCGGCCCGCCACACCGCAAGCGCGCGCGGGGAGGAGGCACGACGGCGTGACCATCGCCGGGGCGGCAGATCCGTTCACCAGTGCACTCCTTTCCCGTTCAGAGACTCGCAGCCGGCGGGCCACGAGAAGCCCTTCGCTACCGGCCCCAATCCCAGCACGGCACGTGAGGAGCGTCAACCGATTTATTTTTTCCCCGAAGGATGACCGGGCAGGCTGGCGCGTGCCTCCAGTGCCTGGCCCAGGAGGGCCGGCGTCGCGGCCACCACCGGTGTGCGGCGCGCCTCGGGGTCGGTCACCACGAGATCTCGCCGGAACGCCTCGCCGGTCGCAGCCCCGGCCTCGGCGCAGACCAGCAGGCCGCCCAGGTAGTCCCAGGGGGCCAGGGAGCGGGGGCCGCAGTCGATGAAGGCGTCGAGCATCCCCGACGCGACCGCGCAGATGTCCAGCGCCGCCGCGCCGAGCGTCCGGTACTGCGACCAGCCGAGCCACCGGGGCGGGTACCCCGACAGCCCCACGATGGCCTCGCCCATCGACGCGCACGACGTCGGCGCGATCGGATCTCCGTCGCGGCGCGCCCCTCCGCCGCGGGTCGCCTCGTAGCGCACTCCGTTCGCCTGGTCGACCACCACCGCGGCGAGCGGGCCGGCCTCGTCGAGGGCGCACGCGCTCGTCGCCCACCACGGCAGGCCCCGGGACAGGTTGGTGGAACCGTCCACCGGGTCGAGCACCACCAGGATGTCGCGCCCGAGGCCGTGCAGCCCCGACTCCTCGGAGAGCGCAGCGAAACCGGCGCGCTCGATCACCTCGAGCGCGGCGCGATCGGCGACCAGGTCGAAGGTGTACTGGCCCTCGCGGGTTCCGGCCAGCCCCCAGTGGTCGAGCCGCTGGAGGCCGCCGGCCACGGCGGTAGCCACGTCGTGGAGCACCTCGAGCACCTCCGACACGACCGCTCGGGCTGCCATGGCACGAACCGTAGCCGACGTCCGCTGTGCCGCCGGCGCCGCCCGGGCCGCTATGGTGCATCGCGTGGCGGTGATCGACGTCGCCGGCTATGTGGCAGAACTCAAGGACCACGCTGTCGACCACGGCTTCCACGTGCACGACGAGCGCCATTTCGTCGAGACGTACTCGCTCCGCCAGGCATGGGAGGTGGACCTGCACCCCGAGGAGGGGTGCAACGGACCCCTCGACCTGCACCTCGCCCTCGAGGTCGACCCCCGGGTGCTCCTGGCTTTCGAGGACGTGGTGGTGGACCTGCCCGACGGGGAGGATCCCCCCGACGAGTTCCACTTCCCGCTCACGTTCACCTGGGCGCTGCCGCCGCTCCCCCACGGACCGGACCTTCTCCGCCTCGCCATCGACCTGGCCGGCATCGGCGGCATCGAGCTTCCGCTCGAGTCCTCCGCGATCGACAGCTACGCCTCCGCGACCGACGCCGCCGAGCGACGGATCACCATCGTCGCCCGCCAGCAGGTGTCGCTGGCGCGGGTTCTCGCGGGGGAGGAGTTGCTCTGCTCGACCTTCGACAAGGCGCTGGCGGTCAGCCAGTACCTCCTGGAGCGGGCGCCGGCGTGGCTGAGCAGCGACTCCACCGAGTGAGCAGCACCCCGGCAACCTGCTGAGCGCGCCGAGCCCGGCCCCGCCTACCCGGCCCGCCGCAGGGCGGAGGGCGTCGCGTCGTCGTAGGTCTCGAGGAAGCGAGCGAGGGTGTCCTCCATCTCCGCGGCAGAGGACCACACATAGAGGACCGGCTGGTACCGGGTGATGTCGTAGCTCCCCTCCCCCATCGCCAGGAGGTCGGGCGGTCGCAGCTGCGCTTCGTGGAAGCGGGCCGTCTCCCCGACCGAGGAGAGGATGCCGGCGCCGAAGGCCTTGAGCTCCCCGCCCTCCCGCACGACGCCGAACTCCATCGTGTACCAGAACACGTGAGAGAGGAACCGCAGGGCCTCCTCGCCTTCGGTCCTCTGCACCGCCGCGCCGACGAGGCGGTAGAGCGCCGCGTAGCCAGGGGCCGCCAACTGGTTGGCGTGGCCGATCACCTCGTGGATGACGTCCGGCTCGGGCGTGTACAGCGGCACCGACGGGTGGCGCAGGTACTGGGTCGACCAGAACACGCCCTGCGCGAACGAGCCGTAGAAGTCGCGCAGGGGTGCGAGGCCGGCGACGGGCTGATAGCGGAACCCGGCGATCGGCTCGAGAAGGGCGCTGACCTCGGTCAGCTGCGGGACGCCGGCGACCGGCAGGCGCAGGCGGTCTTTGCCCTCGAGGAACGCCCGGCAGGCCACCCGCTCGTGGAGCTCCTGCAGGGAGGCGCTGACCGTGCGCCACACGTCGTGCTCCTCGCCGGTGTACTCCGGGCAGGGCGGCGGCCGGCCGGGCTGCCACGCGGCCGCCAGGGCGGCGAGATGGTCCCGCCGTGCCCGGTAGACCGGGTCGGTCACTCCGGGGTGGTCGCCGGCCAGCTCGACGGTGACGGCCCCGCCCGGCCCCCTCCGGACGGGCGAGTAGCCGCTCGGGATGGTTCCCAGGCGTCGATCTCGGTTCTCCCCGGCAGCCACGTCGGTCTCCCTCCTCTCCCCCGCTCACTCGGCACGCAGCACGTGCCGGTGGCGAGGCGCGATGCGGGTTGCGAGAACGAGCGATGTCGTCGTCCGGGTGATACCCGGAACCTCGAGGATCTTGCTTATCACCTGGCCCAGGTGATCGTTGTCGCGGGCGACCACCCGGCAGAGCAGATCCGAGGGGCCGGTGGTCATGTACGCCTCGACGACCTCGGGAAGGGCCGCCAGGTGCTCGTCGACCGCCGGCCCGCGCCCCTGGGCGATCTCCAGCGCCACGAAGGCCGAGACCGCGAAACCGACCTGGCGGAGGTCGAGCTCGGGTCCGAAGCCCGTGATGACCCCCGCCGACAGCAGGCGGTCGAGGCGCGCCTGCGCCGTGTTGCGCGCCACCCCCGTCTCCCGCGCGATGTGAAGCATCCCGGCGCGGGGAAAAGACGCCAGCGCCGCGATCAAGCGCCGGTCCACCGCATCCAGCTCGTAGTACTGCACGATCTGCTCAGTCTACCGCCAGGTCGTTGATCAATCTGCGCTGTCGCCACCCGGCAGCTTGACCACGGGATCGTCTGCGCGTACAGCGGAGGTGTGACGCAGACCACAGCGACGACACCGGCTTCCACCGTGGCAGGCCAGATTCTCGGCTGGGATCACCTCGAGTGGTGGGTCGGGAACGCCCGGGCCGTCACCGCCTGGCTGACCTCGGGCTTCGGCTTCAGGGTGGTCGCGTATGCAGGCCCGGAGACGGGCGTCGCCGACCGCGCCTCCTACGTGCTCGCCCTCGGCGACGTGCGCTTCGTGGTCACCGCCGGCCTCGGCCCCGACGGGGAGGTGGCCCGCCACGTCCTGCGCCACGGCGACGGCATCCGCCACCTCGCGTGGCGGGTCGCCGACGTCGCCGAGGCGGCGCACGCGGCGGCCGCCAAGGGCGCGACGGTCGTGGCCGAGCCCCGGGTCGTCAACGGGGACGAGGGCTCGGTCGCGACCGCCGCGATCGCGACCTACGGCGAGACGCGCCACCTCTTCGTGGACCGCTCCGACTGGCACGGCGTGTGGGGGCCGGGTTTCACCGACGAGCGTCTCCCCCCGCCGCCGGCGGGACCCCCCGTGGGGCTCACCGCCATCGACCACGTCGTCGGCAACGTCGAGGAGGGCCGCCTCGACGATTGGGTCGACTTCTACATCGGGGTGCTCGGGTTCTCCGAGATGCGCCACTTCGACGCGTCGCAGATCTCCACCCGGTACTCGGCGCTGCGCTCCACGGTGGTGCACAACGGTGCCGGTGTGGTGATGCCCATCAACGAGCCGGCGCCGGGGCTGCGCAAGAGCCAGATCGACGAGTACCTCGAGGCGAACCGCGGGCCGGGGGTCCAGCACGTGGCGCTCGCCACCGGGGACATCGTGTCCGCGGTCGGCGCCATGCGCGGGCGGGGTGTGCGGTTCCTGCAGATGCCGGCCGCGTATTACGAGGATGCACGGGAGCGGGTCGCCGGCTTCGACCTGCCCTGGGGGGACCTGCAGCGCCTCGACGTCGAAGTGGACGTCGACAGCGGCGGCTACCTGCTCCAGATCTTCACGGAAACGATCGCGGATCGGCCCACGCTGTTCCTGGAGATCATCGAGCGCGAGGGCGCCACCGGTTTCGGGGAGGGCAACTTCAAGGCACTGTTCGAGGCGATCGAGCGCGAGCAGGCACGGCGCGGCAACCTGTGAACGCCGCCCCGCCGCAGCGGTGAACGACGAGGGGTTCGGGCCCGGCAACCTCCCCTACGGGGTGGACGACGAAGGGCACGTCCTGGTCGCCTGGCGCGACGAGGTCCTCGACCTCGTCCACGCCGAGGGGCTCGACGTCGGCCGGGACGTATGGGCGAGCGGCTCGCTCAACGCCTTCTTCGACCTGGGGCCCGCTGCGTGGGCCACGACGCGCTCCCAGTTGCGGGCGGTGGCCGCCCGGCAGCCCGCACGCGCCCGGCGGCGGCGGGCCGGGGTCCGCCTCGTGAGACCCTTCGACGTCGGCGACGTCGCCGACTTCTACGCCAGCCGGGAGCACGCCACGAACATGGCCACGATGCTGCGGCCCGGCCAGGACCCGCTGCCGGAGGCGTGGCTCCACCTGCCGATCGGCTACCACGGCCGCGCCGGCACCGTCATCGTCAGCGGCTGCGACGTCGCCCGGCCCGCGGGGGTTCTGCGGGCCGGCGAGGTGGGACCGACGTCGCGTCTCGACGTGGAGGTCGAGATCGGCTTCGTGGTGGGCACCACGGTCCCGCGCGGGCGCTCCGTGAGCGCCGCTGAGGCCGACCGCCACATCTTCGGGGTGGTCCTCGTCAACGACTGGAGCGCCCGTGACATCCAGTCCTTCGAGTACCGCCCCCTCGGCCCGTTCCTCGGGAAGTCCTTCGCCACCTCCGTGTCGCCGTGGGTCGTCCCCCTCGCCGCCCTCGATCCCTGGCGGGTGCCGGGTCCCCGGCAGGACCCCGCCCCCGTCGGCTACCTGCGCCAGCCGGAGCCGCGCGGCCTGGACGTCCGCCTCCGGCTGGAGGTCAACGGCACCCCCCTGTCGACGGTCAGCTCCGCGGGCCTGTACTGGTCCGCAGCCCAGCAGCTGGCCCACCTGACCGCCAACGGAGCGGGGGTCCGCGCCGGTGACCTGTTCGCGTCGGGCACGATCTCGGGGGCCGAGCGCGGCAGCGAGGGATCTTTGATGGAGCTGACCGGCAACGGGGCGCAGCCGGTGGTGCTCGCCGACGGCAGCCGCCGCTCATGGGTCGCCGACGGGGACACCGTGACCATCCGGGGGTGGTGCGAGCCCCGGGGCGGGGCGCCCGGCTTGTCGCTCGGCGAGGTGAGCTCGACCGTCGTACCGTGCGGGGGGGAGGTTCTCTGCAGATGACCTACTACGTGCGAGTCGGCGACGTCCCGCGCAAGCGCCACACCTGGTTCGCCGCCGGCGGGGAGCGCCTGGCGGAGGAGCTGATGGGCGAGCAGGGCTTCGGCGGCTCCTCCAGCCTTCTGTACCACCGGCGGTCGCCGAGCGCCATCACCGCCGTCGAGCCCGTCGCCGTCGACCGGTCTCCGCTGTCGGCCAACCAGCCACTGCTTCCCTGGCACCTCGAGGCGCCGAAGCTTCCGCGCGGCGGCGACATGGTCACCGGACGGCACGTCCTGATGGGCAACGACCAGGTGACCCTCTGCTGGGTCGACGCCGACCGCGCGAGCGGCCTGTACCGCAACGCCGCGGGAGACGAACTGGTCTTCTTCCACGCCGGCAGCGCCACCCTCGAGTCGGTGTTCGGCCGGGTCGAAGCCGGCGCCGGCGACTACGTGGTGGTCCCCGCATCCACGACGCACCGCTGGGTGATCGGCGAGCCGGCGTCGGTGCAGGCGCTGGTCGTCGAAGCGGCCGGTCACGTGTCGCTGCCCGGCCGGTACCTGACCGAAACCGGTCAGCTCCGGGAGGGGGCCCCCTTCTGCGAGCGGGATCTGCGGCCCCCCGAGGGCCCGCTGCTCGCCGAGGACGGCGGCCCCGTCAGCGTCCTGGTCCGCACCGGGCAGGGGTGGTCCCGCCACCATCACGCCGGCCACCCCTTCGACGTGGTCGGCTGGGATGGCTGCACCTACCCCTTCGCCCTGTCGATCCGGGACTTCGAGCCGATCGTCGGCCGGGTGCACCAGCCGCCCCCCGTCCACCAGACCTTCGCCGGACCGGGGTTCGTCGTGTGCAGCTTCGTGCCGCGCCCCTACGATTTCGGACCGGGCGCCATCAAGGTCCCCTACCACCACGCCAACGTCGACTCCGACGAGGTGCTGTTCTACACCGAGGGCGAGTTCATGAGCCGCCGCGGCGCCGGCATCGGCGCCGGCTCGCTCACGCTGCACCCCGCCGGCTTCGTGCACGGCCCACAGCCCGGCAGCGTCGAGGCGACACTGGAGGCGGACCGCACCGAGGAAACGGCGGTGATGATCGACACGTTCGCCCGCCTGGCGCTGAGCGCGGAGGCCCGGTCGGTGGCCGACGACGACTACCCCTGGAGCTGGTCGCGCCGGGCCGGGCCGGACTAGTCCGGGTCCCGTCCCCGGCCGGCGAGGTATTCGCCGGCCGCCCAGAAGTCGGTGACCCACCGGGGGTCGAAGAAGGCGTGCCCCCCGTCGTCGCCGAGGACCACGGCTGCCTCCGCGCGCGACCGCCGCTTCACCAGCCACCCACCGTCGAAGCGGGCGACCCTGCCGAGCGAGGCGCGCGGGTAGCCGAGACTCTCCAGGCGCTGCACGAGGGCCGCGTCGAGGTCCCCGGCGCCGGCCGCCCGGACGTGGGGGTCGGGCGCCGCGGGGATCTCACCCCGGTCGAGCGCGGCGTTGTGGCGGTCGCTGCGGTTCTTCGCGTAGGTCACCGTCGCCGCGGCGGCCCCCACGAGGAGCACCGCCAGCGTCGCGGCCACCGTCACGCTGACGGCGAAGAGCACCGCCACGAGGGCGGCGGGGACCCCGACAAGAAGGGCTCTCGCGGCGAATGCCACCTGGCGCCACTGCTCCCACAGGGGTGGCAGCCGGCCCGGGTAGGGCTCGCCCTTGCGGGGAGGCTCGATCACGGACGCCCATTATCACCCGGCCCGCCGGCGGCCCACGGATCGTCGCCGGCCGGCGCCCTTCGACGGTGGACTAGTGATCCTCCGCACCGCGTCCGGGGCCGGCGAGGTGGCGGAGGAACCAGTCCCGCGCGAGGCGGGCGACCTCCTCGAGGGCGCCGGGCTCCTCGAAGAGGTGGGTGGCGCCCGGCACGACCACGAGATCCCGGTCGCAGGCGAGGCGCGCCCGCGCTTGGCGGTTCAGCTCGAGCACCGTCTCGTCGCGGCCGCCGACGATCAACAGCGTCGGGACGCGGACGTCGCCGAGGAGCTCCCCGGCCAGGTCCGGCCTGCCACCCCGGGACACCACCGCCGCCACGCCGGCGCCGGGCCGGGCGGCCGCGCACAGCGCGGCGCCGGCGCCCGTGCTCGCCCCGAAGTAGCCGACACGTGTCCCGGTCAGCTCCGGCTGGGCGCGAACCCAGCGGGTGACCTCCTCCAGCCTGTCCGTCAGGAGCGGGATGTCGAACACGCGGTCGCGGTCGAGCTCCTCGTCGGGGGTGAGCAGGTCGCACAGCAGCGTCGCGAGACCGGCGTCGCCGAGGACGCCCGCGACGTACCTGTTCCGTGGGCTGTGGCGGCTGCTGCCGCTGCCGTGGACGAAGATGACCGTCCCCCGGCCGAGGGACGGTACGGCGAGGTGCCCGGCGAGCTCGGCGGACTGCACCCTCATGGACACCTCCTCGTCGCGGGTCCACCCGCCCGGGTCGGCGGCCGCCCCCGCCGACGCGGATGCGGCCCGGCTGAGAAGCGAGACGACCTCCGCGTCTGTGGTCTGCGCGAAGTCCTTGTACCACCGGCCCACGGCGAAAAACGGCTCGGGGGAACGGACGTACACCACCTCGTCGGCGACACCGTAGAGCTCAGCAAGCACCGACCGGGGCAGGACCGGCACCGCCAGGACGACCCGGACGGCGCCGTGGGCGCGGGCCACCTCGCAGGCGGCGCGGGCGGTGGAGCCCGTGGCGATGCCGTCGTCGACGATCACGGCCGTCCGGCCGGCGACGCTCCGGCGGGGCTGGCTGCCCCGGAACCGCTCGGCGCGCCGTTCGAGCTCGGCGCGCTCGCGCCGCTCCAACTCGGCGAGCTCGCTGTCGTCGACGCCGGAGAGGCGGACCACCTCCGGGTTGAGCACGCGCACCCCGTCCTCGCCGACGGCCCCCATGCCGAGCTCGGGCTGGAAGGGCACGCCGAGCTTCCGGACGACCACGACGTCGAGCGGGGCGCCCAGGGCGTGCGCCACTTCGAAGGCGACCGGCACACCGCCCCTCGGCAGGCCGAGGACCACCACGTCCTCGCCGCGCAGTGCTCCGAGCCTCTCGGCCAGCTGCCGGCCGGCGTCGACCCGGTCGCGAAACCTCATCGGCTCCCTCCTCTCCTCCACCGTAGGCCACCCGCGGGGCCACGCCTCCGGGGATCAGGACGCTTCGGCGTTGCTCGCGTAGGCGCTCAGGGCTTCTTCGACCCTGGCCACCCAGCGCCGCGGCGACCAGTGTGCCACCTCGGCGCGGGATGCGAGCTCGAGCTCGAGGGGTACCAGCGCCTCGTGCTGGATCTCGCCGAGGGGCCCGTAGCGGCCGGCCAGCCCGAGGAGCTCCACCGACAGGTAGGAGCGTGCTTCCCGCCACGGATAGTCCCGAGACGCGGCATCGATCGGGCGGTCGCGCTCGGCGCGCAGCGCCTCGTCCGAGCCGTGCGCCAGGAGGTTGGTCCACACCCACACCGGTACGGCCGAGTGGTCTGCGAGGCGCTCGGCGAGCACACCGACGAGGAAAGCGTCGCACTCCTCGGCGAGGTCCGAGTCGCGGCCGCTGCAGCAGCGTTTCCGTCGGTCAGGAGGCCAGCCGAACCACGACATGACGGTCTACCCGTTCGCGCGACGGGTGGTGCATCCAGCTGGCCACGAACGCGCGCGCCCGCCGGCACGCCTCGGGCACCGTTTCCCCCTGCAGGAAGGCGGCGACCGCGACACCAGCCGCCCTGTCGGCGACGGCCGCTTCGCCTGGCAGGTCGGCGGCTGTCATTGCCCGCACCGCCTCCCCCAGGATCTGCTCGTTCGTCACGTCGACCACCTCCGCAACGACCGTACGACGCTCCCCGGCGGGGCAGACAGGGCCGAACGTCCCGATCGGCCGTGGCCTTGTGCCCGTCAGGCTTTGCCGCAGACGCTCATCGGTTGCGTCCCCTGTTCGGCAGGAACGCCAGCACGGCGAGCGCAGCGACGGCAACCACGATCCCCGCGACGGCCACCGCGAGATCCATGCCCTCGACGAAGGACGCCCGCGCGAAATCGGCCAGCTCCCGGCCCAACGTCCCACCGACCGATTGAGCGACGGACAGCGCGCCTCCAAGCGAACCGGTGATCGAATGCAGCACCGATTTCGGCATCGGGTAATGGGCGAGTACCGGTCGGAGGTGATCCTGGTAGCGGGTGTTGAGAAGGCTTCCCAGCACGCCGACGCCCAGGCCGCCGCCCAGCTGGAGGGCGGCGCCGTTGGTCCCGGAGCCGACGCCGGCCTGCTCGGGTGGCAGCGAACCCATCACCGACTCGGTGGCGGGCGCGAAGGCCAGCCCGGCGCCGGTGCCGACGAGCAGGTAGGCCGGGAAGACGTCCATGTAGCTCCCGTGGACCGTGACGCGCGCGCTGATCATCAGCCCCGCAGCGATCAGTCCCATGCCGGCGAACACGACAGGCTTGGCGCCGGCGATCCGCGCGAGCACGGTGGACAGAGGCGCCGCGACCAGCACCACCGCGGCGACCGGGGCGAGGCGGATACCCGTTTGCAGGGCGGTGTAGCCGAGCGAGAACTGAAGGTACTGGGTGAACAGGAACAGGCCGCCCATCAAAGCGAACATCACGAACCCCATGGTCCCCACTGCGACGGAGAAACGCCTCGAGGAGAAAAACGACATCTCCAGCATCGGGTGGCTCGAGTGCCTCTCCCACAGCACGAACGCGGCGAGCACGACCGCGGCAGAGGTGATCGCCCCCAGCACGAGGGGGGACGTCCAGCTCCGGGTGGGGGCGTCGATGATCCCCCACAGCAAAAGGCCCATCCCCGCGATGGACAGGATCCCGCCCAGGGGATCCGGCCTTTTGCTGGCGGGGTTCCTCGAGTTCGGAACCAGCCACGCGACCGCGGCCACGCCGACGGCCGCGATGGGCACGTTCACCAGGAACACCGATCCCCACCAGTAGTGGTTGAGCAGCCAGCCTCCCGCGATCGGCCCGATGGCCACACCGAGACCGCTCGTCCCGGACCACACGCCGATCGCACGAGCCCGGTCACCGGCGTCGGTGAAGACGTTGGTGAGGATGGAGAGGGTGGAGGGCATGATGGACGCTGCGCCGATGCCCATGAACGCCCGGGCGGCGATGAGACGGTCGGGGGTGGCCGAGAACGCGGACGTCGCCGACCCCGCCGCGAAGACCACCAGGCCCGCCAGGAACACCCACTTGCGACCCCACCGGTCCCCGAGGCTGCCGACCACGAGAAGCAGACCGGCGAAGACGATGACATAGGAGTCGACGATCCACTGGAGTTCGCTCGCCGACGCGTGCATGGACCGCACGATGTCGGGGAGCGCCACGTTGAGGATCGTGTTGTCGAGGCTGACGAGCAGCAGGCTGACGCACAGCACGGCGAGGACGAGCCAGCGGTGGCGGAAGCGCCCGCCCCGCCCCGCGGGCCCCACCGCCGGAGGAGTCCGGCTCGCAGCGCTGCGCTGTGACATGGTCGTATCGGTCCTCGTCGCACGGTGGCCAGCCTGCGCAAGCCTCCGGCAGCACGACAGGATACTCGGGCCCCTTTGTGCGCCGCCTCCCACCGAGCTCAGTGCTGCGCCGGCACCCGCCACTCGAGCCGGGTGCCCTTGCCGGGGTCCCCCTCGACCGTGAAGGAGCCGCCCAGGCCCCGCGCGCGGTCCGCCAGGTTCGCGAGCCCGCTCGTGCGGGTGACCTCGCCGATGCCGCGCCCGTCGTCGACCACCTCGAGGGTCACCTGATCGCCGACTCTCAGGGTCACGTCGCACGAAGCCGCCCGGGCGTGACGGGCGACGTTGGAGAGGGCCTCGCGGGTCACCGCGACGACGTGCTCGGCGATCCGGCCGGGAAGTGCCGAGTCCACGGCACCGTCGAAGTGGACCCTCGGCTGGAAGCCGAGCACGCCCGCGGCCATCGACGCGACCCGGATGAGCTGCGCCCGCACACTCCCGGCCAGCTGCGGCCCCTGGCCCAGCGCGAAGATCGTCGAGCGGATCTCGGCGATCGTCGAGTCGAGGTCGTCGACCACCTCGATGACCCGCTCGGCGACATCGCGCCGAACGTCGGCGCTCACCACGCCCTGCAAGGCCATGCCCGCCGCGAAGAGCCGCTGGATGACCAGGTCGTGCAGGTCCCGAGCGATGCGGTCCCGGTCGGCGAAGACCTCCCGGCTGGCGCGCGCGGCGGCGAGATCCTCCTCCACCCGGCGGCGCTCGGTCAGGTCGGACATGACCATCGAGTAGCCGATGAGGCTGCCGTCGGGGTCGCGGATCGCCGACACGGTCACCGTCACCTCGACCAGAGAGCCGTCCCTGCGCCGGCGCCAGCCGTCGAAGTGGCCCGCCCGGTCCCCGGCATCCAGCCGTGGGATCACCTCGTCGAGCTCGCCGGCGTGGTCGGCGGGCGCAAGGAAATCCGCGGGCCGGCCCAGCACCTCCTGCTCGGAGAAGCCGAAGAGCCTCTCGGCGCCCGGATTCCAGCTGACCACGGCCCGGTCGGGGGTCATCGACAGCACCGCGTCGCCGGACGAGCGGACGATCGCTGCCAGGCGTGCCTCGGACTCGCGGGCGCCCTCGAGCTCCCCGTGCAGGGCGATCAGCCCGCGGTTGGTGGCTGCGAGCTCGGCTGCCAGCTCCGATGCGTCGCGGCCGTGCGCCGCGGCCGCCGCCTCGCTGCGTGCCGCTTCCTCGACGACCCCGGTCAGCGCAGCGTTCTCCGCTCGCAGGATCTCGAGCGGGTGGCCGGCGCACCGGCGGCCGCCCCACCGACGGTTCCCTCTCCGCGGAAAACCCAGCTGAGCGTCAGCGGGCGACTCGCGGTGTCACCCGTGAGCGTGGCCTCGAGTCGCGTCGTTCCTCCGCCGACACGCCCGCGGATCTGCACCGTGGTGGTCGCCGACTGCGCGACCGCGTCCACGGCAGCCTGGCTCACGCCCAGGGCCACCCGCCACTGGTCGAGCGACGGGAGCCCGCACGAGGCGGCGAGATCCCTGGCCCGGAGGCGGAGCCCGGCGATCCCGGCAGCGTCGCGAACATCCACTCGGAGCACGACGTCGGTCATCGGATCCCTCGACGCAGATCCTGCAGGACCAGTACCGATGCGTCGTCGGTGGGCCGGGCGAAGTCGCGCTGCAAGGTGGCGGCGACGACAGCCGGGTGGCTCAGGAGCAACCCCGGGTAGCCCCGTAGGTCCCACTGGCTGCGCAGCCCGTCCGACGCGAGCACGACCGCCGAGCCGGGGCGCCACGGATGGGTGCTGAGGTGGATCCGGGGGACCGCCAGCTCGGTGCCGAGCGTACCGTCCCGCCCGGCGAGGCCCACGCTCGTCGAGCCGTGCATCAGACGGCCGGTCACGTTGCCCACGCCGGCGAAGCGCAGCTCACCCCGCTCGGGGTCGACGGTGCACACGCTCAGGACGCCGCCACGGGTGGACCGCATGGCCTCGTGGGCGCGCTCGACGAACCGCTCGACGTCGGCGGCTCCGACGCGCTCGAAGACCGCCAGCGCCGTACGCGCCGCCTCCGCCGCCGCGGGCCCGTGCCCGAGGCCGTCCACGACCAGCAGCGTTGCGGACCCGTCCACGGCGACGGCCCAGCCATCACCCGATTCGTCGCCCCCCTCCACGGGCAGGTTGACCGCCCCCCAGCGGCACCAGCCGGCTGGCGGGGCGGAGGCGAGGAGGCGGGCGAGGACGACCGTCCCGCCCGGCCGGGTCGAGTAAATATCGAAGGTGGTGGCGAGCCGTTCGACGCTTCCGAGGCCCACGCCGAGCCCCCCGGAGCCGGCTCTCGGCCCCGACGGCGCCTGCCCCGCCGGCGCCTGCCCCGCCGGCGCCTGCCCGGCGCCGTCCGCCATCCCGGGGCCGCGATCCACTGCGAGGAGCTCGATGCCGTCCGCCAGCCGGCGGAAGAGCACGTAGCCGCCCGAGGTGGTGTGGCGCACGAGGTTGGTCCCGAGCTCGGTGGCGACGAGCGCTGCCTCCCCCGCGCGAAGGCCCCTGACCGCGGCGGCCAACTCCACGACCGCCCGCCGCAGGGCGCCGACGTCTTTGTCGACGTGGACGGCGTGACGCCGGTGGGCGGCCTCGGGGGCTCTCGTCACCCCGTCTCGCATCGGCTCATCGTCGCCACTTGACGATCACGACGGTGGTCCCCGAAGCCCCTGCGGAGCTGACCGTCATCTCGTCCACGAGCCGTTTGGACCCCGGCAGGCCCAGTCCCAGGCTGCCGCTGGTGGAGAAGCCGTCGGTCATCGCCGCGTCGAGGTCCTCGATGCCCGGACCCTCGTCGCTGAACGTCGCCCGCACCCCGACCCTTTCGCGGGAGCGGACCTGCTCGACGCGCAGCTCCCCTCGGGACCCCGTCGCGTACGTGAGGATGTTGCGGGCCAGCTCGCTGCCGGCCGTGATCAGCTTCGTCTGGTCGACCAGGCCGAGCCCGGCGCGCACGGCTTCGGCCCGCAGCGTCTGGCGGGCGTGCACGAGATCCGCTTCCGAGGCGACCGCGACGACCACCGCCGTCGGCTCAGCGAGCTCGATTGCCATCGGCTCGCAGCCGGCGCAGCAGCGCCATGCCCTGCTCGGCGTTCAGCGCCGTGTCGAGGTGGCCCATCGGGACGCCGAGCTCCACGAGCGTGACCGCGACGGCCGGCTGGATCCCGACGACGACGGCCGGGGAGCCGAGAAGCCGGACCATGGCGACGACCCGTGCGATGACACGGGCGATAAACGAGTCGACGACGCCGAGCCCGCTCACGTCGATCAGGGTGCCCTTCGCGTGGGTGCGCGCGACCTCCATGGTCAGCTGCTCCTCGATCCGCACGACGGTGGTGTCGTCGAGCTCCCCCTGCAAAGCGACGAGGAGAGTGTCCCCGATGCGCATGATCGGGATGATCTCGCCGGTGCCGGGCGATCCGGCCGGCACCCGGTCGAAGTGGCTCACCGCTGTCCTTCCGCGATGCTCCGCTCCGCCCTGTCAGCGGCGTCCCAGCGGTCCCGCACGATCTCCAGCGCCAGCTGCAGCGCGTCGCGAAGCGTGTTCCGGCTGCGCAGCTGCCCCAGGTCGATCCCGAGGTGCACCATGGCCTGCGCCGTCTCGGGGCGCACACCGCTCAAGATGCTCGAGGCGCCCATGAGCGTGGCCGCCTGGACGGTCTTGAGAAGGTGCTGCGCCACCAGGGTGTCGATGGTCGGCACCCCGCTGATGTCCAGGATGACGACCTCAGCCTGGTGCTGGCCGATCTTTTCCAGGAGGCTCTCGGTCAGGCGTGCCGCCCGGTTCGAGTCGAGCGTCCCGATGATCGGCAGCGCCAGCACCTTGTCCCACACCTGGATGACAGGGGTGGACAGCTCGAGGATCTCCTCGCTCTGGCGCCGCAGCTGCTGCAGCTGCAGGTGGCGCTCGGTGATGCCGCGGATCGCCGCGGAGACGAGCGTCCCCTGTTCGGTCTGCAACGGGCTCAGGCTGACCTCGACGGGGAACTCCGACCCGTCACGCCGCATGGCGAACAGCTCCAGCCCGACTCCCATGGGCCTCAGCCGGGGATCGGTGAAGAAGTCCCGCCGGAAGCCCTGATGGCGCCCGCGGAAGCGCTCCGGTACGAGGATCTCGACCTCGTTGCCTACGAGCTGGTCGCGGCTGTAGCCGAAGAGCTTTTCGGTCTGGCGGTTGACAAGGGCGATGCGCCCGTCCTGGCCCACGATGACCGTGGCGTCGGGGTCGGCCTCGAGGAGGTCGCGGAACATCGTCTCTGCGCCCTTGCCCAAGGTCGCGTCCTCGAGGACCTTGACGTATCCGGTGAGAGCGCCGCCAGGGTCGCGGACGGGCGTGGTGACCTCGCGCGCCCAGAACCGCTCGCCCCCCTTGCGCAGCCTCCAGCCTTCCGCGTGGGAGAACCCCGCGTCGCGGGCCCTCCGCAGCTCGGCCTCGGCCACGCCGGCGGCCCCGTCCTCGCCGGTGAGCAGCACCGACGCCGGCTGGCCGACAGCCTCCCCGGCTCCGAACCCGACGATCGCCTCGGCTCCCCGGCTCCAGTGGGTCACGACCCCGTCGGGGTCCAGCCCGATGATCGCGCGGTCGGCGATGGCGTCGAGCATGGCCTCCAGGTCGCGGAGGCGTTCTTCGGTGCTGTGCTGTACACCCGGCGTCGCCATGAAGGTCCCTCCCCTCAATCAGCGGTGATCCGCTCGCCGCGGTCCGGCCGATGGTATCCGAGACGGCCGCTTCGACCCCCTCCGGGCTGGGCCTCAATGGGACTTTCGCCCCTGTCGTCCCTCCGCCGGAGGGTTTACGGTCCCGGCGATGGGAGGAGGAGGTCTTCTTATCGCGCCCCTGGACGTGGAGGAGTGCTGGGCGCGGCTGCGCTCGGCCACGCTCGGCCGCGTCGCGATCAGCGTCGGCGCGCTCCCCGTGATCCTTCCGGTGTTCTTCACGGTCGTGGATCGCTCCGTGGTGTTCCGCTCCACCCCCGGCACGAAACTGGCCGCGGCGACATCCGGGATGGTAGTGGCCTTCGAGGCCGACGGCTTCCAGCCGACCGAGCAAGAAGGGTGGAGCGTGCTCATCCAGGGGGTCTCCCGGGGGGTGGACGAACCAGCGCAGCTGGCCGAGCTCCGGACGCTGTCGCTCCCCCATGTCGGCGGTTACCGCCAGGACGGCTTCGTCTCCATCACGGCGTCGAGGATCACCGGGCGGGTCATCCGCCCCGCCGCCGACCCCTCCGCCCTCCCGGAAGCACCCCCAGCACCCGCGGCGGCGGTCCAGACCTGAGAGGCCGAGGCAGGCGAGGCGAACCGCCGCCGGCCTCAGCCCGGAGCCCGTGCGAGACGAAGCAGGACCTCGACCACGCCTGACCCTCCCACCCTGGCGACGGCGAAGCTCGGGTTCGGGATGTGCCACCGGGAGAAGACGACAGGTATCCCGGCGTCGACGGCGATGCCGGAGGCCGTCCACTCGGCCCGCAGGGTGAAGGTCACCAGGCGGCTGACCCCCCGCATGCTGAGATCCCCCGTCGCCGTCTCGCTCAGAGGCGCGCCCTCTGCGGGCACCGTTGCGAAGCGGATGGGCCGGACCAGGCGGAACCGGGCGTCGCGGTACCTGTAGGTCTCCATGATGTAGCCGCGGAACTGAGCGTCGCGTGACGCCTGGTCCGACCGGATCGACGCCACGTCCACGGTGAAATCGGCGGCCGTCACCGTGGTGCCCGAGATGACCAGGCTTCCGGTCACCCTGTCGGTGCGCCCGACGGCGGTGTGGTGCTGGCCGAAGAGCACCTCGGGGACGCGGTATCCGGCTTCGGATCCCGGGGCCACGCTCCAGGTCCCGTCCAGCGGGCCGCGGGGGCCACGCCGCACTCCGGCTCCGGCCGTCGCCGCCGGCGGGAGGGTCAGGCGGGCGGGCGCCTTGCCCTCGATGACGTTGAAGAAGACGAACGGCCCGCCGACCAGGAGGGCGGCCAGGCCCGCGGCCGCCGCCAGCGCCCACGCCACCTGGCGACGAGGCAGGCCCCGGCCACCGGCGCGCCCGCCGGCACCCGGAAATTTCCTGCGCCCTGGCACCGGTCAAGTATCCCCGCAGCGAGAACCCGGCACCAGGCGCCCCGGGGCCGGGCTCCGGCGGAAGCGGGGGTCTACGAGGACCCGGGGAGCCACGCGACGGGGCGGAGGGGCGCGCCGCGCCCGATCCTGGGGGCGCGGACGGTCACGAACGGACCCCCGCCGGCGCGGCCGAGGATCCATCGCGGCGAACCCGACTCCGGGCAGAGGATGGTCGAGCCGTCCGGCGCCCACAGGCAGGTGTCGAAGCGGGCGCCGGGCCGGGGAGGGGCCAGGCGCCGCACGCGGCCGCCGACGGGCCACACCGCGATCGCCGTCCCCCGGCGGGTCTCGGTGGAGAACGCCAGCTCCGACCCGTCGGGCGACCAGGAGGGCATCGTCGCGCGGGCGGGGCCGGAGTCGGCGCCGAGCACGCCGAGGCTCCGCCCGCGGCGGTCGAGGACCACCACCGCCGAGTCCGCGCGATGGCCGCCGACCGGCTGCACGACCACGGCCAGCCGGTCGCCGGCGGCGTCGGGGACGACCCGCAGCGTCACCGGAAGCGTCGGGTCCTGGCCGAGTTGGCGGTTCAGCGAGGCGGAGGTCGCCAGGGTGACGCTCGCCCCCGGCCGGCGCAGCTCCACGCGCGTGTCGGCGGGACCGGTGCCAGGCTCGTCCCGGCCGGCGGGAGCCGGTGCGGCGACCGCCACGAAGGCACCGACACCGCGCGGATCCCCCGACGCCTGGTCGGCGGTACCGAGGGCGGCGACGCCGCCTCCTGCGAGGAGCACCGCGGCGAGCGGCGAGTCTCCGGCCGGCGACCGGCCGGCGAACACCACCACGGCCCGGTCGGAGTCGGCGAAGGGTTCGGGGCCGGCGGGGACCATTCCGGGCCGGAACAGGACGTTCGTGTCGATGGGCGCGGACTCGCCGGCGCCGGCCACGATGAGCGCCTCGGTCCCGCTGATCAAGAAACGGTCGTCGGCAGCCGCCAGGAGCTCCCGATCCTCCGAACCTTCGGGGAGCGGGAAACGGGTCAGGGTCCGCGGGCGAGAACCGTCCGGGTTGCTGAGGACCACCGTCCCGTCCGCCGTCTGGGAGGCGATCCTCCCTGGGAGAGCGTGCACGAGCCAGGCGGTCTCGCTCCCCGGCGCTCCCCCCGTCGGCGAGCGGAGGGCGAGCCACAACCCGGCGACGGCCGCCGCCAGGGCGAGGGCCATGAGCCCCCGGAGACGCCTGCGGCGCGCTTGCAGCTCCTCGTCCGCCGGACGGGCGCCGCGCTGCGCCGGCGGGACGGTCCCCGGGCGCGGGCCCGCGCGGCCCCCGGCGGCCGGCTCGTCGATCTCGCGGGCGTCGCCGGCGCTCCGGCCACAGTCCGGGCATCGGGCGGCGAACTCGGACACGGCGCCACCGCAGCCCGCGCAGCGCAACATCGTCTCCGACTGTACGCCGCCCGCTCGCCGCGCCGCCGCGGGACGGCGGGGACGGCGGGGACGGCGCCGCCAGGGTCAGGCCAGGCTCGAGGAGCGCGGGTAGACGTCGTCGGGGTCGGTGATCACGTTGACGAGGTAGGGCACCCCCGACGCGAAGGCCCGCTCCAGCGCCGGACCGATCCGGTCGGGATCGGCGACCGTCTCCCCGGCCCCGCCCAGGGCGGCGACGACGCTGTCGTAACGGGTCCGGGGCTGCAGGTCGCACGCGACGTCCCAGCCGTACACGGCGCGCATGGGGTGCTTCTCCAGGCCCCACATGCTGTTGTTGCCGACGACGAGCACCGCCGGCAGCCCGTGGCGGACCATGGTGTCCACGTCCATCAAGGAGAATCCGGCGGCGCCGTCGCCGAGGACCGCCACGACCTGGCTGGAAGGCCGCGCGAGCCGGGCCGCCACCGCATAGCCGGGGCCGTTGCCCAGGCAGCCGTAAGGACCGGTGTCCAGCCAGCATCCGGGGGCCCCGGGTTCGAGATACTTGCCGGCGTAGGAGGCGAAGTCGCCGCCGTCGCAGATCACCACGGCGTCGTCGTCCAGGCGCCGCCGGAGCTCGCCGAACACCCGCGTGGGCTTGATCGGATCCGAGCCGTCCTCGAGCAGAGGCTGCTCGGCGCGACCCGCGGCGTCCTCGGCGTCGCGCAGCCAGGCGATCCACGGCTCGTGGTCCCTGCGATCGCCCGACCACCCGGCCAGGCCGCCCAGCACCAGGCCCAGGTCCCCCGCCACCGAGAGCACCCCCGGGACGTGCGCCGCGCGGCCCTCCTCGCTGTCGACGATGTGGATGACCCGCGCCCGGCCGAACGCGCCGAAACCGAGGCGGAAGTCGAGCGGCGTGCCGGCGACCACCACCACGTCCGCGTCGGTCTTCAGCTTCCCCCGGGTCCTGCTGAAAGACAGCCGGTGACCGCGAGGAAGCAAGCCCCGTCCCATGCCGTTGGCGAAGCACGGCACCCCCAGCGCTTCGACGGCGGCGCGCAGCGGCTCCGACGCCCCCGCCCAGTAGACGTCGCTGCCGACCACGAGGGCGGGCTTCTCGGCGGAGGCGATCAGGGAGGCCGCTCGCGCCACGCCGGCGGGATCCGGCTCGGCAACGGGGGGCGTGACGGCGTCGCCGACCTCGCCCGCCGCGGGGCCGAACAGCACGTCCATGGGGACGTCCGCGAACACGGGCCCCCGGTGAGGGGTGATCGCGTCGAGGGCCAGCGAGCCGACCGCGGCGGCGATGTCGTCACCGGGGCCTACCGTCCGCGCCCTCTTGGTCACCGGGGCCACGATGGGGACGTGGTCGAGCTCCTGGAGGGACCCGGAGCCCCACCGGGCGTGCGGGGCGCGACCGCCGAGGACGACCAGAGGCGACCCGTTGAACCGCGCCGACGTCACCGCGCTCAACCCGTTCGTCACTCCGGGGCCGGCGGTCAGAACGGCCAGCCCGGGCCGGCGCGTCAGCTTGGCGTACGCCTCGGCGGCCCAGGTGGCCGTCTGCTCGTGGCGGGTGTCGACGATGCGCACGCCGGCCCGGACGGCCGCATCGTAGAGGGGCCACACGTGCGCCCCGTTGAGGGTGAACATGGCATCCACGCCGAAGGGCAGCAGCGCAGCGAGGGCCAGGTCTCCCCCGTGCCCGTCGATCTTCTCGCCCACGCCCCTGACCCTACCCGAGCATCTGCGCGGGCGCCTCCCCCCGGGCGAGACCCCTGATGACCTCCCACGCCCGCTCGACGTGGCGGCTCTCGGTGCGGGTGCCGCCGATCGCCATCCGGAGCGTGAGCCGGCCCCCGACCCGGGTGTGTGAGAGCAGCAGGCCCGAGTCGTTGACCCGGTCCAGCAGCTCGCGGTTGTCGTCGTCGCCCGATCGCAGCCGGAAGCAGACGAGCGACAGGGGGTGCGGAACGGGGATCTCGAAGAGGTCGTCGGCCTCGACCCAGCCGGCGAACTCCTGGGCGAGCGCGACGTGGCTGCGCACGTGGGCCTGCAGACCCGACACGCCGTAGTGGCGGATCACGAACCACAGCTTCAACGCCCGGAACCGCCTGCCGAGGGGGATCTGCCAGTCGCGGTAGTCGATCACGGCCCCCGACTCGGTCGCCTCGTTGCGAAGGTACTCGGGCAGGATCGAAAGTGCCCCCACCAGGGCGGAGCGGTCGGCGACCCAGAAGGCGTCACAGTCGAAATTCGTCAGCATCCACTTGTGCGGGTTGAAGCAGTAGGAGTCCGCTTTCTCGACGCCGGCATTGATCCAGCGGAGCTCCGGGCAGAGGGCCGCGGCGCCGGCGTACGCCGCGTCCACGTGGAGCCAGACCCCCCGCCGGCGGCAGATGTCCCCGATCTCCGCCACCGGGTCGAACGCGGTCGTGCCGGTGGTGCCCACGGTGGCGACCACCGCTGCGGGGATCCGGCCCGCGGCGAGATCGGCGTCGATCGCCGCGGCCAGCGCGGCAGGGTCCATGGCCAGGGTCCCGGGATCGACGGGGACCGACCGCAGGTTCTCCGAGCCGATGCCGGCGATTCGAACGGCCTTCTCGACCGAGGAGTGCGCCTCGGGGCTGGCGTACACGACAAGAGGGTCCCTGACACCTCGACGGTTGGCGGCTCCTCGCGTGGCCCGCTCCCGCGCCGCTATCAACGCGACCAGGGTGGCCGACGAGGCGGAGTCCTGTATCACGCCCCCGCCGGGGCCGTCGGAGCGGAACGCCGTGGGCAGATCGAGCATCTCCACGAGCCAGTCCATCATGTGGGTCTCGAGCTCCGTGCACGCAGGGCTCGTCGCCCACAACATCCCCTGCACCCCGAGGCTGGCCGACAGGAGCTCGGCCAGGATTGCCGGTTCGCTGGCGTTCGCCGGGAAGTAGCCGAAGAAATACGGCGACTGCCAGTGGGTGACGCCGGGAAGCACCACCGTGTCGACGTCGCCCAGGAGCGCCTCGAACGGCTCCGGCTGCTCCGGGGCGTGATCCGGCAGGGCTCGTCGAACGTCTCCGGGCCGGACCTCGCTTCGAACGGGCCTTTCCTCGAGGCTCGCCACGTACTCCGCGATCCAGTCCACCAGCGCGTACCCGTGGAGTCGGAAATCCTCTGCGCTCATGTGCCGTGGCGTCGCT
Organism: Actinomycetes bacterium; assembly: GCA_021788115.1. GTDB lineage: Bacteria > Actinomycetota > Acidimicrobiia > Acidimicrobiales > Palsa-688 > JAJYLA01. The sequence continues at coordinate 570 of JAJYLA010000035.1, read as the reverse complement.
CGGGGTGTCATGGTGCGGAGTCTGCCACTGCGGCGAGAGGCCGGGCGTTCGTTAAGCTCGCCCCTCGAAGAAGGGCACTACACGCGGGAGCTGAGCCGCCTGACCGGGCTCGACGTGCAAGAGAATCAGGCGCGGCGAATCCTCCCCGAGCTGCGTGGCCGACTCGAGTCCGCCGAGCTCATCCACGAACTGCTCGAGCACCGCTACTACCTCTCGGAGGATGTCGGCTACGGGGTGGACGACGAGACCGCCTTGAAGTCCTACCTCGAGTCGGTGCTGCCATTCCGCCCCTACGAGCGCGTTCTGAAGGCCGGCGAGGACGAGGCGGACGGCTCCGTGCGTGGGCCCGGCAGGGATCGAACCTGCGACCAAGGGATTATGAGTCCCCCGCTCTGACCGCTGAGCTACGAGCCCGAAAGCCTCTTACCAGGACTTTTGTCTGGGTCCTTCTCCTTCTACCAGCGATTTGATACACGATTGATACACAAACGGTGCTCGGATCGCCGCCGAGGTCATCACGAGGAGGTCGGGGGCGACTGCAGGTCGAGGCACGCTGGTCGAGCGTAGTCC
>JAJYLA010000034.1 GCA_021788115.1 Actinomycetes bacterium | reverse complement strand
TCCCGGTCCCCGGGGGAGGGGCCGCCGGTCTCGAGCAGCCGCAGCCGGGGCGCCGGGGCCGTTCGCCCGAGGCACCGGTCGGCGACGCCGCCGAGCGTGCGAGCACCCCACGCGGTGAGCCCCGCGGGGGCGTCCGCAGCGCCGGCGGGAACGACCGCACGCGCGAAGCCCAGGCGGGCGGCTTCCGCGAGGCGTCTATCCGTCAGGGGGACCTGGCGCACCTCCCCGCCCAGGCCGACCTCGCCGACCACGACCGTGTCGGAGACCACGGGGCGGCCCGTAGCGGACGACACGATGGCCAGGCAGACGGCGAGGTCGGCGCCACGGTCGGTGATGCGCACGTCGCCGACCACGGACACGTAGACGTCGTGGCGCCCGAGGGCCAGGCCGGCGCGCCGCTCCAGCACCGCGATCAGCAGACCGAGGCGGCCCGCGTCGAAACCCGAGGCCGACCGGCGCGGCGCCGTACCCTGGGCCGCCACGACGAGCGCCTGGACCTCCACCAGCAGCGGGCGGCGGCCCTCCACGGCAGCGAACACGACCGACCCGGGCGCCCCCGGGCGGCGGTCGGCGAGGAAGACACCGCCGGCGTCGGCGACGCTCGCCAGGCCGGCGCCGGTCATCTCGAAGAGGCCGAGCTCGCCGGTCGACCCGAAGCGGTGCTTGACCGCCCGCAGCATGCGCAGGGCGTGGTGGCGGTCGCCCTCGAAGGACAGGACCGTGTCGACCACGTGCTCGAGGGCACGCGGTCCTGCGAGCGCCCCGTCCTTGGTGACGTGGCCGGCGAGCAGCACCGTCGTGGAGCCCGCCTTCGCCAGCGCCACGAGCTCGTGGGTGCAGTCGCGCACCTGGGCGACCGAGCCGGGGGCCCCGTCGAGCTCGGGGTCCCAGACGGTCTGGACGGAGTCCACCACGACGACGCCGGGGGCGAGGTCGGCGACCGCGGCCCGCACGCCGGGCATCGACGTCTCGGCGACCAGCCACAGGCCGGGGACCACCGCCCCCAGCCGCTCGGCGCGCCGGCGGACCTGCGCCGGGGATTCCTCCGCGGAGACGAGCAGGCAGCGGGTCCCGCGGCGGGCCATCTCCGCCGCGGCCTGGAGGAGCAGGGTCGACTTGCCGATGCCCGGCTCGCCGCCGAGGAGCGTCACCGATCCCGGTACGAGGCCGCCGCCGAGGACGCGGTCGAGCTCGTCGATCCCCGTGGGCACGGCGGCGGCCCCGTCGCACGCGACGTCCGAGAGGGCCAGGGGTGCGGCGGCCGCGCCGCTCGGGCAGGCGCGGGCTGCCGGGCCGCCGCCCCCGGGACCGTTGCGCCGGAGGCCGGCGGACACCTCCGCCTCCTCGACCAGGGTGTTCCACGCACCGCAGCCGGGGCAGCGACCGGACCAGCGAGGGCTTTGGGTCCCGCAGTCGCTGCACCGGTGCACCGTCCGGGTCCTGGCCACGGACGAGACCCTAGAAGGGGGGTGTGACCGCCTCGCCGGCCGCTCACCCGCGCCGGGCGTGCCGGCCGCGCGAGCGCCGGAAGTGGCGGGCAGGAGGGTCGCCCCACGATCCGCCGGCGCGGCGCCGCCGGCGGCGGCCCCGCCGGCGCCACAGCAGCCACCCGGCCAGCCCGAGGATCACGGCGGCGGCAAACGCGGCCGCGGCGATCATCCTCGGCCAGTCCCACGAGCGGGTGACGGCGAGAAGGTCTTCGGCCTGGCCGAGGCGCGGGGTCCAGCGCAGCACCCCGGCGGTCGCCGACGCGGCGTCGCTGTGGAGCAGCGACCCCGGAAGCCGCGCCGTCACGTGGAAGGCGAACACCTGGCCGGGCTGCTGGCCGGCCGCCCGGGCGAGGGGGCCGGTCTGGACGCCCGTCGGCGAGCCCAGGGCGGCCTGGAGTCCCCGGTCGCCGAAGCAGGCCACCCCGCAGGTGAGGTCCACCCGGCCGCTCAGCCGCGTCGACGAGGACCACCACCCGTGGTGGCTCGAGAGCCGCAGGTCGAAGGGCCGGGAGGCCGCCGGACCGGAGCCCGCCAGGGACGAGAGCAGCGCCCGCGCCTGCTGCTCGCTGGCGTAGGAGTGGCGGGCGGTGATCACCGTGGTGGACCCCGGGCCGGGCCGGGGTCCGGCGACCACCCAGCCGGCCGCCCGAAGGTCCGCGTCGCGCAGCTGGGCCGCCAGGGCCGCCTCGCCGCCGAGAGCCTCGAGCGTCGAGGCGTCGAGGCTCACGGTCACCTCCACGACGCCCCGCCCGCCGGGGCGGTCGTCGATCGAGACGGTCGTGTCGACGTGGCAGCCGCTCAGCACCCCCGCCAGGGCGACGAGGGCGGCCAGGGCCGCGAGCAGCCGCCGCCCGGCGGCGACCGGCCGGGCCCGCGCCGCGCGAGCCCCGGGCAGGTCGGTCGGCACCGCTCGGGTCGATGGGAGCTGGCGGGCCGAAGCCCCGGTCAGGCCTAGTCCCCGCTGCCGGCGCTGGCCATCTCGACAGGCGACGGCTCGAGACCCGGAACCGACCGGAACACGATCGCCGGCTCCCCGGTCTGGGCGTCCGCCTCGATGTCGACGACGACCGTCTCGCCCGCGCGGAACTCCTTCCAGAGGATCTTCTCCGAGAGGGGATCCTCGACGAGGCGCTGCAGCGCACGGCGCAGGGGGCGAGCGCCGAGCGTCGGGTCGTAGCCCTTGTCCACGACGTGGTACTTGGCAGCCTGCGTGAGCTCGAGCGCCAGGCCCTGGCTCTCGAGCTGCGTCCGCAACCTCTTGATCATCAGGTCGATGATCTCGGTGACCTCGTCGCGGCTCAGCTCGTGGAAGACGATCACGTCGTCGATGCGGTTGAGGAACTCGGGGCGGAAGTGGCTCTTCAGCGCCTCGTGGACCTTCTGCTTCATCTTCTCGTAGGTGATCGCCTCGCTGGTCTTGGCGAAACCGACCTGCGCCTTGCGCAGGTCCGCCGTCCCGAGGTTGGACGTCATGATGATCACGGTGTTCTTGAAGTCGACGGTCCGCCCCTGGGAGTCGGTCAGGCGGCCGTCCTCGAGGATCTGCAGGAGGGCGTTGAACACGTCGGGGTGCGCCTTTTCGATCTCGTCGAAGAGGACCACGGAGAACGGCTTGCGCCGGACGGCCTCGGTCAGCTGGCCGCCCTCCTCGTAGCCGACGTAGCCGGGAGGGGACCCGACGAGACGGCTGACCGTGTGCTTCTCCATGTACTCGGACATGTCGAGCTGGATCAGGGAGCCCTCGTCGCCGAAGAGGAACTCGGCGAGCGTCTTGGCGGTCTCGGTCTTGCCGACCCCGGAGGGGCCGAGGAAGATGAACGACCCGCTCGGCCGCTTGGGGTCCTTGAGCCCGGCGCGCGTTCGGCGGATCGCCTGGGAAACGGCCCGGATCGCGTCCTGCTGGCCGATGACCCGCTTGTGCAGCTCGTCCTCCATGCGCAGCAGCTTGGAGGTCTCCTCCTCGGTCAGCTTGTAGACGGGGATGCCCGTCCAGTTGGCCAGGACCTCGGCGATCACTTCCTCGTCGACGACGTCGAAGAGGTCGACGCCCTCGGCGCGCCACTCCTGCTCCTTGGCGGCCTTGCGCTGCAGGAGCTCTTCTTCCTTCTCGCGGAACCGCTTGGCCTGCTCGAAGTTCTGCTTCTCGATGGCCAGCTCTTTCTCCCGGCGCACCCGGGCGAGGTCGTCCTCGATCGCCTTGTAGTCCGGCGGGGTCGCCATGCGGCGGATCCGCAGCCGGCTGCCGGCCTCGTCGATGAGGTCGATGGCCTTGTCGGGCAGGTAGCGGTCGGCGATGTAGCGGTCGGCGAGGTTCGCCGCGGCCACGACCGCCTGGTCGGTGATCGTGACGCCGTGGTGCGACTCGTAGCGGTCGCGCAGACCCTTCAGGATCTCGATGGTGTGGGCAAGGGTCGGCTCCTCCACCTTGATCGGCTGGAACCGCCGCTCGAGGGCGGCGTCCTTCTCCAGGTGCTTGCGGTACTCGTCGAGCGTGGTGGCGCCGATGGTCTGCAACTCGCCGCGGGCGAGCATCGGCTTCAGGATCGACGCGGCGTCGATGGCGCCCTCGGCGGCGCCGGCGCCGACGAGGGTGTGCAGCTCGTCGATGAAGAGGATGATGTCGCCGCGGGTGCGGATCTCCTTGAGCACCTTCTTCAGACGCTCCTCGAAGTCGCCGCGGTAGCGGGACCCGGCGACCAGGGCCCCGAGGTCCAGCGTGTAGAGCTGCTTGCCCTTGATCGTCTCGGGGACGTCGCCGCTCACGATCTTCTGCGAGAGACCCTCGACGATCGCCGTCTTGCCGACGCCGGGCTCGCCGATGAGGACCGGGTTGTTCTTGGTCCGCCGCGACAGGACCTGCATGACCCGCTCGATCTCGCGGTCGCGGCCGATCACCGGGTCGAGCTTGCGCTCGCGGGCGAGCTGGGTGAGGTTGCGCCCGAACTGGTCGAGGACCGGGGACCCGCTCGGGGCTTCCTGGGCCGCCGCGGAGCCGCCGGCGGTCACCCCCTCCTTGCCGGTACCGGGCTGGCCGTAGCCGGACAGCAGCTGGATCACCTGCTGGCGGACGCGCGACAGGTCCGCGCCCAAACTGACCAGGACCTGCGCGGCGACCCCCTCGCCTTCCCGGACCAGGCCGAGCAGCATGTGCTCGGTGCCGATGTAGTTGTGGCCGAGCTGCAGCGCCTCCCGCAGGGAGAGCTCGAGGACCTTCTTGGCGCGCGGGGTGAACGGCGGGGACCCCGTGGTGGACGATCCGGCGGGGCCGATGGTCTCCTCGACCTTCTCGCGCACGGCTTCGAGACTGATGCCGAGCGACTCCAAAGCCTTCGCCGCGACCCCTTCCCCCTCGTGGATGAGACCCAGGAGGATGTGCTCGGTGCCGATGAAGTTGTGGTTGAGCAGCCGCGCCTCCTCCTGGGCCAAGACCAGGACTCGACGGGCTCGGTCAGTGAAACGTTCGAACATGCTGGTCCTCCGGGTCCAAGTCTACCCAGCAAGATCCCGTTCCGAAGCCCAGGGGTCCCGGCGGCCGCTCCGGGCGGGCCTCGCAGCAGCCCGGAACCACCTCGAGACGGCCGGGGTTCCTACTTGGCCGGGGTCTCGCCTACGCTCGCAAGGGATGAACGTCGTGGAGGAACTGCGCCTTCCCGGACTCGAGCAGGCTCTCGGCCGGGTCGAGGACGCGCTGTCGCGCGCCGTCCAGGCGGGCGACGCCCTCCTCTCCGACGTGGCGGGGCACCTCGCGGCCGCCGGCGGCAAGCGCCTGCGCCCGGCGCTGGTCATCTCGTCCGCCCACGCGTGCAGCATCTCGCTGAAGGACGCCTCGGAGCTCTCCGAGGAGGTGATCCAGGGCGGCGTGGCGGTCGAACTGGTCCATCTGGGCTCCCTCTACCACGACGACGTGATGGACGAGGCGGAGCACCGCCGCGGCGTCCAGAGCGTCAACGCCCGGTGGGGCAACCTGGTGGCGATCCTCTCCGGGGACTTCCTCCTGGCCCGCGCCTCGGAGGTCGCCGCCTCGCTCGGCACGGAGGTCGCCACGCTCCTGGCCCGCACGATCGCCCGGCTGTGCGAGGGGGAGGTCACCCAGCTCACCTACGCATTCAACACCGAGCGCCCCGAATCGGCGTACCTATCGTCGATCGCCGGCAAGACCGCCTCGCTGATCGCCGCCTCCGCCCGGCTGGGCGCCCTGACGAGCGGGGCGCCGCCGGAGTGGGTGGACGCGCTCACCGAGTACGGCCACGCGACCGGGATGGCGTTCCAGATCTGGGACGACGTGCGGGACCTGGTGTCGAGCGAGGACCTGCTCGGCAAGCCGGCCTGCCACGACATGGTCGAGGGGACCTACACCCTGCCGGTCATCCGGGCCCTCGCCGTCGAAGGCGTCGGCGACGACCTGCGGGCGCTTCTCGGCAGGCCGCTCGACTTTCCCACGCGCGACAAGGCCCGGGACCTGATCCTGTCGACGACCGCCCTCGAGGAGTCCGTCGGGGAGGCCCGCCGCTGGGTGGCGCGCGCCGACGGCGCCCTCCAGGTCCTGCGCTCGGCCGCGGACGGCAACCTCGACGCCCTCGAGAGGCTCGATTTCCTCGGCCAGATCGGCCACCGCCTCCTCGACACCCTGGCCGTTCCCTAGAGGCAGGCCGCCCGGGGGCGGGCACAGGGTTCCGGCGCCTAGGGCTGTTCGGGGCGCAGGGTCGGGAAGGCGATCACGTCGCGGATCGCCTCCGCGCCGGAGAGGAACATGACGAGGCGGTCGATGCCGAGGCCGAGCCCGCCGGTGGGCGGCAGCCCGTACTCGAGGGCGCGCAGGTAGTCCTCGTCGAGGACCATCGCCTCCTCGTCGCCGGCGGCGCGCTCGGCGGCCTGCTCCTCGAAGCGGAGGCGCTGCTCGGCGGGGTCGTTGAGCTCGCTGAAGGCGTTGCCGAGCTCGCGGCCGGCGACGATCGGCTCGAAGCGCTCCACGTAGCCGGGGCGGCTGCGGTGGTCCCGGGCGAGCGGGGAGACCTCCTTCGGGTAGTCGAGGACGAACACCGGTCCCCACAGCTCCGCCTCGGTGGTCTTCTCGTAGATCTCCAGGATCAGCTTGCCGGGCCCCCACGACGGGTGCGGCTCCACACCAGCGGAGGCCGCCACCCGGCGCAGCTCCTCGAGGGGGGTGTCGAGATCGACGTCGACGCCGGCGTGCTCGGCGATCAGCTCGGTCATCGTCGCCCGACGCCACGGCAGCTGCAGCGACAGCGCCCGGCCGCCGTAGGTGAGCGAGGTGGTGCCGAGCAGGTCGATGGCTACCCCCGAGACGAGCTGCTCGGTCAGGGCCATCATGTCGTGGTAGTCGGCGTACGCCTGGTAGAGCTCGAGCATGGTGAACTCGGGGTTGTGGCGCGTCGAGAGCCCCTCGTTGCGGAACACCCGGCCGATCTCGAAGACCTTCTCGAAGCCGCCGACCACCAGCCGCTTGAGGTACAGCTCGGGCGCGACCCTCAGGTAGAGCTCGACGTCGAGGGCGTTGTGGTGGGTGACGAAGGGGCGGGCGAGGGCGCCGCCGGGGATGGGATGCAGCATCGGGGTCTCCACCTCGACGAAGCCGCGGTCCTCGAGCCACCGGCGGGTCCACGAGATGACCCGGCTGCGCAGGAGCAGGGTGCGCCGCGCGTCCTCGTTGGCCCACAGGTCGGCGTAGCGCTGCCGGTAACGCAGGTCGACGTCGGTGATGCCGCGCCACTTGTCGCCGAAGCCCCGGCGCGCCTCGGCGAGAAGCACCCACGAGGCGACCTTGACGGACAGCTCGCCCCGCCGGGTACGCACGACCTCGCCGGTGACGCCGACCCAGTCGCCGAGCGACAGGTCCGCGAAGCCGGCGAACTCCTTCGTCCACTCCGCCCCCGCGAACAGCTGGACCGGGCCGGAGGAGTCCCGCAGGGTCGCGAAGACGATCTTGCCCATCTCGCGCCGCAGCATGACCCGCCCGGCGACGGACACCACCGCGCCGGACTCGCCCCCGGCTTCGAGGCCGGCGAAGCGCTCCGCGACCGACGCCGCGGTCGAGTCGACGTCGAAGGTGTAGGGGATGCTCATCGGACGTTGCGACCGTAGATGATGCGCAGCCCCTCGAGCGTCAGCCACGGCTCGTGGTGCTGGATGGCCGCCGAGTACGGGCCGATGAGCCCGGCGAGACCGCCGGTCGCGACGACGGTGCTGGGGCCGACTTCGACGTCGAGGCGCCGGCACAGCCCGTCCACCTGGGCGGCGAAGCCGAAGATGACCCCCGACTGGATGGACTCGACGGTGTTCTTCGGCAGCACGCTGCGCGGCTCCACGAGCTCCACCCGGGGCAGCAGCGCGGCGCGGGCGAACAGCGCCTCGAGGGAGATCTCGATGCCCGGGAGGATCACCCCGCCCAGGTACTCGCCCTTCGCGGACACCACCTCGAACGTGGTGGCGGTGCCGAAGTCGACGACGATGGTGGGGCCCCCGAACTTCTCGTAGGCGGCGACGGCGTCGGCGATGCGGTCCGCCCCCACCTCCTTCGGGTTCTCGTAGATGATCGGCATGCCGGTGCGCACGCCCGGCTCGACGATCACCGACTCGACCTTGAACCACCGTTCGGTCATCTCCCGCAGCGCGGTCCTCTGGCGGGGAACGACCGACGCCACGGCGATGCCCGTGACCACCTCGTCGACCTCGAGGCCCCGCAGCTGGAACAGCTGGTCCAGGAGGAGCGCCAGCTCGTCGGCGGTGCGCGACGCGACGGTGGCGATCCGCCAGTGGTAGAGCAGGGACGGCCCGCTGCCGGCGGGGCCGTCGCCGGGTGCGAACACCCCGATCACCGTCTGGGTGTTGCCGACGTCGATGGCGACGAGCATCTCAGGGCTCCACGTCGAGGTCGAGGCCGACGTCGAGGACCGGGGCGGAGTGGGTGAGCGCCCCCACCGAGATCAGGTCAGCGCCGGCGGCGGCGTACGCCCCGACGGTGTCGAGGGTGACGCCCCCCGACACCTCGAGGGGGACGCGCCCGTCGACGATCGTGACGGCGGCGGCGACCTCGGCGGGGTCCATGTTGTCGAGCAGCACCAGGTCGGCGCCGGCGTCGAGGGCCACGCGCAGCTGGTCGAGGGTGTCGCACTCCACCTGGCAGGGCACGCTCGGCCAGCGGCGCCGGGCGAGCCGGACGGCGTCGGCGATCGTGACGCCGGCGAGGTGGTTGTCCTTGAGGAGGACGCCGTCGGAGAGCGAGGCCCGGTGGTTGACCCCCCCGCCGGCGCGCACCGCCGCCTTCTCGAGGGCCCGCAGGCCCGGCGTCGTCTTGCGGGTGTCGCGGATGCGCGCCGCGGGGCCGGCGGCGTCGACGAAGCGGCGGGTCAGGGTGGCCACCCCCGACAGGTGCCCGAGAAGGTTGAGGGCGGTCCGCTCGGCGGTGAGCACCGAGCGGAGGGGGCCGCCGACGCGGGCCAGCACCTGCGCCGGGCGCACCCGGTCGCCGTCTGCGGCCTCCCAGCGCACCGTGGCGGCGGGATCGACGGCGGCGAAGGCTTCCGTCGCGGCCAGCCGCCCGGCCAGGACGCCCTCGGCGCGGGCGACGATCCGGGCGGCGACGGTGGCGTCCTCGGGGACGAGGCCGGCGGTGACGTCCCCGAACACGCCGAGGTCCTCGGCGAGCGCCCGGGCCACGACCTCACGGACGGCCGGGAGCGGCGGGTCCAGCCAGGTGGTCGCCGTGCTCGTCGAGGTCACTGCACGAACCTGTGGGCAAAGACGTCCCGGGTGCCGGGGAAGTCCTCCCTTTGGTGACCGCCTCGCGACTCCTCGCGCGCCGCCGCCGCCGCGACGACGGCCCCGGCAACGGCGAGGAGGTTGGACAGCTCCCCCGGCGGGGGGCCCTGCGCGGCGAGCCGGGCCACCTCGGCCCCGGCGGCGGCGAGCGACGCTGCGTTGCGGAGCACGCCGGCGCCGGCGGTCATCGCCGCCTGCAGGGTCTCGCGGGCCTTGACCTCGTCGAGGGCGCGGGCCCGCGCGGCGGGGCGCGGGGGCCGAGCGCCGGTGGGGAGCGTGACCGCGCCGATGGCCCCGGGGGCGGTGGCGGCGGGCTCGAGAAGCGGGCGGAGCACGCCGGTCGCGGCGGGGACGTCTTTGCCCGACAGGACCGCCTCGACCACCCGGGCGCCGAAGACCATCCCCTCGAGCAGCGAGTTCGACGCCAGCCTGTTGGCTCCGTGCACGCCGGTGCATGCCACCTCGCCGGCGGCCCACAGGCCTGGCAGGGTGGTCGCCCCGTCGAGGTCGGTCATCACCCCGCCGCAGTGGTAGTGGGCGGCGGGGGCGACGGGCAGCCAGTCGGGGCCGGGCTCGAGGCCGAGGTCGCGTACGGACGCGGCGAGGTTCGGGAAGCGCCGCTCGAAGCCGGCCAGCCCGGACACGTCGAGCCACACGTGGTCGACCCCGTCCTCGCGCATGCGCGCGGCCACGGCGGACGCGACGACGTCGCGGGGTTGGAGCTCGTCGACGAAGCGCTCCCCGCGCCGGTCGCGCAGCAGCGCCCCCTCGCCGCGCAGCGCCTCGCTCAGCAGCGGGCGGGGACCCGCCGCGGTGCCGTGGAGCGCGGTGGGGTGGAACTGGACGAACTCCACGTCGGCGACGGCCACCCCCGCCCGAAGCGCCATGGCCAGCCCGTCGCCGCAGGACTGCGTCGGGTTGGTGGTGACCGAGTACAGCTGGCCGGCGCCGCCCGTCGCCAGGAGGGTGTGGGTGGCACGGATCTCCACCGTCCGCCCGGAGGGATCGACGGCGCGCACCCCGCGGCAGCGACCCCCCTCGACGATCAGGTCGACGGCGAACCACCCCTCCCACAGCCGGGCGGCGGTCCGCTGGGCCGCCTCGACGAGGGTGCGTTCCACCTCCGCGCCGGTCGCCGTGCCGCCGGCGTGGACGACGCGGGCGGTGGAGTGGCCTCCTTCGCGGGCGAGCTCCCACTTGCCGCCGTTGTTGCGGTCGAAGCGGGCGCCCAGCGCGGCCAGCTCGCGCACCCGGGCCGGGCCCTCGCGGACGAGGACGTCCACCGCGGCGCCGTCGCACAGCCCGGCGCCGGCCCGCAGGGTGTCGCCCGCGTGCAGCGAGAAGGAGTCCAGGGGGCCGCGCCCGGCGGCCTCGTTGCGGTGCAGGACCGCCGCGACACCCCCCTGCGCCCAGTGGGTGGCCGAGTCCGACAGCGACGCCTTCGACAGCACGCCGACACGCACGCCGGGGCGGGCCTCCGCCGCCCTCGCCGCCGCGGAGAGCCCGGCGACGCCGCTGCCGACGACGAGAAGGTCGAGGGGATGCTCGGGGCTCATCGCGCCGCGGCGGCGGATGCGCCGGCGGGGGCGGGGGCGGGGGCGGCGCCGGCGGGGGCGGGGACCGCCCGGTTCCACTGATCGACGTGCACCACCGTGGGCGTGTGGCCGGCGAGCTCGGCCCCCTCGTAGTCGGCGTAGGTGAGGATGATCACCTTGTCGCCGGTGTGCACCAGGCGGGCGGCGGCCCCGTTGAGGCACACCTGGCCGGGCTGCCCGGCGATGGCGTAGGTCTCGAACCGGGCGCCGTTGTCGATGTCGAGGATCGCGACCTGCTCGCACTCGAGGATGTCGGCAGCCGCCATCAGGTCGGGGTCCAGGCTGATCGAGCCGACGTAGTTCAGGTCGGCCCCGGTGACAGTGGCCCGGTGGATCTTGGACTTGAGCATGCGGCGACGCATCGGGAAGCCTCCGGTATCGAGTTCAATCAGTGGCGGACGGGGGTGCGGCGGCGACGTTGTCGATCAGCCTGGCGCGCCCGATGCGGGCGGCGGCCAGGAGGCGAACCTCGCCGGCGATGGGGTCGGGGCGGCGGAGATCGCGGGGGTCGGCGACCTCGGCGTAGTCGAGGGTGAACAGCGGGTCGCCGGCCAGCGACGCCTCCATCGCCTTGGACACGAACACGGGATCGGTCGCCCGCTCCTCCTCGATCGCCCGCTTGCCGGCCAGGAGCGCGGCGTAGAGGCGAGGCGCGGCGGCGCGCTCGGCAGGGCTCAGGTAGGCGTTCCGGCTCGAGAGGGCGAGCCCGTCGGGGTGGCGCACGGTCGGGCAACCGACGACGTCCACCGGGATCGACAGGTCGGCGACCATCCGCCGGACGACAACGAGCTGCTGGAAGTCCTTTTCCCCGAAGTACGCCCGGCACCGGCCGGCGAGCCCGAACAGCTTGGCCACGATGGTCGCGACGCCGTCGAAGTGGCCGGGCCTCGACGCCCCCTCCAGGAGCTCGGCGACCCCGGCGACCGAGACGGTCGTGGCGGACGGCTCCGGCCACAGCTCCTCTGTCGTCGGGGCGAACAGCACCTGGGCGCCGGCCTCCTCGGCGGCCGAGCAGTCCGCCGTCACGTCGCGTGGGTAGGCGGCGAAGTCCTCGGCCGGGCCGAACTGCAGAGGGTTGACGTAGTCGGTCACGGCGACGAGGTCGCACTCGGCGGCCGCCTTGCGGATCAGCGACACATGCCCGGCGTGCAGGGCGCCCATCGTCGGGACCAGCCCGACCTGGCCGCCGCCCCCACGGGCAGCATCGAGAGTCGCGCGCCACGCCGCGACGGTGTCTATGAGTCGGAGGGGCAATGATTCCTCGCTACGTTCCGGCCCCCACGGGGGTGCCGTTCGTCCGTGTGGCTCCAGAGTAGCGGGTCCGCCCGCGTCAGAGGGTGCCCGCCGGCCGGACGCCGCGGGCGAGCTCGGAGGTGAGGTGCCCGATCACCAGCTCGGGGGCCAGGTCCCCGAGGGGCACCAGAACGAAGCCCCTCTTCCACATCCGGGGATGGGGAACGACCAGGTCGGGCTCGTTGATCTCCTCGTCGCCCACCAGGAGCACGTCGACATCCAGGGTCCGGGGGCCCCAGCGTTCGACCCTCTCGCGGTGGGCCGCCGCCTCGGCTGCCTGGGCCTCGGCGAGAAGCTCGCGCCCGGTGCGCGTCGTCGCCAGTTCGACGACGCAGTTGAGGTACGCCCCCTGCCCCGGCGGCCCCCCGACGGGGTCCGTCTCGTACAGCGGTGACACGCACACGACGTCGGGGAGGCGGGCGACCGCGCCCGCCAGGTACGCGCGCCGGTCGCCGAGGTTCGATCCGAGCCCCAGGAACGCCCGCACCGGGGCGCGGGGGCGGCGGCGCTCCTGCAGGGCGCTCTCCGCGGTCGGCGGGCGGGGCGCGTCGCCGGCGGGGGCCTGGGGGCGGCGCGGCGCCGGCGCCTGGGGCTTCGGCTTGTGTCGCCGCGGCGGGGTCACAGACGGTCAGGAAAGCTGGTCCCGCCGGCGGCGGATCGTCACCGCGGCGGAGGTGAGGGCGACGGGGACAGGAGGCCGCAGTTTGCGAACGGTGACCGTCACCGCACTCGGGACCGGGGAGCCGCCCGAGGGGCTGCGGCCGCCGGCCGCCTCGAAAGCGGCGGCGGCGACACGTTCGGCGAGGTGCTCGAGCAGGTCGGCGGGAGGCCCGGTGATCACGTCGGCCGCGGCCCGGGCGACGGCTCCGTAGTCGACGGTGTCCGACAAGGCGTCGGACCGGCCGGCGGCGGCGAGATCGACCTCCAGGTCGAGGTCCACCTCGAAGAGCTGGGCGCGCTCACGCTCTTCGGGCAGCACTCCGTGAGTGCCGAGGGCCCGCAGCCCGCGAAGCTCGATGCGATCGGCCGCCACCGCAGTGCTCAGGTCTCGAGCGGCGCGATGGCGCGGCCGCTCAGCATCGGCACCACGGCGACCAGCTCCCGCCCCGGCGGGCCCATTTGCCTCCCGAGTATCCGCTCGACGACCGCGGTCGCCTGCGGTCCGCTCGCCACGAGCCCCGACCACAGCAGGTAGCCGGCGACGACGCCCATGAGGCGGTCGTTGAGCTCCTCCTGGTGGAGGAGGACCTTCTCGCCGGCGGCGAACCACTCCTTCAGCCGGGCGTAGAGGTCTTCCAGCACCGCGACCGGGTCGTCGTGGGCACCAAAGGGGATGTGCGACCACGTGACGCCGAGCTCGTCGTAGGCGTGAAGGTTGTGAGGCGAGGGCAGCAGCGACACGACCCTCGTGAAGTTCTCGCTCCGCAACCACAGGATCTCCTCCTGGCGGCGCACCTTCCGGTGGTTGCGCGCGTATCCCCCCGGGCGCTCGCTGACGGCCAGGCGGTCCTTGATGATCCACGCGAAGAAACGGGGCGGGATGCCGCGCGCCCACTTTCCCTTCATGCGCTCGGCCCCTTCGCTCCTGCGGCCGCGGGCAAGAAGGCGCCCAGCCGTGCCGCGTGGACCGTGGGGGCCACGTCGTGGACCCTCACGACGTCCGCCCCCCGCACCATCGCCCACGTCGTCGTCGCTACCGTCCCCTCGAGGCGATCGGACGGGGCGGCCGGGGTGCCGTCCGGAGAGGGCGCCAGCCGTCCCAGGAACGTCTTGCGGCTGGTGCCGACCAGCACCGGCCACCCGGTGCCGACGAGGACGTCGAGGTGGCGGAGCAAGAGGAGGTTGTGGCGGGCCGTCTTGCCGAACCCGATCCCGGGGTCTATCCAGATCCGTGCGACGCCGGCCGCCCTCGCCGCCTCCGCCCGCGCGACGAGGTGGTCGACCACCTGGCCCACGACGTCGCGGTAGTGGGCGTGCTGCTGCATCGACTCGGGGTCGCCGGGCATGTGCATCGCAACCCAGCCGGCGCCGGTCTCCGCCGCGACCCGCCACAGCGTCGCGGACACGTCGTTGATGATCGTGGCGCCCGCGGCGACGGCGGCGCGCGCCACCGCCTCCTTGCGGGTGTCGACGGAGATCTCCGGCGCCTGGCCGGCGAGGCGCTCGACGACCGGCAAGATCCTGCGCAGCTCCTCCTCCTCGGGCACCGGTCGCGAGCCGGGGCGGGTGGACTCGCCGCCGACGTCGATGATCTCCGCGCCGTCGGCGACCATCTGCAGACCGTGGCGGACCGCCGCCTCGGGGGCCATCCAACGGCCCCCGTCCGAAAAAGAGTCGGGGGTCACGTTGAGCACACCCATGACGCGGGTCATCGGCGTCAGGGTACAGGGGCGCGAGACCCCGCGGTCCCGTCCTCGCCACCGCGACCCCGGCCAGCCGGCTGCAGCAGGCCGGCTCGGCGGCGGTCAGCGGCCGTGGATGAAGCTCATCGCCTCGCTCCGCGTGGCGACGCTGGCCCGCATGATCCCGCGCACCGCCGAGGTGACGGTCTGCGCGCCCGGCTTCTGCACGCCGCGCATGGACATGCAGAGGTGCTCGGCTTCGACGACCACCAGGACCCCGCGGGGTTCGAGGGCCTCCTCCAGCCCGTCGGCGACCTGGGTGGTGAGGCGCTCTTGAACCTGGGGACGGCGGGCGTAGCCGTCGATCAGCCGGCCGATCTTGGAGAGCCCGGTGATCCGGCCGTCCTCGTTCGGGATGTAGGCGACGTGGGCTTTGCCGAACCACGGCAGCAGGTGATGCTCGCACACGCTGTAGATGGGGATGTCGCGGACCATGACCATCTCGTCATGGTTCGCCTCGAACACGACCGAGAGGTGAGACCCGGGGTCCTCCCTGAGACCCGAGAAGATCTCGGCGTACATCCGGGCGACGCGCATCGGCGTGGCGCGGAGGCCGTCGCGGGCGGGATCCTCGCCGACGGCGACAAGGATCTCCCGCACGGCCCTCTCGATGCGGCCCAGATCGACCTCGTCTGCGGTCCCCCTCTGCCCCTCCGGCGATGTCGATCCGTCCACGCTGCCGTCTCCTTCGCTGCGGGGTGTGGCGGCCCTCATGGCTCCGACGTCGTGGGGCGCGGGCGGGCGCGTCTCGTGCCGGCGGGATCGTCGGGCGACTCGGGGGCCGGCGCCCCGCGGTGCTCGCGCGCCAGGCCGGCGGCGCCCGCCTCGCCGGACGCGGCCTCCGGGCCCCGCCGTGACAGTCCCCCCGCGGAGGGCTCGACGGCGTTGCCGGCCGGGCGCTTCGCGGGCTCCTCCGCCGCGGGCCCCTCGCCGGCGGTCGCGCCGCGAACGACCTGGCGCCTGGCGCGCGGCGAGACGCCGGCCGGCTGTCCGGGAACGCCGGGACGCCGCCGGCGACCCGGTGGGGGCACTGCGGGGGCCTCGGCGCCGGCGGGGGCTCCGGCCGGCTGCGGAGCGCTCGGTGCCTCCGCCGCCGCGTCGGCCACCGGTATCGAGCCGGGCACGTCGCCTCCGCCCGCGGCGGCGACAGGCGTGCCCGCCGGCCAGGTCCCGAGGGGCCCGAGGATCTCCTCGAGCTCCAGGGTGTCGAGGGTCTCCTTCTCGACGAGGCGGCGGGCCATGGCGTCGAGGACGTGGCGGTGGTGGACCAGAACCGCCCGCGCCCTGTCGTGGGCCTCGTCGACGAGCGCCCTCACCTCCCGGTCGATCGCCGCGGCGACCTCCTCGGAGTAGTCCGGCTGGTGGGCCATGTCCCGGCCGAGGAACACCTCGCCGCCGCGCTGGCCGAACTGCTGGGGCCCGAGGGTGTCGCTCATGCCGTACTCGGTGACCATGGCGCGGGCCGTGCCGGTGACCTTCTGGATGTCGTTCTCCGCCCCGGTGGTCGGCTCGGAGAACACGAGCTCCTCGGCGGTCCTCCCCCCGAGCGCCATGGCCATGGAGTCGCGCAGCTGGCTGCGGGAGTGGTTGTAGCGGTCCTCCGGGAGCGTGAAGGTCAGACCGAGGGAGCGGCTGCGGGCGACGATCGAGACCTTGTGGATCTTGTCGGCGTGGGCGAGCACGTGGCCGACGATGGCGTGCCCCGCCTCGTGGTAGGCGGTGACCAGCTTGTCGTGGTCGCTCATCACGAGAGTCTTGCGCTCCGGTCCGGCGAGCACCCGGTCGATCGCCTCCTCGCACTCGCGGATGCCGATCTGGCGGAGGTTGCGCCGGGCGGTGAGGATCGCCGCCTCGTTGAGCAGGTTGGCGAGGTCGGCGCCGGTGAAGCCGGGCGTCCGCCGGGCGAGGACGTCGAGGTCGACCGTGTTCGCCAGCGGCTTGCCCTGGGCGTGGACAGCGAGGATCTTTCGCCGGCCGGCGAGGTCGGGCCGGTCCACGACGATCTGACGGTCGAAGCGGCCGGGACGCAGCAGGGCCGGGTCGAGAATGTCGGGCCTGTTGGTGGCCGCGATCAAGATGACGCCGCTGCGCACGTCGAAACCGTCCATCTCGACGAGCAGCTGGTTGAGGGTCTGCTCCCTCTCGTCGTGGCCGCCGCCCACTCCCGCGCCGCGCCGGCGGCCCACGGCGTCGATCTCGTCCATGAAGACGATGGCCGGGGCGTTGGCCTTCGCCTGGTTGAACAGGTCGCGCACCCGGCTGGCGCCCACGCCGACGAACATCTCGACGAAGTCGGAACCCGAGATCGAGAAGAACGGCGCCCCGGCCTCCCCGGCGACAGCCCGGGCGAGCAGGGTCTTACCCGTCCCCGGGGGGCCGAAGAGCAGCACCCCTTTGGGGATCTTGGCGCCGAGGGCCTGGAAACGCGCCGGCGCCTCGAGGAACTCCTTGATCTCCTGGAGCTCAGCGACCGCCTCATCGGCCCCGGCGACGTCGGCGAAGGTCACCTTCGGCTGGTCCTTGCTGAGCGTCTTCGCCCTCGCCTTGGCGAACTGCATGACCCGTGAGCCGCCGCCCTGCATCGAGTTGACGGCCAGGAGGAACACGACGATGATCGCGGCGACCGGCAGGTAGTACTCGAGCAACGGCACCCAGGGGCTCGACTTGGAGTGCTCGACGTTGAACGCCGCCCCCGACGCGCGCAGCTCGGCGTGCAGGGTCTGGATCAGCTTGTCGGGGTACTGGACGACGTAGGAGGTGCCGTCGCGAAGGGTGCCCGTGATCGTCCGGCTTCCGTCGTGGATGGTCGCCGTGACGACGGTGCCCCGCACGGCCAGGTCATGCTCGTAGGTGCCCAGGCTGATGGGCGTCCGGCTCGGTCCGCTCCGCAGGACGCTGAAGAGCAGCAGACCTACCACCACCGCCAGCAGTACGTAGGTGACGGGGCTGCGGGCGACCTTCCTCATGAGGGCTCCAGGCTACAGGTCGCCTCACGGGTGCGTCAGGCGCCGGACGCAGGCCGGAACCGCTTGTCAGCCGCCTTCGCCGGTGTACACCGCCACGTAGGGAAGGTTCCGGTACTTCTCGGCGACGTCCAGGCCGTAGCCGACCACGAACTCGGGGGGGATCCGGAACCCCTCGTAGGCGAGGTCCAGCTCCACCGACTGCAGCCCGTCCTTGACGAAGAGGGCGACGACCTCGAGGGAGGCCGGGTTGCGCGCGGCGAGGTTGCGGCGGAGGTAGGACAGCGTGAGACCGGAATCGACGATGTCCTCGACGATGAGGACGTGCCTGCCGGTGAGGTCGAGATCCAGGTCCTTGACGATTCGCACCACGCCGCTGGTGTGCGTGGAGCTCCCGTAGGAGGACACCGCCATGAAGTCCATCTCGAGGGGCAGGTCGATGCAGCGCGCCAGGTCGGAGAGGAAAAGGCACGCGCCCTTGAGCACCCCGACGAGAAGCGGCGGCCGCCCGGCGTAGTCCACGCTGATCTGAGCCCCGAGCTCCTGGACGCGCTGGCGGAGGTCGGCTTCGGAGACGACCACCTTCCCGATCGCGGGGTCGGGCACCCCGGCGACTTCGGGCTCCGGGCCCGCGGCGCGAGCCGCCCCGCCGCCGGCGGGGGTGTGCACCGACGTCGAGGTCCTCGGATCCATCATGGGAGGCTCCCTCATGGCTGGTCCGTCACGGGCTTCGACGCTAGCGGGCGGCGACGCTGAGCCGCCCGGCGTGGCGCCGGACCCGCCGGCCGCCGGCCAGCTCGCAGCCGCGGACGGCGCCGGAGGCGACGGCCAGCACGCGGGAGACCTCCTCGGCGGAGGGCGGGTGGGCCTCGGGGTCGGCACCCTCGGCGAAGCGCAGCCAGCGGCGCACGGCCCGGCGGGCCAGGGCGACGGGGGCCGCGTTGAGGGATCGGGCGTCGGTGGGATCGATGTCGCCGGACAGCTCGTCGAGGAGGTCGCCGTCGGCGCGGATCAGCTCCGCCTGCCGGGCGAGGACGGGCACCAGATCGCGGCCCGCCACCTCCGACAGGTAGGGCAGCACCTCCGCCCGGATGCGGTTGCGCCGGAAGCGGCGGTCGTCGTTGGTCGGGTCGCGGACCGGCCGGAGACCGACCGCGCGGCACAGCGCCTCGGTCTCCGCCCGGCGCACCCCGAGGAGCGGACGGCGGGGCCGGCCGGGGGCCGCCGGGCGCATGCCGGCCAGACCGTCCAGACCGGCGCCGCGCAGCACGTTGAGCAGCACGGTCTCGGCCTGGTCGTCCATGGTGTGGCCGGTCAGGACATCGGCGGGGAGCGCCGCGTAGCGCGCCCGGCGCGCCCTCGCCTCGAGATCGGGGCCGCGGTCGACGCGGACGGTCCGGGTCTCGAACCCGGCCCCGTAGCGCTCCGCAGCGGCGCTCACCACCTCGGCCTCGGCGGCGGATCCCGATCGGAGGCCGTGGTCGACGTGGATGGCGGTCGCCTCCAGGCCGGCCGAGCGGGCCAGGACGAGCAGCGCCAGCGAGTCCGCGCCGCCGGACACCGCCAGGGGCAGCGGCCCCGGCTCGCCGGCGGGAAAGGCGCAGCGCGCCAGAAGGTCGGACAGCAGCCGACCGGCGGCGCCGGGGGGGCCGCCGGCCGTCCGGCGCTCGACGAGGGTGTCGCCCACGGCCGTTCGATCAGCTGAGAAGCATCGGCGCGCCGAAGGTGCCGACCCGGGCGATCCAGTCCGCGGGCTGGCGGATCTCCTGCCAGCTGGGCAGCAAGCCGGGCTCTTCCCAGACCCGGGCGAGAAGCCGGGGGCCGCCGGCGTTCTCCACCGCGGCGATGAAGCGCTCCCCCTGCTCGTACTGGCGGAGCTTCGCGTCGATGCCGACCAGCACGCTCAGCGCCTTCGCCGCGCCCCGCTGGCGTCGGCGCTCCCGCAGCACCCGGCTGAAGCGGGCGGCGTTGGGGATCTCCGACGCCCCCGCCCGGTCCATCGTCACGTCCCCGTGCCCCTCGAGAAGGCTCATGAGCCCGCCGATGCGCTGGATCGCCTCGTACTGCTCCGGCCCGGCCAGCAGGGTGAGCAGTCCTCCCTCGTCGAGCGGGTTGCGCCCCGCGCGTACCTCGTCCACGGAGCGGCGGAGAGCCGCAAGGAGCTTCCTCGGGTCGGGGTCGATGCCCGCCATGGCCGCCTCGACCAGCGACAGGAAATGAGCTCGCATCCAGGGGACCCCGGTGAACTGGGCGCGGTGGGTGACCTCGTGGAGCGCGAGCCACAGACGGAACTCGCGGGCGGGGAAGCCGTATCGCCGCTCGACGGCCAGCACGTTGGGACCCACGTAGTAGACGATGTCCTGGTCCTCCGGCCGCTCCTCCTCGATGAGGAGCTGGTCGTACTGGCCGAGGACGCGGGTCGACATCCAGCCGAGCAGCAGGCCGATCTGGGCGCCGCTGACCTGGCGGGACACGCCGGCCGGCACGGGCGCCCAGCGCCCACCCCGGCTCATCTGGGCGCTCAGCTTGTCGGTCACCGGGCGCAGCAGCCGCCGGAACGAGGCGACGTTCGCCCGGACCCACTCCGGGCGGTCGACCAGGCGGGCACGGGCGGGGCCCGCGAGCGACCGCAGACCCGTCTCGGCGGTGACCAGCTCCTCCGCGCGCGAAGTCAGCTCGGCGAAGTCCTCCTCGAGGCGGCGCCGCTCACGCACGCCGAGTGGAGGCTGGCGGCGCGCCACGCGCGCGGCGACTGCGGCTGCGGTCTCCCAGGAGATCAGCTCAGGCATGCGCTCGCCAGGGCATATCGCATCGTACCCGCCCCCCCGCCGACCGGGCGGGGGGCACCGGCGAGGTCAGGCGATCTTCTTCCCGCGGGTGCGGGGGACGGCCATCGGCTCGTGCTGGTAGCAGAACTTGCCGTTGTTGTACATCGACAGACGAGTGTTGCACCCCGGCTCGCGGCAGATCCTGCCCGTACCGAACGACTTCGACGGGCGCTCACCGCCGCTGAGAGTGTGTCCACCCAGAGATCGCTCGTTCATCACTCTCACCTAACACTCGACGCCGTCGCCGGATTCCTGTCCCCCCTGTACCCGCGCGGCCCGGTGTCTACACGAAACCCTGCTCGAAACCCCCGGGGAACTGTTGCTGGGGGTTCGAGGCTTCGGCGATGACGTCCGCGACACGCTTGCGCAGCGCGTCGGGAACCTCCTCCCGGCAGGAGCGGGCGACCACCGATCGCAGCTCGGCTTCGAAGTCGAACGCGTGCAGGCACGGGGCGCACTGGTCGAGGTGGTGCTGGATCACCGCCCGACGCGCCGCGGTCAACTCGCCGTCGAGGAAGTAGTACAGCGTCTCGAGTGCGTCCTTGCACCCGCCGCCGACAAGGTCGTCAACGCTGAAATCGTACTGTCCGTCCATAGAACCGCATCATCTCTACAGCTCGCGGGCCTGTCCTACCAGGCCACGTTGCATACCGAACTCGTGCAACGCCTTCTGCAGCGCCTTTCTTCCGCGGTGGAGCCTGCTCATCACCGTGCCGATGGGGATGCCGAGGATCTCGGCGATCTCCTTGTAGGAGAAACCCTCCACGTCGGCGAGCAGCACCGCCATGCGGAACGCCTCGGGCAGGGACTCGACCGCCGCCTTCACCTCCGCCTCGGTGAAGCGCTCGAGCACGTCTTCTTCGGCGCTCCGACCGGCGCTCACCGCCTCCAGGCCGCCGAGACGCTTGTAGAGGTAGAGGTCCTCGACCTCGTCGAGCTCCGTGTACTCGGGGCGGCGCTTGCGGGCCCGGTACATGTTGATGAACGTGTTCGTCAGGATTCGGTAGAGCCACGCCTTGAGGTTGGTGCCCTCGGTGAAGGAGCCGAAGGCCCTGTAGGCCTTGAGATAGGTCTCCTGGACCAGGTCCTCGGCGTCGGAGGGGTTGCGGGTCATGCGCAGCGCCGCGCTGTAGAGGGAGCCCATGTGCTCCATCGCGAGTTCCGAGAACCGGGCCTGATCGGCCATGCAGCAACCCTACCCTTCCCCTGCGACGAGGAACGAGCGGTTTCCGGGGGCGACCGGGTGTCCGTTGTTCCTAATGTGTCGGTGGCCTAGCGTCGGGAGCGCCCAAAGACGATGAACGTGACAATTCTCGGGGCCGGCTCGTGGGGGACGACGATGGCGAGCCTCACCACCGCCCTCAACCCCACCCTCCTGTGGGCCCGAAGCGGGGACGTCGCCACCGAGATCAACGACTCGCACACCAACGCCACCTACGTCCCCGCTGTCACGCTCCCCCGCCGCCTCCGCGCGACCGACGACCTGGAGATGGCGGTCCGAGGAGCCGACGTGCTGATCGTCGGGGTGCCCTCGGGGGGGTTCCGCTCCGTGCTGGAGGAGGCCCGGCGCTGGGCCCGCCCCTCGATCCCGGTGGTCAGCCTCACCAAGGGGATCGAGGCCGAAACGCTGCTGCGCATGACCGAGATCGTGGAGGACCTGATGCCGGGCCACCCCGCGGCGGCGCTGTCGGGGCCCAACCTCGCCCCCGAGATCATGGTCGGCCGGGCGGCGGCGAGCGTCATCGCGACGGAGGACCCGGAGGTGGCGGCGGCCCTGCAGTCGGTGCTCCAGCACAAGCTGTTCCGGGTGTACCGCAACCACGATGTCGTCGGCTGTGAAGTGGGCGGTGCCTTCAAGAACGTGATCGCCATCGCGGCCGGCATCGGGGAGGGCCTCGGGGTCGGCGACAACACGCGGGCGGCCGTCATGACGCGCGGCCTGGCGGAGATCGCCCGGCTCGGGGTGGCGATGGGTGCCGAAGCGCAGACCTTCGCGGGCCTGGCGGGGATGGGGGACCTGGTGGCGACGTGCATGAGTCCGTTGAGCCGGAACCGCACGGTCGGCGAGATGCTCGGCCGCGGCAGGCCGCTCGAGGAGATCCTCTCGGCCATGCACACGGTCGCCGAGGGGGTCGGCACCGCGCGGACGGCGCTCGCCCTCGCGGAGCGCTACGGCGTCGACCTGCCCATCTGCCGGGAGATCCACCGGGTGGTCGTCGGCGAACAGAGCCCGAGGGACGCGTACCGGGGCCTGCAGCCGGCGGGCCACGAGTCCGACCCTGGCTGAGCTCCCCCGAGGCCCGGCGGTGCCGGCGCCCGGGCGCCGGCGGTGCCGGTGGCCGGGCGCCGGCGGTGCCGGCGGGGGTCGAAGCGTTCCTCCTCGCGGCCGCGCCGCCGATTGGCGAGATAGCCCCCAGCCCCTAGCGTGAGGGTGTGCAGGCCTGCCGCTTCGCCTTCCTCGACCACGCCGGGCCCATCGCCTTCGCCCACCGCGGCGGGGCGCTCGAGGCGCCCGAGAACACCTGGGCGTCGTTCAGCCGGGCGCGCGACCTCGGGTACCGCTACATGGAGACGGACGTGCACGCGACCTCCGACGGGGTGGCCGTCGCGATCCACGACCCGGACCTGGCCAGGATGAGCGGTCGAGCCCAACTCGTCCGCGCCATTCCCTGGTCCCAGCTGGCCACTGTGCGGCTGCACGGCGGCGAGCCGGTCCCGCGCCTCGAGGAGCTCCTCGCGGCGTGGCCCGAGGTGCGCTGGAACATCGACGCCAAGCACGACAGCGTGGTCGACCCCCTCGTAGAGACGCTTCGCCGCATGGGCGATCTCGACCGGGTGTGCGTCACGTCCTTCAGCGACCGGCGGCTCGCCCGGATCCGCAGGGCGCTCGGCCCCCGGCTGTGCATGGCGATGGGGCCGGCGGCGGTCGCGGCCTTTCGCTGCGCGAGCCTGATGACCAACGGCGTGGGGCGGGCCGCGTGCGGCGCCCTCGGCCGGTTCGGCGCCGCGCAGGTGCCGCTCGTCCACCGGGGGGTGCGGCTGGCGGAACGGCGCTTCGTCGACGCCGCCCACCGCGCCGGCATCCAGGTCCACGTGTGGACCGTCGACGACGAGGCATCCATGACGCGGCTGCTCGACCTGGGCGTCGACGGCATCATGACCGACCGCCCGAGCGTCTTGAAGGCCCTGCTCGAGCGCCGGGGTAGCTGGGCGTAGGCCGCGGCGCTCCTCGCGCCGGGGCGGGCGGGCCCTGCCTCAGCCGCCGGCGGGCCGGGACGCCATCTCCTCTCGCAGGCGGCTCTTCAACACCTTGCCCGCAGCGTTGCGGGGCAGGGCGCCGGCGAGGACCGAGATGCGGCTCGGCACCTTGAAGGCCGCGAGCCGCCGGGCCGCGTGCGCCTGCAGATCGGCGGGGTCGAGCGCGACGCCGTCCCTGGGGATCACGACCGCGGCGACTTCCTCGCCCAGGCGCGGGTGGGGCAGGCCGAACACCGCCGCCTCGCGCACCCCGGGATGCTCGTAGAGCACGCCCTCCACCTCGGCGCAGTAGACGTTCTCGCCGCCGCGCAAGATCATGTCCTTGATCCTGTCCTCCACATAGAGGAGGTTGTCCGCGTCGAGGCGGCCCAGGTCCCCCGTGCGGAGCCAGCCGTCGGAGAAGGTCTCCTCCGTGGCACGGGGGTCGCCCCAGTAGCCGCGGATCAACGTCGGGCTCTTCAGCCAGATCTCCCCCGACTCGCCGGTGGCCACGGGCCGGCCGTGCGGGTCGCGAATCGAGATCTCGAGGATCGGCGTCGGGCGGCCGGCGCTGGTCGGGTGCGCGAGGTAGTCGGGCCCGGAGATACCGGGCCCGTACGCGTTCGTCTCGGTGAGGCCGTAGCCGATGTTGGGGCGGCCTTCGGCGAAGCTGCCGGCGACCCGGCGGACCAGAGCCGGCGGCGCCGGCGCCCCGCCGCCTCCGACCGAGCGGAGGCTCGAGGTGTCGAACTCGGCGAAGCGGGGGTGTTCGAGCAGGTCCCAGCCCTGCGTCGGCACCCCCACGAAGGTGGTGACACGCTCAGCCTCGATGAGCCGGAGGGCGTTCTCGGGGTCCCACCGGGGCAGCATCACCAGCTTCATGCCGAAGGCGAAGCAGGCCAGCATCACGGGCACGCATCCGGTCACGTGGAAGAGAGGCACCACGAGGATGAAGCTCTGCTCGGCGGCGGCGGCGAGATCGCCGGCAACACCGTCGGCGCCGGCGTCGGCGATCTCGCCGGACCCTTCGGCCTCACGGGCGGTCTCGACGACCGCCCGGCACGCGAAGCCCATCAGGGCCTGCACGACCGCCCGGTGGGTGGACACGGCGCCCCTGGGTCGACCGGTCGTCCCCGAGGTGTAAAGGATCGTGGCGTCGTCGTCGGGGCCGAGCGGGACCTCCGGCATCGCCGGGCCCTCCGCGCCCGCCGCACCGGCCGGCAGCCTGTCCTCCCAGCGGTCGAGCCCCGGCGCCGGCGGCGTGCGCACCGCCAGCACGGAGATACCCAGCCGGGCGCAGGAGGCGGACGTGCGCTCGACGCGCTCCGCGTCCGCGATGAGCACCCGCGTGCCGCTGTCGGAGAGGGCGAAGTCGAGCTCGTCGGCCGACCACCAGGCGTTGAGAGAAACCGAGATCGCCCCGATGGAGGTGATGGCGGCGAAGGACACCACCCACTCCGGGTAGTTGCGCATGCCGATCGCCACCCGGTCGCCGCGCCGCACCCCGTAGCCCTCGGCCAGGAGGGCCGCCAGCGCATCGGCGCGGGCCATGACCTCGGCGAAGCTCCAGCGCTCGGCCTCATACACGAGGAAGGTCTTCTCCCCGTACGCTCGCGCCGGCGCCAGGAGGTCCCGCAGGGTGGGCGGGGCGTAGCGGAACGCCCGGTACTCGACGCCCCCTATGGTGGCGGGAGCGACCTCGAAGATCTGCCCGGGCGCGGTCACCCGGGCGCTCGCCTCCTCGTAGCTCAGGGGCATGGGTGCCGTGTCTAGCTCTGGTCCCGGTGCGCCGCACAGCGGGCTCCGGCGGCCGCTGCCGCGGCAAGAAACCGAAAAGGGACCTTCCGGACCTACCGGCCCCCGGTGCCCCGGATCCCCCACCCGAGGGCGCCCCGGTGCCATTGTCTGCTCGTCTATCGTGTAGTAAGCGTTACCTGGTTCCGGGCCGGGGGGTCCGGGCGCCGTCCGAGGTACAGGGGGTTCACATGAGCGTGACCGCAGCAGGATCGGTGGCGAAGCCGGGGGCCGTCTCCTGGCTATGGAGACGACAGCTCAACACCTATCCCGAGTCGGGGCGGAGGGTCTTCTACCTGGCGCTGACGGTCCTCGCGACGATCACGCTCTACTACGAGCTCTACGTCGCAGGCGCCGTGTCCCCGCTGCTCCTCGCGAAATTCAACATGAGCTTCACCTTCTTCGTGGTGACCCTCGCCTTCGGCAACCTCATAGGTGCTTTTGGATCCCTATTCGCCGGGCTCACGGACCGGGTCGGCCGCACCAACATGGTGGTCGGGGGCTTGATCATCACGGGGATCTTCGTCGCCTTCATCCTGCCCGCCGCCCCCAACAAGTGGGCCTTCGTCATCGAGGGCTGGGCCGTCGGGGCCGTCGAGGGCATCTGCCTCGTGGCCACGCCGGCGCTCATCCGCGACTTCTCCCCCCAGGTCGGCCGCGCGTCGGCCATGGGCTTCTGGACGAGCGGCCCGGTCGTCGGCAGCCTGGTCGTGGCGGTGGTGGCGTCCCACACGATCGGCGTCAACCCGAGCCCGTCGTTCTGGACGCACGAGTACCACATCTGCGGGATCGCCGGCCTGGTGGTCGCCGCCATCGCGCTGGTCGGGATGCGCGAGCTGTCTCCGCAGCTGCGCGACCAGCTCATGGTCACCATGCACGACCGGGCGCTGATAGAAGCGAGGGCCAAGGGGCTCGACGTCGAAGCCGCGCTGCGCAACCCGTGGCGGCAGCTGCTCAAGCCGGACATCGTCGTCTCCGCCCTGGGCATCTCGATCTTCCTGCTCGTCTACTACACCGCCGTCGGCTTCGGCCTCATCTACTTCACCACCGTCTTCGGCTTCAGCGTGAAGGACGGCAACGGCCTCGGAAACTGGAACTGGGGTCTCAACGTCATCGCCGTCATCCTCTTCGGGATCATCTCCGACAGGGTCCGGGTGCGGAAACCGTTCATGCTCGTCGGCGGGGCGGCGGCGGCCGTCATGCTCGTCCTGTATCTCGAGCAGGCGGGCCACGGCGCGACCACCAGCTACTACCACCTGGCGATCCTGGTCGGGATCCTCTCGTTCTGCCTCGGCGTCGCCTACGTCCCCTGGATGGCCAGCTACACCGAGACCGTCGAGGCACACAACCCCGCCCTCACGGCGACGGGGCTCGCCATCTGGGGCTGGATCCTCCGTGTCATCGTGTTCGTGTCCTTCTTGATCATCCCGGTGGTCATCACCTCCGTCACCCCTCTCGTCAGCTACGGAGGCAGCATCGCCACCTGGGCTGCCGGCTCGCCCCGCTACCACGTGGCGCCGCAGTATCCGGCGCTCGCCTGGGCCGGGGCCCATCCACAGGTCGTCGCCACGGCGACCAAGTACAAGGCCCAGCTGGTGGACGCCCAGAAGCTCGCCCCGGAACTGGCGGTGATCCAGAAGAACCCGGTCCTGTTCGCCAAGCTCTCCAGCTACTCCAACCCTGCGCAGATCCCACCCGCTCTGATCGCCCAGGCGGTGGCCGCCGCCGGGGGCGGGGCCCACGGACAGGCCATCCTGGGCCAGATCGCCGCCAACAAGGCCGCCATCCAGAGCGTGATCGCGGCGGGGCCGCAACTGCAGTCGCTCGCGCCCTACGCCACGGAGCTCACGGCGCTCTCCAAGGTCCCGCCCAGCGTGATCGCCTACGTGGGCGCCCACGGCGCCAAGGTGGCGGCGGCGGCCAAGAACGGGCCGGGCGAGTGGAAGGACTGGTACTGGATCTGCTTCGCCGGCATGATCCTGTTCCTGCTCACCGTCCCGGTCATGCGGGGCCGCTGGAGCCCCGCCAAGGCCCGGGCCGACGAGGAAGCGCACGAGGCGATGGTCCAGGCGGAGCTCGCCAGGATGTCCCACGTGGGCGCCTGAGGCGCCCACCGACGGCTGCCCGGCGGCCGGGACCCTCGCGGTCCCGGCCGCCCTGCGCGCACGGGACTCCCGCGTCGGGCTCGCGCCGTGACAGTGTGGGGGGATGAGCGCCGCGGACACGGCTGACGTCCCCCGAGCGACCGGGCCCCTCGCCGGCGTCCGGGTGCTGGACCTGTCGTCGGTCATCATGGGCCCCCTCGCCACCCAGCTGCTGGGCGACCTCGGCGCGGAGGTGATCGTCGTGGAGCCCGCGCGCGGCGACACCAGCCGGGCCATGGGGCCGGGCCCGCTCCGGCAGCTGTCGGGCATCTCCCTCAACCTGCTGCGCAACAAGCGGAACGTGGCGATCAACATCAAGCACCCCGACGGCCAGCGCGCGGTGCTCGACCTGGCGGCCACGTGCGACGTGCTGGTGACCAACTTGCGGCCGGGGTCTCTGGCGCGCGCCGGGCTGGCCTACGCCGACGTCGCGGGAGTCCGGCCCGACATCGTGTACTGCGAGGCCCACGGCTACGCCACGGGGACCCCCCGCGAGGACGACCCCGCCTACGACGACATCATGCAGGCCGAGGCGGGGATCGCCGACGCGGCGAGACGCGTCGGCGGCTCGCCTGCCGTCGCTCCCACCCTGGTGGCGGACAAGGTGTGCGGCCTGACGATCGCCTACGCCGTGCTCGCCGCCCTGTACCGCCGGGCGGTCACCGGCGAGGGCGACCACGTCGAGGTGCCGATGTGGGACACGGTCGCGGCCTTCGTGCTCGTCGAGCACGGCTCGGCGGCCATCGCCCGGCCGCCGCTCGGGCCGGCGGGCTACCCGCGGATCCTCACCCCGAACCGGCGGCCGTGGCGCACCCGCGACGGCTGGCTGATGGTTCTCCCCTACACGAGGGAGCACTACGACGCGATCTTCGCCGCGACAGGCCGGGACGATCTCCTCGGCGACGAGCGCTACTCGACCGGTCACCAGCGGATCGCCAACGCCGCCTTCCTCTACGACCAGGTCGGCCGGATGCTGGAGAGCCGCACGACCGCGGAATGGCTGATTTTTTTCCGGGAACACGATGTGCCCGCCGGCGCCGTCGGTTCGCTCGACGACCTCGTCGACGCGCTGCCGGAGGCCGAGCATCCCCACGCCGGCCGGTACAAGGTGATCCCGCCGCCGGTGCGCTTCGCCGCCGCCCCGCAGAACGTGCGGCTCCCCGCCCCTCTCATCGGCGAGCACACCGAGGAGGTGCTCGCCGAGTTGGGTTACGACGAGGGAAAAGTGGCCTCCCTGCGCGCCGCAGGCGCCCTCGGGACGGCTCCCGCCGAGTTCGCCTGAACGACGGTCGCGGTGCTCACCGCCATCACCACCACCAGCAGCGCCAGCGCAGCGAGGGCGTCGATCGTGAACCACTCGGTGAGCTTCATCGTGACCGTCAGCCCCTCCTGGCGGGCCTGGCCGGCGCTGATCCCGAGGATCGACGGCGACACCGCCTGGTCGACCTGCACCACAGCAGCGGTGAACTGAGTCGCCAGCACCGCCAGGACGCCGCCCACCGCCGCCGCCCCGACCGACGGCCGGCACATCACCAGGGCCGCTATGGGAATGGAGGCGAGGGCGACGGCGACGAGGATGTTGCCCAGCACGACCTCCCACGGCCCGCTCCAGGCGTCGCCGAGGTTGAAGCTCGTGGACTGGCCGGTGGCGGCGGCGGCCGCGTGGTAGTGGTTCCACGCCGGCAGGAACGCCCACGCCGTCAGGAGCGCCAGCGCCGCGACCGCGCCGATCGTGGCGCCACGGTGGCGGGCCCGCTGCGCGTCGCCGGAGCGCCGGCGGGCGGCGACGACGGCCAGAGCGGCACCGGCCGCACCCACCACCCACGCGGCGGTCATGATCCACAGGCCCGCTCCGGCGCCGCCGACCTGGTGGCCGGCGTAGTAGCCGATGTCGGCGACCCGGAAGCCCAGCTCCGTCGCCGCGATGCCGACGGCGAGGCCGGCGGCGACGGGGGTGCGCGCCGGCCCGGTCGCGCCAATCGCCAGGGCGAGGGCCCACGCCGCGGCGAGCACGGCGTACAGGGCCGCCTGGTCCGGCTGGGACACCAGGGGTCCCCCCCCCGACCCGGTGTAGTACGAGGGAATCATCGCGACGACGTGCAGGACGACGGTGGCCGCGAGGAGCGCTCCGGCGACCAGGTCGACGACGCCGGGGCGGCGCGCAGCCGGACCCGCCACGCTGCCGGCGGGGGGTGCGCCGGCGGGGGGTGCGCCGGCAGCGGGGGGTGCTCCGGCTGGGGGCTCGCCGGCGGCGGGGGTCGCTTCGGGCGACGGCGGGAAGTCGGTGGGATCGGGCTGTCCTGCGTCCATCGCGTTCCATTGTGGCGCGCCCATGTGAGCGCAGGCTGAGAACCAG
>JAJYLA010000155.1 GCA_021788115.1 Actinomycetes bacterium | reverse complement strand
GAGGGTGGCGGGGTGGTGGCCGGTCCTCGGGGGGCGCGGCGCCGACGGCCCGGGACGGCGCGGCAGGATCAGCCGCCTCCCCCCGCCCCTGTCCGCATGGACCCGCAGCCGCGACCTCCCCGCCCCGCCGCGCGAGAGCTTCCGCCGGTGGTGGCAGCGCACCGGCGGCGGGCGCCCCGGCCCGGGCCGCACCGATGCGCCCAACCCGCTGCGGCGAGGCCGCCAGTGACCGCCCGCGCCGAGATCCTGGACCGCATCGCGACAGCGCTCGGGCGCCCGCCGGCGGCACGGGCCGCCGATGCTCGGGACGTGAGCACCGGGGTGACCCGCCGGTATCGCCGCGCTGCCAGCGCCGTCCCGCCCGACAGCAGCGTGGCCCGGTTCGCCGAGCGGGTCCGAGATTACGGCGCCGGCGTCTCCGTGGTCGCCCCCGCCGGCCTCGCGGCTGCTGTCGCGCAGGCGTGCGGGCCGGGTTCGGTGCTCGCCGCCCCGGGCGTGGACGGCGACTGGCTGGCCGCGCTCGGCGCTGCGTGCTCCTACGACGACCCGCCCCGGACCGTCGCCGAGCTGACCGCCGTCGACACGGCCGTCACCGGGTGCGCCGTCGCCGTCGCCGAGACCGGAACGTTGGTGCTCGACCACGGCCCCGGCCAGGGTCGCCGGGTCCTCACGCTGATCCCCGATCGCCACGTCTGCGTCGTCGGCCAGTGGCAGATCGTCGCCGGGGTCCCCGACGCCCTCGCCGCCCTGGACCCCCGTGGCGTGCTCACCTGGATCAGCGGCCCGTCAGCGACCAGCGACATAGAGCTCAGCCGTGTCGTCGGCGTGCACGGCCCACGCCGCCTTCACGTCGTCGTCGTCGTGCCTGACTGACGGCTGCGCCCCGGCGGCGTTCCCGGGTCAGCCCCGGCGCCCGCGGTCGTCGAGCGCCTGGTCGTCGCGGGTGAGGCCTTCGAAGGGGCGCGCCTGCTGCTGGGGCACCCCGCAGCCGCGGCTGATCCCCCGGCGGCCGACCACGAGCAGGACGGCGGCCACGGCTGCCGCCGCCAACCAGCCGGCCGCGGCGCTCCCCGCGATGCTCGCCACGGCGACACCCACCAGCACCGCGGGGAATACCAGCCGCCCGAGTCCGCACATGTTCGATCCTCACCTTCTCGTGCCTTGGGTGCCCAAGACGAATATACCCCCAAGGGTATCATCGCCACCGCCGGCCCCGGGTAAGGTCGCCGTGCCATGGCCGTGTCCGTCGAAGAGTCGTTGGGGCGGATCGCCGATATCGACCCGCGCCTCCATTCGGTGGTCGCCATCGACCCGGGGGCCCGAGACGAGGCCGGCCGGCTGAACCTGGAGCGCCGGGAGGGCCGGGTTCGGGGTCCCCTTCACGGGACTCCCGTGGTGATAAAGGACAACATCGACGCCTCGGGCCTGGCGACGACCGCCGGCTCCACGGCGCTCCTGGAGAACCGCCCGGCCCTCGATGCCCCGGTCGTCGCCGCGCTGCGCGCCGCGGGTGCCGTCGTGGTCGGCAAGGCCAACCTCTCGGAGTGGGCGAACTTCCGCTCGACCCGCTCGGCCAGCGGATGGAGCGCCGTCGCGGGCTTGACCGCCAACCCCTACGCGCTCGATCGCAGCGCCGGCGGGTCGAGTTCGGGGTCGGCGGCAGCGGTAGCGGCCGGGCTGGTGCCGATCGCGCTCGGCACGGAGACCGACGGCTCGATCCTGTGCCCGGCGTCGCTGTGCGGGTGCGTCGGAGTGAAGCCGACGGTCGGCAGCGTCAGCTGCAAGGGGGTGGTGCCGATATCCGCCACCCAGGATGTCGTCGGTCCGATCGCCCGCACGGTGCGGCTGGCGGCAGCGGTGCTCGACGCCATCGCCGGAAGCGACCACCTCGCCGCGGTGGAGGCCGGCGTGGACGCGCTGCGGGTCGGCCTGCCCCGCTCGACGGGGTGGGACCAGCGGGCCGACGTCAGCGACCTGTGCGAGGCCGCGGCGGCGGCGCTGGGCCGGGCCGGGGCGGTGGTGGTCGAAGACGTCCATCTGGCGCTGCCGGCGACGCTCGACGACGACGAGATGGAGGTCCTCCTCCACGAGTTCCGCGTCGGCGTCGACACCTACCTGAGGGAGCACCCGGGCGCCGGCCCCCGGTCGCTCGAGGACCTGATCGCCCACAACGCGGCCGAACCTTCCGAGGTCGCTTACTTCGGGCAGGACCTCTTCGAGAAGGCGGCCCGGACCGGCGGCCTCGAGGACGACCGGTATCTCCGGGCGAGGCAGCGGTGCCGCCGCGCGGGCCGGGAGGAGGGCATCGACGCTGCCCTGGCGCGCCGCGAGCTCGACGCGCTGGCCGTGCCCTCCTACATGCCAGCGTGGAAGTCGGACCTCGTGTGCGGGGACCCACGGGAGCTCTACTCGCCGGCCCAGCTATCCGCCGTGGCCGGGTACCCGGCGCTCACGGTGCCTGTCGGCATGGTGGCCGGCCTGCCTGTGGGCCTCACGCTCCTCGGCACCGCCCACTCCGACGCCGTGTTGCTGCGTCTGGGCGCCGCCGTGGAAGCGGCGCTCGATCCCCTCCCCTCCCCGACCTTCCGGGAGCCGACCGCCGGCTAGAGAGCAGGGGGGACGCGGGCTCCACTCCCCCCCTACCGGATGGCGCCGAGGTGGACGACGTACCACTCGCCCCGCCAGGAGATCATAGAGGTGATCTCGAAGGTGGAGCGGCGTCCGGCCAGCGTGTAGGTCACCGCGGTGCCGTAGACGCGCCAGTAGCTCCCCTTGTTGTACTCCACGCCGGGCAGGATCCACCGGGCCGCGTCCGGGACCGACACGCCGTCGAAGACGGCGGACGCCGCACCGGCTCCCAGGCGAGCGTGCAGGGTCCCCACGTCCTGGTAGAAGTTCGCGATCAGCCGGGTGCGGTAGTCGTGAACGGGATCGGGGATCGCCTTCACCTGGATGTACGCGCCCAGAGGGAAGAAGAACGGCAGCGCCTCCGAGGGCCGGTCGTCGACCACGGCCGTCCACAGGTCCCGGACGTGCGCCTGGAACAGCGGATCCGACGCCGTCGGGCGCTGCGCTGTCTGGGGCAGCGAGCCGGGGTCCACCGTGGTCGAGGTGCGGCCCGCGCGAACGGGGAGGGCTGTCGTCGCGGGGGTCGCGGGAGCCGTCGGCGCGGGTCCGGTCGCGCCGGTGGACAGGGACGGCGGCCGGGTCGTCCCGGCGGCGCCCCGCGCCGCGGGGCGGTGCGAACCCGGCAGGAGCAGGGCGGTGGTCACGCCGGCGGCGGCTGCCGCGAGGAGAACCAGGATCCGGGGGGTGCGGCGGGCCATCACCGCCTCCCGGGCCCAGCGAGGCGCAACCCGCACGCGCGCCGTGCGTGGGCCCGCAGGGGGGTGTGCCGGCGTGGCGTCACGGCATGACGATGATGCGCACGAAGTGCACGGTGGACCGACCCGCGTTGGCGTACGCGTACGCCCGGTCGGTCGGGAGCCGGAGGTACTCGCCGGACTCCAGCTTGTAGCGGTCCTCCCCGACTTCCACGACGAGGCGCCCGGCGGACACCAGGATGATCTCCTCGATGCCGGGCGGGTCGGGCTCGGCGTCGTAGCGGGCTCCCGGGACGAGCTCCCACTGCCACAGCTCCGTGGTGGTGGCCCGCGGATGCGAGATGAGCAGCTTCCCGGTACTCCCCTTGCCGTCCTCCCAGAGCGCAACCACCTCCCCCGACGCCTCGGGCGTGAGCGGCGCGACCGTGCTCCCGGTGATCATCGTGTGGAAGTCGCAGTCGAGCGCCCGGGCGAGCTTGTCGAGGGTGCCGAGGCTCGCGTTGGTCTCCCCCGCCTCGAGCATGGTGATCATCCTGCGACTCACCCGGGACCGCTCGCTCAGTTCGTCCAACGTGAGGTGGTGGCCCACGCGGAGCTCGCGGATGCGCCGGCCGATGGACCGGAAAAGCTCCGAGGTCGCGTGGCCCTCGGCCGCTTCCGGGTGCGGCCCCGCACCCGGCGCGGGCGTCTCGGCGGGCTCCATCGAGGTCATTGTCGCACCCTGCCCCAGCCCCGGAAAGCGTGAGGCAATATATTGCACTTGGCACTATAATGCACTGTGCCGGTGCCGGGCGGGTGCCGGGCGGGGCGACGGTCCTGAGCGAGACGGTGAGCGAGGAGAATGGGTCATGGTGGACGAACTGCGGAGACGACCGAGGCTTCTCGCCGTCGTGCTGCTCGTCGCCGCCTCGGCCGCCTGGGGTTCCACGTTCGTGGTGATGAAGGACGCGGTCGCCCACGCCCCCGTCGCCGAGTTCCTGGCGTGGCGCTTCCTGCTCGCCAGCGCCCTCCTCGTCGTGCTGCGCCCCCGGGCACTCGCACGCCTCGGATGGGGCGGCTGGGCTCGGGGCGTCGCGCTCGGCTCGGTGCTGGCGGCGGCCTACCTGGTGCAGACCTACGGCCTGGAGCGAACGTCGGCGGCGATCTCCGGGTTTCTCACCGGCTTGCAGGTGGTGTTCACACCGCTCCTCGCCTGGGCGCTGCTGCGCCACCGGCCCGGTCCTCGCACCTGGACGTCCACCGCCACGGCCACCGCCGGGCTCGCGGTGATCACCCTGAGGGGCTTCTCGGTCGGGGCCGGCGAGATGCTCACGATCGCCTGCGCCGCCCTGTTCGCCCTGCAGATCGTCGGCGTCGGCCGGTGGGTGTCGGCCGGCCACGCCTACGGCCTGGCCACGGTACAGCTCCTCGTCGTCGGCACGATCTCCCTGGCGGTGCAGTCTCCGCGCGGTGCGGCGCTCCCTGCCTCGGCCGGCGAGTGGTGGGCCGTCGCGGTGACCGCGGTGGCGGCCACCGCGTTCGCCTTCGTCGTGCAGTCGTGGGCCCAGTCGCATCTCTCGGCTACCGTCGCCTCGATCATCTTCACCCTCGAGCCCGTCTTCGCGGCGACCTTCGCCGCTGCCGCCGGGGAGGCCATCGGCTGGCCGGTGCTGCTCGGCGGGGGCCTCGTCGTCGCGTCGATGCTGATCCTCGGGCTCGGGCCGTTCGACCGCACCGCCCGGCACTCGACGGTGGCGCTGCCGGTCCTGCCTCCAGCCGTGATCGAAGAGACGTTCGCGTCCTCGATGGTCGACGACGCCGCCGTCGTCTGAGACAGGGGCGTGAGGGAGGACGCCTTCGGCGGATCCGATCGCCGGCAACCCCCCCTCTCCGTGCCGACCGCGCCGATCAGGCCATCCTGACGCGCCGCACGGACGGGGTCTGCGACCGGACCGGAGAAGAGCCGGACGAGAGCGGCTGACCCAGGAGGGGACGCGATGAGACACGAATCCCGGTGGGAGCGCCCCACCCGCGCCATTCGTGTCCCCGGGTGCACCCAGGGGCGCTCCACCGGGCACGGACCCGGGTGTCCGCCCGCCCTTGGGCGATCCGGTGCCTCGCCGGCGATCCGCCTTTCAGCCCGCCGCCGCGCGCATCAGCTCGGCGCCCTCAGACGGCGTGAGCTGCACGGGATGGCGCTCGATCTGGTGAAGGCGCATGGTCCGCAGCAGACCGGTGTCCTGGATGGCGAGGTAGCGGGCGGTGTCGGACCCATCGAGGTTGAAATGCTGGTGCCACGCCCATCGCGGCGGGGCGAAGAGGGTCCCTTCGGACCACTCCACCACCTGCTCGTCCTCGCCCTCGTGGTTGATCACCGAAAAGCCGTGGCCCTTGACGATGTAGAGATACGCCTCTGTCGTGTGCCGGTGTCGCACCGACGCCTCGCCGGGCTTCAACTCCGCGATATGAGCGGACAGGATCTCGTAGTCGGCCAGATCGAACCACCGCCCCCGATTGTTGCGCCAGGGCCTCTCGGGGAGGTCCATCTTCCGCAGGTCGTGGGGAACGACGAGGCCCTTGATCGGCGGATGATTCCGGTTGAACTCGTCGCGGGCCGCGATCTCCGAAGCGCTCCGCTCCCTCGCGGCGAGCACCCCTGCCTGGTA
Organism: Actinomycetes bacterium; assembly: GCA_021788115.1. Classification (GTDB taxonomy): domain Bacteria; phylum Actinomycetota; class Acidimicrobiia; order Acidimicrobiales; family Palsa-688; genus JAJYLA01. The sequence continues at coordinate 227 of JAJYLA010000155.1, read as the reverse complement.
GTCATCTCTCATCTGCTTCCCCTCCGCACCGGTGGCGATTCGTGCACTTCCACTATGGCCTGACAATAATCCCTTTTTCAATCCCCGACAGCCCGGACTACGGCCGGGCCGGTCAGTCGAGCAGGTAGGACCAGCGCTCGAGGGCCTGGCGGCGCTCGGCGAGGGGCAGCACGTTGACCGGGGGGAACTGGTCGCGCCACTCCCAGGGGCGCGTCGCGTCGATCAAC
>JAJYLA010000033.1 GCA_021788115.1 Actinomycetes bacterium | reverse complement strand
CGGCCCCGGCTGCGCCGGCGGCGCCGCCGGCGTCCGCGGTCCCGGGGAGCAGGCTCGCCCCGCCGGCCCGGAGCAGCACCTCGGCGACAGCGGCTCCGAGCCCCCGAGGGTCCGCGGCGGGACCACGGCGCGACTCGCGCAGCAGCACCCGCCCGTCGGGGGACGCCAGAACCGCGTCGAGGACCAGCTCCGCCGCGTCGAGGACCGGCTCCTCCCCGCCGGGAACGCCGGCCCCGGCCCCGGCGGGCCCCCGCCGGTCCCCGCGGGTGACCAGCCGGGCGTGCGCGCCCACGGGAATGTCGCAGCCCCCGCCGAGGCGGGCGAGGAAGGCCCGTTCCGCCTCGACCGCGGTGCGGCTGGCCGGGTCGTCGATGGCGGCCAGCCGCCGGCGGGTCAGCTCGTCGCCGGCGCGGCACTCCACGCCGATCGCACCCTGCCCCGCCTGGGGCGTCATGATCTCCGGGCTCAGGACCTCGGCGGCCTCGGGCATCAGCCCGAGCCGTGCGAGCGCCGCGGCGGCCACCACGACGGCGCCGCCGGGAGGCACGCGTTCGAGCCGTGTGGCGATGTTGCCGCGGAGGCTTTGGAAGGTGAGGTCCGGCCGCAGCCACGCCAGCTGCGCCCGCCGGCGGACCGACCCGGTGGCGACGGGAGCGCCGGGGCCGAGAGCCGCCAGCCGGCTGCCGACCAGGCAGTCGCGGGGATCCCCCCGGGAGGGGATCGCCGCGAGAGCGAGTGACGCCAGCGTGGTGGAGGGGAGGTCCTTCGCCGAGTGGACGGCGACGTCCGCCCGCCCCTCGAGCACGGCGGCCTGGACCTCCTTCACGAACACCCCCTGGCCGCCCAGATCCCAGACCGGCACGTCGATGCGGCGGTCGCCTCCGGTCTCGACGATCACGAGCTCGACGCCCAGCCCCGGGTGGGCCGCGGCGAGACGTCCGGCGACGTACCGGGCCTGCCAGCGGGCGAGGTCGCTCCCCCGGGTCGCTACGCGGAGGACGCCGTCCACGGGGCTCCTGAGGCACCGCAGCCGCCGGCGGCAGGGGCGGCGGGACGGGCGGCGCCGGCGGCAGGGAGCCGGAAGCAGGTGGTCGCCCGGCGCACTACAGGCCGAACAGCTGCCGCATCGCCTGCGCCAGCCTGTCCCCGGCGACCGTTCCCGCGCCGGCCTTGACGGTCACCGTCGGGTCGTGGAGGAGCTTGGCGACTATGCCCCGGGTGAGCGCTTCCACGGCGCGGACCTGGGTGGGGTCGAGTCCGGCCAGGCGCTTCGCGAAACGGGCCAGCTCTGCTGCCCGCACCGCTTCCCCCCGCTCGAACAGGGCCGCCACCAGGGGGGCGACATCGCGCTGGGCAGCGGTCCCCAGGTACCGCTCCACCTCCTCGGCGATGATCGCCTGCGCATGGGGGAGCTCGCGGCGCCGGCCGTCCATCGCCCGGTCGGCGAAGGAGGTGAGGTCGTCCATGTCGAGCAGGGTCACCCCGCTCACGCGCCCGGCGGCGGGATCCACGTCGCGCGGCACGGCGAGGTCGACGATGAGAAGGCCGCGGCCCGGACGCGACGCCATCACCGCCTCCAGGTCGGAGGCCTCGAGGAGGATCTGCTGGGAGCCGGTGGAGGCCAGGACCACGTCCGCCTCCGCCAGGGCCGAGCGCAGCGACCTCCACTCCACGGGCCGTCCCCCGAAGCGACCGGCGAGGTCGGCGGCGCGCCCCCTGGTACGGTTCGCCACGAGGAGCTCCCCCCGGCCGGGAGCGCCGGCGAGCGCCAGGGCCATGGCCTCCCCCATCTCGCCGGTGCCGATGAGGAGGGTGGTCTTTCCCGCCAGCGACCCGCTCCGCTCGGCCGCCAGGGCGACCGCGGCATGGGAGAGGGACGTGGTCCCCCGGGCGATGGCGGTCTCGGAGCGCACCCTCTTGCCGGCCTCCACCGCGTAGCGGAAGAGGATCGACAGCACCGGACCTGCCACCGACTCGGCGCGGGCCACCTCCCACGCCTCGCCCACCTGGCGGAGGATCTCCCCCTCGCCGAGGACCGCCGAGTCCAGGCCGGCGGCGACCTTGAAGAGGTGGGCGACGGCTGCCTCGTCGAAGTACGAGTACAGGTGGTCGCTGAAACCCTCGGGCGGGACCCCGCTCCAGCTGGACAGGAAGTTGCGGATGTCGCTCATGGCCCCGTGGAACCGGCTCGCCTCGGCGTAGATCTCCGTGCGCAGGCAGGTGGAGACGACCACGATCTCGCAGAGGTGGTCGCTGCCGGCCAGGTCGTGGAGGGCCTTGGGCAGGCGTGCCGGGCTGACGGTCATCGACTCGAGGTCGGACACCGACATGGTCTTGTGGTTGAGCCCTGCTACGACGACAGACACGCCTGAAGTCGCTCCCTTGCTTGGGCCGTGCGGCCCGTCCGGATCAGTGCGAGCATGTCCCAATCCAGCGTCTTGCGCCAGTCGACGTCTTCGGTCGGCCGGCCCGCCGCTTTGAGCTCGTCGCGCGCCTCGGCCAGCCACTCCGCGAGCTCCGCCACTTCGGGGCCCAGCAGCGCCGCGACCTCGCCGCGGATCCACCTCGCGAGGGCGGGGCTGCGACCGGAGGTGGATACCGCCACGACGACGGGCCCCCGGCGGACGACGGCCGGCAGGGTGAACGAGCACGCCCCGGGAGCGTCGGCCGTGTTCGCCCAGACGCGCGCCTCCTCGGCGTCCGCGTGGACGGACGCGTTGACCTCCGGGTCGTCTGTGGCGGCCAGCGCCAGCCACGCACCGTCGAGGTCGCCGCGCCGGTAGGGGCGCTCGACGAGGGCGACACGCTGCGCGCGGATCTCCTCGCCGACCTCGGGGGCCACCACGACCACCTCGGCGCCCGCGGCGAGCAGACCCTCGACCTTGCGCGCCGCGACCCGGCCGCCGCCGACGACGACGCACCGCTTGCCGCGCAGCACCAGGGCCACCGGGTAGGTCACTCGGGTCCCGCCGCCGCCACGGTCTCATCCGCCCGGCGGGTGTAGAAGCTGAGAATCTGCAGTTCGATGCCGAGGTCCACGTGGCGCAGCGCCACGGTGGCGGGTACGGACACGGTCGTCGGGGCGAAGTTGAGGATCGAGCGGACGCCCCCGGCGACCGCGGCGTCCACCGCCGACTGCGCAGCAGCCGCCGGCACCGTGATGAGCGCCACCGACACCTTCTCGTCGGCGATGACGGTGGCCATCTCGCTGACGGGCTGCACCACCGTGGAGCCGAAGCGCGACCCGATCTTCGCCGGGTCGGTGTCGAACGCCGCCACCACCTCGAAACCGCGCGCCGGGAAGCCGCCGTAGCGGGCGAGCGCCTGCCCCAGGTTCCCGGCGCCCACGATCGCCACCCGCTGGTTCTCGCTGAGACCCAGCTGGCGGTTGATCTCGCGCACCAGGTAGGCCACGTCGTAACCGACGCCACGCGTGCCGTAGGACCCCAGGTGCGAGAGGTCCTTGCGGACCTGTGCGCCGTTCACCCCGGCGCGGCCGGCGAGCTCGTCGGAGGAGATGGTGGCGATTCGCTCGAGGGCGAGCTCGTCGAGCGCTCGCAGGTAGAGCGGCAACCGCGCCACCGTGGCCACGGGGATCCGACGCGCGGTCACCATGCCAGAAATGGTACCGGCGCCGCCACGTTCCCACGGGCGCGGACGGACCGGTCTCATGGCGGGTCGAGGAAGATCCGGTCCCCCGGCCGGATGCCGAGCAGCGCCGCGGCGGATGCGCCGTTGAGGCTCACGGCGAGCAGCCCGTAGGAGTCGGTGACGAGCCCAACCTGCTGAGGGTCGAGCTCCGCGAACGCGCCGGCCAGCCTCGCCTGGCAGGTGGTGGCGCCGGCGCCGAGCGCCACGACGGCGCCGAGGTGCTCGACGTCGGCGGGGCCGGCGTTGAGCTGCACGTTGCCGAAGCGGTCGATCCACAGCACCTCGCAGCACACCCGCCCGGTGGGCTCCCGCTGCGGCGCCGGCACGGGATCGCCGGCGAGCCCGGCCGGGTCGAGGGGCCGGCCGAAGCCGGCGAGGTCGGCGCCCAGCGCGATCCGGGCGCTGACCGGGGCAAAAAGGTCACGTCCGGCGAAGGTCACGCCCCGCCCGGCGCGCCGGCTCCGCGCGGCGTCGAGCTCCACCGCAGCGGTGATGCGCCCGAGCGCGTGGGCAGCCGGGAGGAGCAGGCCGTTGTCCGGGCCGACGAGGACGGCGCCGGCTTCGGCGACCTCGACGGCCACCGCCCGGCGGGCGGTGCCCACCCCCGGGTCGACCACCCCGAGGATGACGCCGGGGACCAGCCAGGGGGCCGCCCGCCACAACGTGAGGGCGCCGGCGCGCACGTCGTGGGCGGGGACGAGGTGGGTCACGTCGACGACCGGCACCCCCGGAGCCTCGGCTGCGATGACGCGGTGAACCACCCCGACGAACTCGTCGTCGAGGCCGAAGTCGCTCAGGAAGGAGATCGGCCCGCGCGTCGCCGGGGGTGCGAGCCGGTCAGCCGGCGCGGGTGTAGCGGGCGGCCAGGTAGCGGTCGACGTCCTCCTCCCGCAGCCGGTAGGAGCGGCCGACCCGGACGGCCGGCAGCTCACCGGCCTGGATCAGCCGGTAGACGGTCATGTTGGAAACCCGCAGCTGATCGGCGACCTCAGCGACTGTGAAGAACCGTGGCCGGGACCCGGTCTCGTTGCTCTGCACGTGTGACACCACCCTTCTCCGCACCCGCGAGAGTACGCCAACGCGAGCCGGGCGAAAAGAGCAGCCTCCGTCGCCCTCAGCCGGCGCCGCCCAGCTGGCGGGAACGCTCGGTGGCCGCCACCACCGCCTCGAGGACCGCCGCCCGGACCCCTGCGGCTTCGAGGGCCCGCAGGCCGGCCGCCGTCGTCCCACCGGGCGAGGTCACCATCGCACGCAACGTGGCCGGCTCGTCGCCGGTCTCGACCAGCATCCGGGCGGAGCCGAGCAGGGTCTGCAGTGCCAGCTGGCGGGCCACGGGCCGCGTGAGCCCCACGAGGACGCCGGCGTCGATGAGCGCCTCCGCGACCAGGAACACGTACGCCGGCCCCGACCCCGACAGCCCGGTCACCGCGTCGAGGACCCGCTCGGTGACCCTCACGACCGTCCCGACGGCCTCCAGGATCCCCTCCGCCCAGGCGAGATCCTCCTCGCCGGCCGCCGAGCCGGGGGCGATGGCGGCGGCACCCGACCCGACCAGGGCGGCGGTGTTGGGCATGGCGCGCACGACCGCCACCGGCCCGCCGCCGGCGCCACCGCCGCCGGCGAGCCACGCCTCGAGGGACCCGAGGGTGACGCCCGCCGCCAGGGACAGCACCCTGCGGACCCCTGTCCCGGTCAGCGCCGTGCACACCGCCTCGACGTCCGCCGGTTTCACGGCGATCACCGCCCCCTCCGCGCCCGGCGCGGCGGCGGCACCGTCGACCACCCGCCAGCCGGGGTGGGCGGAGGCCAGCTCGCCCCGCCGCGCCGCGTCGGTCTCGACCACCACCACGCCGCCGGCGGGCGCCCACCCGGCACGGAGCAACCCTCCGACGAGCGCCTCGCCCATCCTGCCCCCACCGACCACTGTCACCGATCGAGCCACGGCCGCAAACCCTACGCGCCGCCGGCCGAGCAGCACCGCGGTCGCGGTTCGTACTTCCCCGAACGAACCGTGCCCGGGAGCCCTCGGTCCGGCGGCACCTGCGAGAGTACCGGCGCCGGCCCTTCGCGACAAGGGGTCAGCCGCAGGCCACCAGGGCGCCGGCCGTGAGCGCCTCGCCCTGCGCCCACAGCGCCCTCGCCGCCGCCGCCCAGGTGTAGGAGCGGGCGCGGCGGGCGGCGGCGGCCGACAGGCGAGCCGCCACGGAAGGATCGGACAGGACCGCGGTGAGCGCCTCGGCGTAGTCGGAGGGGTCGCGGCCCTCCACGAGGTAACCCGTCAGGCCGTGGTCGACGAGCGTCGTCAGACCTCCGACGGCCGAGGCGACGACCGGCACCCCGCACGCCGCCGCCTCGAGTGCTACCAGCCCGAACGACTCCGAGTGGCTGGGCAGCACGCAGACGTCCGCCGCCCGGTAGTAGGTCGACAGGATGGCGTGGCGCTGCGGCGGGTGCAGGTGAACGGCGCCCCGCAGCCCGTGGCGGGCGACGCGCTCCCCGACGGCGTCCAGCTCGTCGATCCCGTGCGGCCCGCTCGGCCCTCCGAGCACGATCAGCTCGGCGCCTCCAAGCCGGGGAACGCGTCGCACAGCGGCGAGGGCGTCTACCGCCACGGTCAGCCCCTTCAGCGGCTGGATCCGCCCGGCGAAGAGGACGAGGGGGCCGGCGTGCGTGAAGCCGATCGCCCGACGGGCCTGGGCGCGGTCCCCGGGGCTGAAAAAGGCGTGGTCGACTCCGGGTGCCACGATGGCGATGCGCTCCGGGGGGGCGCCGTAGAGGTCGACGAGCTGCTCCGCCTCGACCGAGCACGACGCGAGGATCCGGTCGGCACAGCCGGCGACCGCAGCCTCGGCCTCGGCCCGGCGGGCCGGCTCGGCGGCGGACAGCTCCTCGGGGCTGGCGTCGGCCTTCACCCGGTCCAGGGTGTGGAAGGTGACCAGCAGCGGCACGCCCAGCTCGTGCTTCAAGGTGTGGCCGGCGACCCCGGAGAGCCAGTAGTTGGCGTGGATGGCGTCGACGCTCCGCCCGGCCGAGTCGAGCTCCTCGAGGCGCTCGGCGACGCCGAGCGTCCACTCCCCCACCAGGTCCGGGAGGCGCTCCTTGGCGACCGGGGCGAGGGGGCCCGCCGGGACGTGGTGGACCCGGAAGCCCGGCTCCACCCGGACGGTGCGCGGCGTGGAGCGGTCCTCGCGGCGCGTGAACACCTCGCAGTCGACGCCGGACCGGGCGAGGGCGGCGGACAGCTCGCGGACGTACACGTTCATCCCGCCGCCGTCGCCCGTTCCCGGCTGGGCGAGCGGGGACGTGTGCATCGACAGGACCGCCAGCGTGGGCATCAGCCGGCGCCCCTCCCGGGTCGGGGCTCGTCGCCGGGCGGGGGGGCCGGCGCGCCGACGGGTGAGGGGCGGGGCGCGTCGTCCTGGGCGGCGGCGCTCTCGTTCTCCCGCCGGAAAGACAGGTAGATGCGCAGGAGGGTCTGCTTCTGGTCGTGGCTGAGGCCGGGTTCGGAGAGGATCGCCTCGGTCAGGTCCCCTTCCGGCCGGTGCGGGTCGAGGATGCCGGCCCGGATGTACAGCGTCTCCGCCGAGATCCGCAGCGCCTTGGCGATCTGCTGCAGGATCTCCGCCGAGGGGCGGCGCAGGCCCCGCTCGATCTGGCTCAGGTAGGGGTTGGAGACGCCGGCCAGGGTGGAGAGGCGGCGCAGGGACAGGCGCGCCACGTTGCGCTGCTCGCGGATGAACTCGCCCAGCTCGCGCCAGGGGTCGCCGAAGTCGGGGAGGTCGTTCACGGCGAGAGCGGCTCGGAGACCAGGTCGAGCGGGCCGAGCGGGCTGCCGAGCGGGTTGCCGGCCGGCGTCACGGCAGCAGGCTGTCGACGCTGGCTTCGCCGCTCCGGTACCGCCGTACGATCTCGTTCTGGAGCCTGTCGAGGACTTCGAACACCGCCCGCCGCTGCGACGAGATCGACCGCTCGAGCCGCTCCAGCTTGTGCGAGGCGACCTCGAGGTCGGCGTCGTCGAGCTCGGCGAGGGTGGACATCCGGGCGGCGGGCAGGGCGTCCTCGAGGGCGCTCACCAGCGGCGGGTCGATGTCGCCGGGCGCGATCAGGGTGGGCAGGCGGCCGAAGCCGGGGGCGAGCACATGGTCGCCGAGGATCGTCGGAAGCCGGGCGACCAGCTCGGCCACGTCGCCGGCGCTCTCGCCGACGCGGCGGGACTCCTGCTCGGCGAGCACGATGTCGAGGCGCCCCTGGACCATGCGCCGCACGTACGACAGCGCGGTCTCGACCTCGGTGGCCTCGTCGCGCCGCGCCCGCACGCCGTCGAGTGACCATGCCTCCAGCCCGTCGAGGTAGTCAGGAGTCAGAACATCTTCGAGACGAGCCACCGTCCCTGGAGGCTACCGCACGTCTACCGGTGGAGCAGCAGGCTCACCCCGATCACCCACGCAGGGGCCGCCAGCAGAGCGGAGTCGAGGCGGCGGAGGGCGGGCAGTGCCTGGGAGCTGAGCCGCCAGCCGCCGGCGACCCCGGCGGGGGCGAGAGCAGCGACGAGACCGAGGAGGATCCACGGGCTGCGCCCCTCGAACGGCGGCACGAGCCCGGCGGCGACGAGGACCGCGAGCACGGCGAGGGTGAGCACCCCGCCGACGGCACCCGGCAGTCCGCCGCGAGGACCGCCGCCGACGGTGAAGCTGGCCAGGTCGAACAGGCACAGCGCGGCCACCAGGGTGAGGGCCTCGGTGACACCCTGGTGCCGGGCGACGACCAGCGACGCCGCGGCCACGGGCGGCGCGACCGACGCCAGCAGCGCGCGGAGGGGGAAGCGCAGCGGGGTGACGAGCAGCAGCGCGGCGGCCGCGCCGACCCCCACCGCCGCCCCGAACGCCGCCGTGGTCAACCCGCCCAGGGCGGCGACCGGCAGAACCACCGACAGCGAGGCGGCCAGCGCCAGCGAGGCGCCCGGAGGCCGCGCACCACCGCCGGGCCGGGTGCACGCCCGCACGGTCGACACGGCTGCGACGAGGCTGGCGGGGACGAGCAGGACCGCCACGGCCACGTCGCCGGCAGCCGTCGCCGCGACGAGGAGGGCGGCCCACAGGATGCCGCGCAGCGCCGCCCGCGCCGCTCGAGGTGCCGGCACCGCTACAGCGGCGGGCGCCGCCCGCGCCGCCCGCGCCGCCCGCGCCCCAGCCGCCCGCGCCGCCCCAGGGGCGGACGCCTCCCGAGGCGCCGGCGCCTGCGAGGCGATCACCTTCGGGTCGCCCCGCCCGACACCGGGGGCAGGACCGCCACCTCGTCCCCGTCGGTGAGGTGCTGGTCGGCCGGGGCGGGCTGCCCGTTGAGCCACACCCGGGACCGGTCGAGGACGGCACCGAAGGAGGCCCCGTGGCGCCGGCGGGCGGCGTCGATCACCTCGGCCACGGTCCGGCCGCGGACCTCCTCCCGGCCCGTGCCTGCCTCGAGGCGCGCCGCCGCGAACAGCAGGAGCGCCACGGACGCGCCCGCGCCCTCCTGCTCGCCGGCCTGCTCGGCTCCTGCGGGACCGGCGGCGGGGTCGCCGGCCGGGTCGCCGGCCGGGACGCCGGGTCGCCGGTCGTCGACCGCACCCTCTTCCCTCGTCGAAGCCAGAGTCGCGTCTCCCTTCTCCGCCGCGGTGCCCGACGATACCGCGGAGCCGCCCGGAGCGCCCCGGGGCGGCCGAGTAGCCTGCTCGGGCGATGCACGGCTTGCTGCTCCTCCGCCACGCGCAGAGCACCTGGAACGCGGCGAGGCGATGGCAGGGATGGGCGGACCCCCCGCTGTCAGAGGAGGGCATGCAGCAGGTGGCGGTCGCAGCGGAGCGGCTCGCCGAGGAGGAACCCTTCGACCTAGTGGTGACCTCCGATCTGCTCCGGGCCCGCCACACCGCCGACCTCCTTCTGGCCGCGCTCGGCTCGGCCGCCGAACGGGCGGTGGAGCCGGGCCTTCGCGAGCACGATGTCGCGGGATGGAGCGGGCTCGGCTTCGCGGAGGTGGAGGCGCGCTGGCCGGGGGACGTCGACCGCATGCGACGGGGCGAGCAGCCGCTGGGCGGTGGCGAGCCGCGGGGCGTCTTCGACGCCCGGGTGGCCGCCGCCGGCCGGCGGACGGCCGCTGCCGCCGCGGTCCGAGGTGCCCGCCGGCTCCTCGTCATCGCCCACGGCGGTGTGCTCAACTCGCTGGCGCGATCCGCCGGCCGGGCCGAGCACCGCGTCGGGCACCTGGCGGGGTACCGGGGCCGGCACGGCGACGGCGGTCTTGTGCCCCTTCTGCCCGTCGACCTCCTCGAGCCGCTGACCGCTCGGGAACCGGCGTAAGGGAGCCGGTGGCGCGGTACGGTCGCCGGCGGTGAAGGTGGAAGTGGTCCGCAGCGCTCGCCGGCGCAGGACCGTGCAGGCCCGGGAGGTGGGAGGCGTTCTGCGCGTCTCGATTCCCGCCACCATGACCACCGCGGAGGAGGAGCGGTGGGTCGCAGAGATGGTGCGTCGGATCGAGCGGCGCAGCGCCGCCAGCCGGATCGACCTGGCGGCCCGTGCCGAAGTGCTCGCCGAGCGGTACCGGCTTCCCCGGCCGGCGAGCATCCGCTGGGTCGACAACCAGCAGTGGCGCTGGGGCAGCTGCACCCCGGCCGACGGCACGGTGCGGGTGTCGTCCCGCCTCGCCGGCGAACCGGGATGGGTCCTCGACTACGTGGTCGTCCACGAGCTGGCCCACCTCGTCGTCGCCGGCCACGGGCGCCGCTTCTGGGCGCTGGTCCGTCGTTATCCCCTCGCGGAGCGGGCCCGCGGGTTCCTCATGGCCCGCGGCATCGACGCCGGGATCGAGACCGGCGGCGAATAGGCGCCGGCGGCGAGAAGGCGCCGGCGGATGCCGGCGCGAAGCGCCGCACGCTTCGCCGCCACCGCGGGCGCCGTAACCCGCCGGCGCCGGCCGGTGTCAGAGAACCGTGTCCACAGCGCCGACCCGAGCCGGGAGGTCGATGCCCCTGCGCGCCGGCGTCCCCGGAACAACGACCGCCGCGCTCACCCAGCTTCCCCTCACGGGACGGACGGTGGTGCTCGTCCACGTCGACCGGGAGGAGCGGCGCGGCGCGCTCAGCCCCGATGACAGCGTAACGATCGCCGACGCCGCGACCCTCGCCCTCACCCGCCGGCTCCCGCTGGTCGTGGTCCTCGCCTCGTCCGGGGCGGACGTCCACGAGGGCGTCGCCTCGCTCGACGGCTGGGCACGCGCCGCACAGGCCGTGGCGGGGTGCTCGGGCATCGTGCCGGTCATCTTCGTCACCTACGGCCTCGCCCTGGGCGGACCGGCGCTTCTGCTCGGCATGTCGGACCTGGTCGTCATGACCCCCGAGGCCGTCGCCTACGTATCCGGGCCGACGGCGGTCGCCCGGCTCACGGGGCTGCGCCTCACCCCCGACCAGCTCGGCGGCCGCCACGTGCACCTTCGCTCGACCGGCGTCGGGGCGCTGGTCGCCGACGACGCCGAGCACGCCCTCGACGTCGTGGCGGACGTCCTCGGCTACCTCCCCGACCACACCGACGACGAGGCCGAGGTCTGGCCCGTCGAGGACCCCCCGACCCGTCCCACGCCCGAGCTGCGCGACCTCATACCGACCAGCGCGACCGGCTCCTACGACATCCGCCGCGTCGTCGCGGCGATCGCCGACGGCGGCCACTACCTCGAGCTGCGCGCCGGGTGGGCGGCGCAGCTGGTCACGGCGCTGTGCCGCGTGGACGGCCGGGCGGTGGGGGTCGTCGCCAACCAGCCCCAGTCCATGGCCGGAACCCTCGACATCGCCGCCTCGCAGAAGGGCGCCCGGTTCGTCGCCTTCTGCGACTCCTTCAACGTGCCCCTCGTGACGCTGGTCGACACCCCCGGCTTCATGCCGGGAAAGGACCTCGAATGGCGCGGCATGATCCGCCACGGCGCCCAGCTCGTGTTCGCGTACGCCGAGGCGACGGTCCCCCGGGTGTGCCTGATCGTGCGCAAGGCGTTCGGCGGCGCATACATCGTCATGGACTCCAAGCTGATGGGCAACGACCTCTGCCTCGCGTGGCCCTCGGCCCAGGTCGCCGTGATGGGGGCGCGCGGGGCCGTGCAGATCCTGCACCGGCGCGAGGACGCGGATACCCAGAGCCGCCTCGTGGACGAGTACGAGGAGACCTACCTCAACCCCTACGTGGCGGCGGAGCGGGGGTACGTCGACCAGGTGATCGACCCGGCGGACACCCGCTCCGCGGTCGTCGCGGCGCTGCGGATGCTCGCCACCAAGCGTGAGCGCATCGTTGCCCGCAAGCACGGCAACGGCCCCCTCTGAGCTCCTGATCCGGGGAAAAAGGGCCGGGCGGCGGCGGCGTCAGGTCCGGTGAGAAGCGCAGCAAGTGGCGAGGGGATCGCCGTCGAGCGCCGCGGCATCCAGCTCCGCACCGCAGACCTCGCACCTGGCGTAGGAGCCGTCGTCGAGCCGGCGCATCGCCGCCTCCACGGCTTCGAGCTCCCCCTCGATCCGGTCGAGCATCGCCGCGTCGGCCGAGTGGTCCTCCATCGCCGCCGATGATAGCGGCCGGTCGGCGGGCCGCCGCGGCGGACGGGGTGGGCTCGGGCCTGTGAGCACGAAGCCGCCGATCCGGACGCCGGACGCGCGAACCCATCTCGGGGCCCGGGCCCTCCAGCGCACGCCCGCGGACCAGAGCCTCTAAAAGAGGTGGACCAAAGGCTCTCACGACCGCTCCCCCGGGACGACCAAAATGTCCGTGAAGGACGACAACAGACTGGAGTGGGAATGATCCGGCTCACAGTCGCCGGGGCGGCTGTGGCGCTATCCATAGCCGTAGCTGCCTGCGGCCAGACCACCAGGACCTCGACCAAGACGGATCTCACGCCGAGTTCGGGGTCGAACGCACCGGCGGCCACGCCGACGGTGGAGCCGACCAGCCCAACCACCGAACCGCCGTCGGTAGCGACACCGCCGACCACAGCAACACCGCCGACCACGGTCGCGCCCGCGGTGTCCACACCTCCTCGACGGGTCATATCCGGGACCGTCGATGACCCTGCCGGTCGACCCGTCGCCGGTGCGTACGTCATCGGGCTCGAGACCTTGACGGTGGTCCGAACCGACCCGGCCGGGAGGTATTCCATGCCCTGCGCCGTCTCGGTGAACGGGATCGCCGGGAGCCGAGCCGAGCCGCTGGTCGCCGCGACCTGGCTCCTGCCCGTCCTGCCGACCGGGCGCGGTTCCTACGCCTACGGGCGCGATACCACGAACTACGGCCCTCCACCTTCGACCCCAGGGCTGGGTTACGCATTCTCCGGGGGAGCACCGGACGCCGCCTCCGCAACGGTCGTCACCTGCACCGGACGAGCCGTCAACTTTGTGCTTCCTGCGGGCGGCGCGGCAGACATCCATTTCGTCAGCTCTGTCGAGCGCTCGGGGAGCTCCCTGTCGATCGACAACTTGTACCTGCCCGGTCTGGGCGACCACGCCGCCCTCGAGACCGCTCCACTCACCGATGACGGCCACCAGCTTGTGAACCAGCTCGCGCCGGGTGTCCTGAGCTTGCACGGAGTCATCACCACTTTGCACTGCACCGGTGCCGGGGTGACCCCCAACCAGTCGGTCGGCGGGGCGGACATAACGATCACGTCCGGAAAGACGACCGTCGTCACCTGCACCGAAGAGCCCTAGCGCTCCTGGAGCAGGTTCGGCCAGCGAAGACCCAACCCTTCGTCGGGCTGCTGAGTCGACCCACCGGCGAGGGACGCTGGCTCCCGGGTGCTCACCGCTGGTGGGCCTGCCGGACGCTACCTGTCGTGGGCCGCCGGGGGCTCGAACCCCGCACCTTGGGATTAAAAGTCCCCTGCTCTACCCGATGAGCTAGCGGCCCGTGCGCTTCTACCAGCATCTGTGACTAGGGGCTGTACCCTACCCCGAGGATGCGGTGGATCGGGTCCGGCCAGGCGGCCGGGCGCCGGCGGGGCGCCGGCCGGGCTGTGGTTGCGCCGGCCGGGCTACAGGTTCACCTGTCCCGGCGGCAGGGTCACCAGGACGGCGAGCACTGCGGCCGCGGCGGCGGCGATGCCCACGCCGGCGGCGATCCCCCCGGCCCGACCGGCGAGCCGGCGTACCTCGGACGTCCGGCCCATGCCGAAACCCACCACGGCGCCCGTGAAGAGACCCCCGAGATGGGCCCTCCAGTCGATGATGGGGACAGCGAAGCTGATCACGATGTTGATCACGATGAGCGCCGCGATGGTGCCCGTCTCCCACCGCCGCCGGCGGGCCAGCACGAAGTAGGCGCCCATCACGCCGAAGATCGCTCCCGACGCGCCGACCCCCGCCTCGAAGGGCCGGCTGAGCAGGTAGGACGCGACGGACCCGCCCAGCGCGGAGACGAAGTACAGCGCGACGAAGCGGACCTTGCCGAGCTCCGCTTCGACCGGGGAGCCGACGATCGCCAGGGTGACCATGTTGAAGAGGATGTGCTCCAGGTTGGCGTGCAGGAAAGCCGCGGTGATGAGCCGGTACCACTGGCCTTCGGAGTGCACCCCGACGGGCCACATGGCGAAGCGGTCGACCACGTTGGCGTAGTGGGCCTGCTCCCACAGGAACACGGCCACGTTGACCGCGATGAGCGCCAGGACCGCGGGCGTCAGGCGGGTGTTTCCGAGCCGCCCCCTCGACGCCGGCCGCCAGCGGATCTCCGGGGCGCGACGGTGACCCTCCCGGGTGCACGCGGGACACTGCCAGCCGACGGGCGCCTCGTGCATGCACTCCGGGCAGATAGGCCGGTTGCAGCGCCGGCACACCGACCCCGCCACCCTGTCCGGGTGGACGTAGCAGCGCGGCACGGGCGGGGGGTTCTGCGCTGTCACGGGCCCATCCTGGCCGAGGTCACCCGTCCCTTCGCAAGCCGGCGCCGGAGGCGCCGGCGCTACGCCTCGGCTGCGGCCACCCAGGAGGCGGGCAGGTTCCAGCGCAGGACGACCGGTCCGTGGCGGTCCCAGCCGAGGGCGCTGATCGTGGCGGTGTCGAGGTACAGCCAGCGGCCGGCGGAGGGAGGGGCGCCGGCCCAGCGGGCGGCGAGGACACGGCTGAAGTGCCCGTGGCCGACCAGGGCGACGCGCTGCGCGCCGGAGGCGAGGAGCTCGTCGACCACGCGGTCGGCGCGGGCCCCGACGGAATCCGCCGTCTCGCCGCCGTTCCAGGGGCCGTCCCAGATGCTCCATCCGGGAATGCCGTCTTGGATGTCCGCGGTCGTCTGCCCCTCGAACTCCCCGTAGTCCCACTCCCGGAGGTCGTCGACGACCTCGAAGGGGAGCAGCCCGGCCAGCTCGGCGGTGTGCCGGGCGCGCAGGCGGGGGCTGCAGAGGACCCGGTCGAAGCGCAGGCCGGCGAGGACCTCGCCGAGCCGCCGCGCCTGGTCCTCGCCGGCGGGGGTGAGCGGCACCTCGGTGACGCCCGTGTGGCGCCCGGCTCTGCTCCATTCGGTCTCGCCGTGGCGGATCAGCCACAGCTCGGGTTCGGCCACCGGCGCGCTCAACCGAGGTGCTCGGCCTGCACGAACGCGGAGGCCACCGCCGTGGGGTCGTCGTGGTCGACCGAGACCTTCAGGTTGAACTGCACCAGGTCGGCGGTCGTCAAGGCGTCGGACACCCGCGCGAGCACCGCGAGCGCTCCCGGGGTGGCCTTGGCGGTGCGCACGACGGGAATGATGTTGCCGGCGCCCTGGAAGTACTTCGGGTCGGAGAGGACGACGAAATGGTCCTGGGCGATCACCGCGTCGGAGGAGAAGATGCGGGCGGCCTGCACGTCCCCGTTGGCCAGTGCGGTGTGGGTGATGACGCCGTCCTCGTCGAGGGACTTGAACGACTTGAACTTGATCCCGTAGTACTTCTCCAGTCCCGGCACGCAGGTGATCCGGGTGGCGCACTCGGGCGGCCCCCCGAACGTCCACCTGGACGCGTACGGCTTCAGGTCGGCGATGGACGACAGGTGGTACCTGGTCGCGGTCGCCTGGGTGACGGCGATGGCGTCGGAGTCGGCGGCCCTCGAGACGGCACCGAGGGTGAGGCCCTTCTTGGCGACGATCGGCTTCAGGGTGGCGACGGTGGCGGAGACAGAGAGGTTGCCCGCCTTCGGGTCGAGGTACGCCAGGTAGTTGCCCACGTACTCGATCGTCGCGTCGATGTCACCCTTCTCGAGCGCCGGCTCGATGATCTCGCGCGATCCGAGGTTGGGCTTGACGCTCGAAGGGTAGCCGGCGGCCTCGAGCGCGTCGGAGTACACGTAGGCGAGGACCTCGTTCTCGGTGAAGTTCTGTGCACCGATCGTGATGCGGGGCTTGGTTCCAGGGCTCGTGGACTTCGACGGCGAGCTGCAGGCCGCCGCCAGGGTTGCGGCCGCGGCCAGCAGAGCCGGGATCGCGGCCATCCGGGTCAAACGCATGGTTGGTTCCTCCCTGGTCCGATCGCACGAGGCTACGTCATGCCTCCGACCAGGTCAGCCGGGAGGCGACCCGGATGCCCGCGGGCGTCACGGCCCGCTGCAGCCAGGCGAGGGCAAGCTCGGTGAGCAGCGCGAGCGCGACCACGAGCAGGGAGCCGGCCACGATCTCGACGTGGTCGCCGACGCTGATCCCCTCGAGGATGAGCGATCCCAGGCAGGAGTAGGAGACGTACGCAGCGAGGGTGACCGTGGCAACCGCCTGGACGGCAGCCGTCCGCACGCCCGCTGCGATGAGCGGCAGGGCGGTGGGCAGCTCGACCCGGCGCAGCACCTGCCAGCCGGTCATCCCCATCCCCCGGGCGGCGTCGGTCACCTCCGGGTCGACCTGCCGGACGCCGATGTAGGCGTTGGTGAGGACGGGCGGCAACGACAGCACGACCAGCGTCGCAAGCGCCGGCGGCTCGCCGATGCCGAGCACCTGCACGCCGATCACCAGCACCGCAATGGCGGGCAGGGCGCGCCCGACGTTGGTGACGTTGATGGCCAGGAAGCCGCCCCGCCCGCTGTGACCGAGACCCACGCCGACGGGTAACGCCACAGCAAGGGCGATCAGCACGGACTCGGCCGCTATTTTCACCGTCGCCCATAGGAGGACCGGCACCCCGGACGAGCCGTGCCAGTGCGACCCGGTCGCGTACCAGGAGGCGAGCTCGCCGAGGAAGTGCCACATCAGCCGCGCGCCCCCCGGCGCGACCAGGGGGTGACCGCCCTTTCGACCAGCACCAGCGCCACGTCGAACGCCGCGGCGAGGACCACCGACAGGACGGCGCCGAGCACGACCTCGGTGCGGAAGTTGTTCTGCTGGCCGAGGGAGATGAGCGTTCCGAGTCCGCCGCCCGCCCCGACGAGGCTGGCGACGGTGACCAGGCCGATCGTCGTGACCACGGCCAGGCGCACGCCGGCGATGATCGTCGGGGCGGCCAGGGGCAGGTCGACGAACACGAGCTGGCGGCCGGCGCCGTACCCGAGACCCCGGGCCGCGTCACGGACCTCGGCGGGGACCGAGTCGAGGCCGGCGACGATGTTGCGTACCAGGATGAGGAGGGTGTAGCTCACCAGCCCGATCTCGGCGGTGGTCCTCCCGAGGCCGGTTACGGGGATCAGGAACGCGAACAGCGCCAGCGACGGGACGGTGAAAAGGGCGCCGGTGATGCCGTACAGCGGCTTCTCCCACCGCTTCCAGCGCCATGCCACGTAGCCGAGCGGGAGCGATATGGCCAGCCCGATGCCCACCGCGATGAGCGTCAACTCGATGTGCTGGCCGATCGCGGAGCCGATCTCGCCGAGGTGGCGGTCGATCCAGCCCCACTGCAGCCACGGCTGCGCGTCGCCGAGCAGGGCGCTGGCGGTGCCGGCCACGCCCGCATGCTACGCCGTGCCGTTCGCCACGGGGGCGGCCCCGGTAACGTGGCTGCGTGCTGCGCCTCGAAGAGGTGACCAAGCGCTACGACGACGGCACCGTCGCCGTGGACCGCCTCAGCCTCGACGTGGGCGTGGGCGAGATATGCGTGCTCGTCGGGCCGTCGGGGTCCGGCAAGACGACCACCATGAGGATGGTCAACCGGCTCATCGAGCCGACGACGGGCCGGATCTTCCTCGACGGCGACGACATCGCCTCGATGAACCCGGTGGCGCTCCGCCGCCGGATGGGCTACGTGATCCAGCACGTCGGCCTGTTCCCCCACCTGACCGTGGAGGACAACGTGGGGACCGTGCCGCGGCTGCTCGGCTGGGATCGCCAAAGGATCCGCGGGCGCACACGGGAACTGCTCGAGATGGTCGGCCTGGACGCCGAGCGGCACGGGAAGCGCTACCCGGCGGAGCTGTCGGGGGGCCAGCGCCAGCGGGCGGGCGTCGCCCGGGCGCTCGCCGCCGACCCGCCGGTCCTGCTGATGGACGAGCCGTTCGGGGCGATCGACCCGATCACCCGTGGCCGGCTGCAAAGCGAGTTCCTCCGCCTGCAGCAGGAGCTGCACAAGACCGTGGTGTTCGTCACCCACGACATCGAGGAGGCGGTCCGGGTGGGCGACCGGATCGCCGTCCTCGCCGACGGGGGCCGGCTGGAGCAGTACGACACGCCCGCCGCGCTCCTCGGCTCGCCGGCGACGCCGTTCGTCGCCGAGTTCGTCGGGGCCGACCGGGGGCTGAAGCGCTTGAGCGTGACGGGGATCGAGCCGTCGGACCTCGAGAGGCCGCCGCTCATCGGCGTCTCCGACACCGTGACCGAGGCGCGCAGCCTCCTCGAGGACGGCGGAAGCCGCTGGGGCGTCGTCATCGACGGCGACGGCCGGCTGAGGGGCTGGCTGGGTGCCGGCGACCTGGACGGGGAGGGGACGCTCGACTCCCGGACGCACCGCATGGAGGCGGCGGTGCCCGCCGACGCCAGCCTGAAGCAGGCTTTCGCCGAGATGCTCCAGCACGACGCCGCCTGGGTGGCGGTCCTGGACGGAGACCACTATCTCGGCGTGCTGACGCCGGATTCGCTGCACGCCGCCCTGCGCCGCTCGGTCGAGCGGACGGCCGCGGGGACCACGCCCCCCGCCGCGGCGCGGGCAGCGGAGGGGGAGCGATCGCCGTGACCAGCATCGCCCACGCGATCCTGCATCTGAGCGGCCCGGTGGCGCTCGTGCTGATCTTCGCCCTGCCCGCACTGGAAGCGTCGGTGTTCCTCGGCTTCGTCTTCCCCGGCGAGGACGCCGCCATCCTGGGCGGGGTGCTCTCCTTCGAGCACCGCATCAGCCTCGGCAGCGCGGTCGCGGCCGTCGTGATCGGGGCGATCCTCGGCGACAGCGCCGGCTACGCCGTCGGCCGGCGCTGGGGTGTCGGGCTGCTCGAGGGGCCCCTGGCACGGTGGGTCAAGCCGGTCCACGTCGGCCGGGCGAGGGCGCTCATGAAGCGGCGGGGGGCGTGGGCGGTGGTGATCGGCCGCTGGAGCGTCGCCCTCCGGGTCCTCGTCCCCGGCGTCGCCGGGATCGCCGAGATGCCCTACCGCAGCTTCCTGCTCTTCAACGTCATCGGGGGCGCGGCGTGGGGGACCACCATGGTGCTCGTCGGTTATGCCGCGGGCGCGAGCTGGAGGTCCGTGTCGCACACCCTCGGCAGCGTGGGTCTCGGGCTGACGCTCGGGATCGTCGTTGCGGTGCTGGTGGCGATCATCGCGGCCCGCCGGCGGCGCTCCCGGGACCCGGTGGTCGAGCAGCCCGACTGACGGGCGCCGGCCTCAGGCGTCGCGCCTCTCGAGCACCGCGAGGGCGGCGACGGCGACGACCGCGAGGAAGAGGACCATCACCGCGAACCCCGCCCAGGGGGTCAGCGTGTTGCTGTCGCGCACGAGGTGGGCGACCTGTTGGCCGGCGTTGGTCGGCCAGTACTTCTCGATGGGGTGCTGCCACGAGCTGGGCAGCGCGGCCGCGATGCCGGGCAGGACGAACAGGACGGCGACGACCACGCCGATACCGGCGGCGGCGTGGCGCAGCATCGTTCCGAGGAAGAGGCCGAGCAGGCCGATCGCCGCCAGGTAGAGGCCGGCACCGGCGACGGCGCGCAGCACCTCGTGCTGGCCGAGGCTGGCCGAGGGGGCCTGGGCCGACACCGCCGAGATGAGGGCCTGGCCGACGAGGAACGTCGCGAAGCTGATCACCTCCCCGACCACGAGGGCCACGGCGGCGAAGACCGTGGCCTTCGCGGCGAACAGGCGACCCCTCCGGGGGACGGCAGCGAGGCTGGAGCGGATCATGCCGCTCGAGTACTCGCCGGTCACCAGCATCACGCCGAGGACGGCGAAGGCGAGCTGGGCGAGCCCGAGGCTGGCGAGGCTGTGATCCACGGGACGCCAGTTGAAGCGAACGCCGGGGTCGGTCGCGTAGTGGTTCGCCGACACCCCGCTGATCAGGGCGCCGAGCCCTATGCCGAGCGCGGCCGCGATGAGCAGGGCCCAGAACGTCGAGCGCACGGTGCGGATCTTGGTCCACTCGGAGCGCAGGGCGTCGCCGAAGGTGGCCGCGCGGTATGCGGTAGTGGTCGCCGTCACCATCACGCCACCGCCTCGCCGGCGTGGAAGTCGACGGTCTCCCGGGTCAGCTCCATGAAAGCCTCCTCGAGCGACGCCCGCTTCGGTGTCAGCTCGTACAGGGGGATGCCGCGGTCCGCCGCGAGCTCCCCGATGGCCGGCGCCTCCATGCCGTGGACGTCCACCGCCCCCTCGGTCGCCGCCCGCACGCTGGCGCCGGCCGCTTCGAGGAACGGGATCAGCTCGTCGAGGCGCGGCGAGCGCAGCCGCACCGAGCGGGTGGAGCTCGAATCCACGAAGTCCTGCACGCTCTCGTCCCGGATGAGCCGGCCGCGTCCGATGACGATCAGGTGGTCGGCGGTGAGCGCCATCTCGCTCATCAGGTGGCTGGACACGAACACGGTGCGCCCCTCGTCCGCCAGCGCCCGCATGAGCCGGCGGACCCAGGCGATGCCTTCGGGGTCCAGGCCGTTGACGGGCTCGTCGAAGACCAGCACGCCCGGGTCGCCGAGCAGCGCGGCGGCGATCCCCAGCCGCTGGCCCATCCCGAGGGAGAAGGCCCCCGCACGCTTCGTGGCGACCGCCTCGAGCCCGACGATCGACAGCACCTCGTCCACCCGGCGGGCGGGTATCCCGTTGCTCTGGGCGAGGCACAGCAGGTGGTAGTAGGCGCGGCGGCCCCCGTGGACCGCCTTGGCGTCGAGGAGCCCCCCGACCTCGCGGAGGGGGGCGGGGAGGCTCCGGTAGGCGCGGCCCGCCACGGTCACCGTGCCGCCGGTCGGATGGTCCAGGCCGAGGATCATGCGCATGGTCGTCGTCTTGCCGGCGCCGTTGGGACCGAGGAACCCGGTCACGCGGCCCGGCAGCACGTCGAAGCTCAGGTCGTCGACCGCCAGCGTGGCGCCGAAACGTTTGGACAGGTTGCGGGCTTGGATCATCACGCCTCCGTGGGCGCTCGCGGATGTTTCGCGGCGGGCCTCGTTGCGGCGCACGCGCGCCGGCCCCTCCATCATCGGCGACGCGGGCCCTCCGGCGCATCCCACCCCGGTCTGATTCGGCGCATCCTCCCCGGGGATGACGCGCGATACCGTCTGGCGGCCATGCACAGGAGCGACCACCCCGCGATCAGCGTGTCGGGACTCGTGGTCCGCTACGGCGACGTCGTCGCCGTCGACGGCCTCGACCTGCACGCCGAGGCGGGGCAGGTGCTCGGGCTGCTCGGTCGCAACGGCGCCGGCAAGACCAGCACGGTGGAAGCGCTCGAAGGCTACCGCCGGGCCGCAGCCGGCAGGCTGGAAGTCCTCGGGCTCGACCCTCAGCGCCCCGACGACCGCACCAGGCTCGCCCGCCGGGTCGGGGTCATGCTGCAGTCAGGCGGGGTCTACCCCGCCATGGCGCCCGGGGAGGCGCTCCGGCTGTTCGCCAGCTACTACGACGACCCGGTGGCGCCCTCCGCCCTGCTGGAGCGTCTCGGGCTCGAGGACGTGGCCCGGACGCCGTGGCGCCGGCTGTCCGGGGGGGAGCAGCAGCGCCTCTCGCTGGCGCTGGCGCTGGTCGGCCGGCCGGAGGTGGTCTTCCTCGACGAGCCCACCGCCGGCGTGGACCCCCACGGCCGGGTGGCGATCCGGGCGGAGGTGGCGCGGTTGAAAGCCGGCGGCGTGTGCGTGGTGCTCACCACCCACGAGCTCGAGGAGGCGGAGCGCCTGGCCGACCGGATCGTCATCATCGAGAAGGGAAGCGTGGTGGCCGCCGGGACGCCGGCGGAGCTCACCTCCGAGGGCGGCGACGCCGCCGCGCGGGGCGGCACAGGAGCCGGCGGCGGGGCCGGAGTCGCCGGAGTCGCCGGGATGCGCTTCGGGGCCCCTCCCGGGCTGGACACGGCGGCCCTGGCGGCCGTTCTCGGCGCGGCGGTGGAGGAGATCGAGCCCGGCCAGTACCGCGTGGCCGACCCGGGCAGGCCGGCGACCGTCGCCGCGCTGGCGGGGTGGCTCGCCGAGCGGGACCTTCCGCTGGCGGACCTGCGGACCGGCCGGGAGAGGCTCGAGGAGGTGTTCCTGCGCCTCACCGCCGGCGACCGGGGCGGGGCGCGAGAGGAGGAGGGGAGATGAGGGCGTTTCGGGCTCAGGCCGCCGCCGAGCTGCGCCTCACCGCCCGGCGAGGGGACGCGGTGCTGCTCAACCTGGCCATACCGGTCGGGCTGCTCGTCTTCTTCTCGCTCGTGGACGTGCTGCCCAGGCCGGCGCACGTGGCCCACGCCGTGACGTTCCTGACCCCGGGCATCCTGGCCCTGGCCGTCATGTCCACCTCGATGGTCAGCCTGGGCATCGCGACCGGCTTCGAGCGCCAGTACGGCGTGCTCAAGCGGCTGGGGGCCACCCCCCTCGGCCGTCCCCGCCTGCTCGCCGCCAAGATCGCCTCCATCGCCGTCATCGAGATATTCCAGGTGATCGTCCTCGTGGCCGTCGCTTTCGCGGTCGGCTGGAACCCCTCCGGGCCGGTCTGGCTCGCGGTCCCGGCCGTCCTGCTCGGCACCGCCGCGTTCGCCGGCCTCGGCCTGCTGATGGCCGGCGCCCTGCGCGCCGAGGTCACGCTGGCGGCCGCCAACGGCCTCTACCTCGCGCTGCTCCTGCTCGGCGGGATGATCTTCCCGCTCTCCAAGCTGCCCGGCGGCATGCGGGACTTCGCCCGGGCCCTCCCCGCCGGCGCCCTCTCCGACGCCCTGCACGGCTCGCTCGCCGCCGGCGGCGGGGTCCCCGGCCGGGCGTGGGTGGTCCTCGCGCTGTGGGCAGTCGCCGCGCCGGTTGCCGCGGCGCGGCTGTTCCGCTGGGAGTGAGGGCCGCCGCCCCTCCCCCACCCCGCACGTGCAGGGCGGCCGCCTGCGGGCGGCGCGGGCCGGGGACCTAGCATGGGCGGCGATGAGTGGACCCAGCCGCGGCGGCCGCGTGCGAGTCCGGGCGCCGAAGCGCGTGTCGCCGCGGGCGTTCCAGAAGATGGCCGCGGCGGCCGTGTGGGTCCTGGCGCTCACGATCGTGTCGGGCGCCGCGGTGCGCCTCACCGGGTCGGGGCTCGGTTGCTCGGACTGGCCGAAGTGCACGTCGACCAGCGTCGTGGCGCCCCTGCAGTTCCACGCGTGGGTCGAGTTCGGCAACCGGCTGATCAACGCGGCCGTCGCCGTCGCCGCCATCGGCGCCCTCGCCGCGGCTCTGTGGAGATCCCCCCGGCGCAAGGACCTCACCCTGCTGGCGGCCGGGCTCCTCGCCGGCCTCCTCGCCGAGATCGTCCTCGGCGGGTTGACCGTCCTCTACAAGCTGGCGCCCGGCTTCGTCATGTCCCACTTCCTGCTGGCGGTGGTGTTCCTCGGGGACGCCGCGGTTCTCCACCACCGGGCCCGCATCCCCGACGGCGCTGCGCCGAGGCGCCGGGTTGCGGTGGTCGGCAGGCCGCAGATTCTGCTCGCCCGCGCCCAGCTGGTGCTCGTCGCGGCGGTCATCACCCTCGGGACCGTCGTGACCTCGACGGGACCCCATGGGGGCGACCCCTCCGCGCGCCGCTTCGGCTTCTCGCTGCACTCGGTCGCCCAGCTGCACGGGACGACGGTGGAGCTGCTCATCGTCGTCACCCTCGCCGCCATGTGGAGCCTGGCCCGCTCGTCCCCACCGCGGCCGGTCCTGCGCCGCGCCGAGGTGCTGCTCGCGGCGCTGGTGGCCCAGGCGGCCGTCGGATACGCCCAGTACTTCAGCGGCGACCCCGTCGGCGTCGTCGCCGTGCACGTGGCCGGCGCGACCATCGTCGTGATCACGGCGCTGCGCTACTACTTCGGCCTCTTCGACGCGCAACCGGCGGCGGGCACCGGGACCGCCGGGAGCAGTCCCGAAGCCGCCGGCGCCGTCAGCGCCCCGCCCGTCAGCGCCCCGCCCCTCGCCGCTTCCGCGCCGGGCGCCGTCCCGTCGTAGATCGCCATGCCCACCACCGCCCCCACCGAAGTCGAGAGGCCGGAGGTCTTCGATGTCACCGCCGTCGACCGGCCGTGGAAGGTCCTCGTCTGGAACGACCCCATCAACCTGATGACCTATGTCACCTTCGTCTTCCAGAAGCTGTTCGGCTACAGCCACGAGAAGGCCCACAAGCTGATGCTCGACGTCCACTTGAAAGGCAAGGCCGTCGTGTCCCACGGGTCGCGGGAGAGGGCGGAGCTCGACGTGTTCCGCCTCCACGAGCACGGCTTGTGGGCGACCATGGAGCACGACAACTGACCCCGATCCTCCCCCGCCGGCTCGTCAAGCGCAACCGGCAGGGCGGCTTCCAGCTCAACCTGAACGCCGACGACAGGGTGGCGCTCCGCCAGCTCGCCGAGCAGTTCGAGGCGCTGCTCGACGACCCCGACCAGGAGGTCCTGCACCGGCTCTTCCCTCCCGCGTACTCCCAGGCGGAGCACACCTCGCAGGAGGAGGAGTACCGCCGGCTCATGCGCGACGACCTCGTGGAGCGCCACCGCGATGAGCTGAACCTGGTCGCCGCCACCGCCGAGGAGCAGAACCTCTCGGAGGAGCAGCTTCTCGCGTGGACCCGCGCCATCAACAGCGTCCGCCTCGTCCTCGGCACCTACCTCGACGTGAGCGAAGACGACGAGCGGAACCCGCCTGCCACCCCCGAGGAGGCCCTCTACCACTGGCTCAGCTACCTGCTCGGCGAGGCGATAGACGCCCTGGCGGGGCAGACTTGACGGCATGGACATCGAGCGGGCCCTCTCCTTCCTCCGCGACAACCACCACTCCGTCCTCATCACCCGCAAACGCGACGGCGACCCGCAGCCCTCGCCGGTCGTCCACGGCGTCGACGACTCGGGCCGGGTGATCATCTCCAGCCGCGAGCCCGCCTACAAGGTCCGGAACCTGCGCCGCGACCCGCGGGCCGTGCTGTGCGCGTTCGGCGACGGGTTCTTCGGCCCGTGGGTGACCGTGAGGGGCACGGCGGAGATCGTGTCCCTCCCCGACGCGATGGACACGCTCGTCGCGCTGTACCGCCAGATCCGCGGCGAGCACCCCGACTGGGAGGAGTACCGCGCCGCCATGGTGCGCGAGCGCCGGCTCGTCATCGCCCTCGCCCCGGACGCCGCCGGCCCCGACCGGCAGGGGTGAAGCGGTGACCGACGGCCACGACGCGACGGCGCGCCGTGTCACCGTCGCGGACGGAGTGTCGCTCAACGTCATCGTGCGCGCCGCCGGATCCGCCGACGTCCCGGTGCTGCTCGTCCACGGCCTCGCGTCCAACGCCCGGCTGTGGGACGGGGTCGCCTGGCGCCTCGCCGACGCGGGGCACCCCGTCGCCGCGCTCGACCAGCGCGGCCACGGCCTCTCCGACAAGCCCGACGGCGGTTACGACTTCGCGACGCTGACCGCGGATCTTCGAGCCGTCCTCGAGGAGCTGGGCTGGACCGGCGCCCGCCGGCCGTTTGCAGCGGGCCAGAGCTGGGGCGCGAACGTGGTGCTGGAGCTGGCGGCGACCCGCCCGGAGCCCGTCGCCGGCCTCGCCCTCGTGGACGGGGGGACCGCCGAGCTGGCCGCCCGCTTCGCCGACTGGCCCACCTGCGAGGCGGCGCTGGCGCCGCCCGCGCTCGACGGTCTCGACGCCGGCGGCTTCGAACGGATGATCCGCGGCGCGCACCCCGACTGGCCCGAGGAGGGGATCGCGGGGATTCTCGCCAACGTCGAAACCGGCCCCGACGGCAGGATCCGGCCGCGCCTCACCCGCAGCCGCCACCTGACGATCCTCCGCCACCTGTGGGAGCACCGGCCTTCCCGGCTCTACCCGGCGATCGAGGTGCCGGTCCTCGTGCTCGCCGCCGAGGACGCCGCCAACCACCGGTGGATGGCCGCAAAGCGCGCGGAGGTGGCGCGCGCCGGCGCGGCCCTCCCGACGTCGGTGACCCGCTGGATCGCAGGCGACCACGACCTGCACGCCCAGCACCCGGACCTGGTGGCGTCGCTGATCCACGAAGCAACAGGACCCGGTCTTTTTCCCCGATGACCCGGCTCCTCGCGATCATGGGCTCCGGGGAGACGGCGCCGACCATGGTGAAGACCCACCGGCAGCTGTTCGATCGTCTCGGGCCGGACCCGGCGCGCGCCGTGCTGCTCGACACGCCCTACGGCTTCCAGGCCAACGCCGACGACATCTCCGCCCGGGCCGTGGAGTACTTCGCCGCCAGCGTCGGGCGGCGGGTCGGTGTCGCCGAGCTGCGCCGGGCGGAGGGCGCCGACCCGGCCCGCTGGGAGGCGGCGCAGGCGGCGGTCGCCGCCGCCGGCTGGGTGTTCGCCGGCCCCGGCAGCCCGACCTACGCCCTGCGCCAGTGGGCAGCCAGCGACGTGCCCCGGCTGCTCGCCGACAAGCTGGCGCACGGCGGGTGCGTGACGTTCGCCAGCGCGGCGGCCCTCACGCTCGGGCGCTTCACGGTGCCGGTGTACGAGATCTACAAGGTGGGCGCCGACCCGGCGTGGGCCGACGGCCTCGACCTGCTCGGGATGCTCGGGGGGGCAGTGGCGGTCATCCCCCACTACGACAACGCCGAGGGGGGGACCCACGACACCCGGTTCTGCTACCTGGGCGAGCGGCGACTCGCCGCCCTCGAGCACCAGCTGCCCGACGACGGCTGGGTCCTCGGCGTCGACGAGCACACCGCGTGCGTGTTCGACCTCGACGCCGGCACCGCGACGGTCAGCGGGAACGGGGTGGTCACGGTCCGCCGGCGGGGGGTCTCGGCGACGGTGGCGGGCGGGGAGAGCGTGGCGACCGGGTCGTTGAGGGGCCTGGCCTCGGATCCGGGAAAAAGGCTGCCCGCCGCGCCCGCCGGCACCCGCCCGCCCGCCTCGGCAGGTGGCGCGCCGACGGCCCTCCACGGGGAGATCCGACGCCTGGAATCCGAGTTCGACGCCGCGCTGGCCGCCCGGGACGTCGACGACGCGGTCCGAGCCGCCCTCGAGCTCGACGAGACCCTGGCGCAGTGGGCCCGCGACACCACCCAGTCCGACGCGGCGGATCGGGGACGCGCCGCGCTGCGCCGGATGCTCGCCCGCCTCGGCGAGCTCGCCCGTGACGGCGCCCGCGACCCAGCCGAGGTCGTGGGCGGCTTCGTCGTCGCCCTCCTGTCGCAGAGGACCGCCGCCCGCGAGCAGGGCCGCTACGGGGACGCCGACCGGATCCGCGAGGCGCTGGCGGCCCTGTCGGTGGAGGTGCGCGACACCCCCGACGGGACGCTGTGGTCCCTCCGCGAGCCCTGACGTCGCGCCGGCGCGCCTCGGCGCCCGGTCGCGCCGGCGGTAGGCTCGGGCGCCTGGCCCCCATCGTCTAGCGGCCTAGGACACCGCCCTTTCAAGGCGGCAGCACGGGTTCGAATCCCGTTGGGGGTGCTCCGCAGATCCGTGCCGGGGGGTGGCGGGCAACGTCGGCGGTGACAGCTCGTCTTGAGGGGCGAAGAGAGGGATGACTTCCGCGTTGAGGTAGTTGATGGTGTCGTCGGTGAGGGTGACCTGAATGAGAGCGTGGTGGTCGGGTCTGCGGTAACGGACGACGAGCCGGAACGCCTCGAACAGGCGTCGAAGTTGATCGGCGGGGGCGTCGAGGAGATCGGCGCTGAGCACCGGAAGTTGATCGAGGAGGTCAACCGCGACGGTCTCCGGTGTGTCGTCTCTGGCTTCGAGGTCGGCGAGAGAGTCGAGCTTGGCTTGCCTTTCGACTTCTAGTTCGCGGAGGCGATCTTGGACCCTGGTGAAGACTGCGCCACCGGGGTCGTCTTGGGTTTCGAGGGTGCGGATAAGACGGTCCTGACGGTCGCCGATGTCGCCGAGCGATCGGCGAAGAGCATCCAGCTGGGCCGCTCGATCCGCGTCTGTTCGGTGGTCGATGACGCCGAGGTCGACGGCGAGAAAGGCGCTTCGATCCGAACCGAGGATGCGCTTGGCGAAGAACTCGGTGATGGCAGCGAGAAGCGGGTCTTCTCGGATCCAAATGCTGGCGGGGTGATCTGGGAAGCGTTCGGCGACCTTGCCGGAGTGATTGAGGGCCGGTTGACAGACGTAGTACGTACTCTTCCTATTGAAACGGCCGTACATTCGTCGACCGCAGGCCTCGCAGATCACGAACGAGCGCAGAAGATAGGAGCGGGTGGTCTCCGGGTGTGAGTTGAGACCAGCACCGTCCCGGGAGCGATGGCGGCGCTCGGTGATTCCGGCAGCAGCATCGAAGATCGACTTGGTCACGAGCGGTTCGTGGGTGGGCTGCGGGGACCACACCCAAGTCGAGGACGGATTTTGCTTTCCGCCCCTCTTCATGGCCCGCCGGTTCCAGACCATATAGCCGGTGTACTTCGGGTTGACGAGGATCGCCCGAACGGTGGATTTCCCCCAAGCGTCACGTTGGCGAGCGGGGTCGAGGGATATGGGGACCGGATACCGGTCGGGGTCGGCGTTGAGCCTCTCCGCGATCGCGCCGTACCCGAGACGCTCGGTAACCCGCCACATGAACATCTGATGGACAACGGGAGCACGCGCTGAGTCAGGAACGAGGCGGGTCTTGGTGCGACCCTCAGCACGGCGGGATGGGACGGGGTGGGGCACCTTGTCGGCCATGTAGCCGTACGGAGGGACACCGACATTCCAGCCTTGACGCGTATGTTCACAGAAGCCGTCCCAGGATTTCTCCAGGATTTCAAGGACGTACCACTCCGCGACGCCCTGCTTGACCCGGCGAGTCAGGATGGTCGTAGCCTTCTTGCCGTTGAGGATGATCGGCTCGTCGGCGGCAAAGAGAGCGACTCCTGCGGCTTCGAGATCGTGTTCGATCTTGGTGCCGTAATAGGTACGTCGGGCGACCCGTTCGATTGACTCACAGATAACCGCGTCGAACCGCCGGTCCGGATTCTTGGATTCGGCGAGCAGCTCCTGGATGCCGCCGTCACGAGGAATGGGGATGTCGAACCGCTCGTGGGCGCGCGAGTATCCGCGCAGCGCGAGATCCTTGCGGCCTGATTCCACGTCGTAATAGTGGGCGACGATCAACGCGCCTGCAGGCAGCGCCGCCCGGGAGTTGTGCAGCTGGCGCGGCAAGGAGAGGGTGGGGTCCTGTTGGTCCTCGGTGGATACCCGTCCCCACCACGCCAGGCGCAGCCCCGGGGCGTACGGACTCGAAGGCGCAGGCGGGGCCTGGGCCGGATGGATGATCTCGCCGTCACCGGGCTCGTGGCTCATATCGAGGTTCAGTGCTCTCGCCGCTTGGTTGCCAGCCATTCCAATATCTCCTTGATCGCCCGGGCCTGGGCGACCCGGAGTTCGGCCCCCTCCTCCCCGCCCACGACGAGCACTTCGAAACTGATGGTTGGCTCGCTGGCCGGCTCGCAGGGGGGACGACGGTACCTCTGCTGCGGGCGAGACGGTTCGCCGTTCAGCCCGTCGCAGGTCGGTTGAGAAGCGGGGGTCGTGTCCATGGGTGGCCCACTGCCGAATTCGTGCCACCACCCAAATAGGGGTCGAAGCCACGTCTTGGGACAAAGTCCGGGCCGTGCGCGCTTTTGCCTTGAGGTGTGGGCCGGTTCGAGGTACCCCCTGTCAGGACCAAGACAAGGAGGTCCAATGGCAGGAAAAGGAACAAACACCAACGGTGGCGCCGCTCAGGAGGTAGCCGCCGCGCTGGCCGCTCGTCCCGGCTCGACCGCCGCCGTCCTGGCAGAGGCGGCCGGGATCGGCCAGTCCACCGCCACCAAGGCCCTCGCTGCTCTCGAAGCGTCGGGCCAAGCCACTCGGGTTCCGGGCGGTCGGGGCGACAACGGGCGCCGCCAGCCCGACCACTGGAACCCACTCCAACTGACTGCGCCCAATCCAGAACTTCAGCCTGCAGCGACATCGACCGGCGGTGACGGTGCCCGGCTCAGACGAGGCGAGCTAGTGTCCTGGAAGCTTGGAGCGCTATGAAATGGGTTGTGCGCCGGTGTTGATGGCTGTGCAGTAGCCGGCGAGGCGTTCGAGGATGTCTTCGGCGGTCTTGGTCCACACGAACGGGCGTGGGTT
>JAJYLA010000032.1 GCA_021788115.1 Actinomycetes bacterium | reverse complement strand
GAGGGCGTAGGTCTCCTCGGCCGCCTGGGTGGTCGAGAGCACCCGGCGGCTCGTGGCGGGGACGGGCAGCGGGAGCGGGGTGCCCGCCGCGGTCGTCACCCGGGAGATGAGGATCGGGGCGTGGTGGACGCCGCCGTCGGCGAGGGTGGCGTAGGCGCCGGCCATCTCGAGAGGCGACACGTCGGCGGTGCCGAGGACCTGGGACGGGTAGGCGCCGGCCAGCTCCTGGGGGGCGATGCCCATCGCCTCGGCCATCGCGTCGAGCCGGGCGGCGCCGATGCGGGCGACGACCTGGGCGTAGACGGTGTTGACCGACAGGGCGGTGGCGTCGATGAGGTTCATCGTGGGTGCGACGGTCTCGTGCTCGAAGTTGATGACCCGCCAGGGGGTGCCGTTGGCGTTGCCGTGCGGGAGGACCACCTCGGGCGGGGCGGGGAAGGCGGAGAGGATCGAGTACCCCTCCTTGATGACCTCGGCGAGCATGAACGCCTTGAACGTCGACCCCGCCTGGCGGCCGCTGCCCCCGCCGGCCCTCCCCAGGGCGAGGTCGACGCTCGACCTCCGGTAGCTCTGGCCGCCGACGAGCGCCCGCACGGCGCCGGTGTCGTCGACGGAGACGAGCGCCCCCGACGGCTCCCCCTTCGCCGGGTCGAGGGCGGAGGCGCCCTTGCCGTACACGGTGTCGTAGGCGTCGCGCTGGAGGGTGGGGTCCAGCGTGGTCGTCACCCGCAGGCCGCCGCCGTCCACCATCTGGCGGCCGTAGCGGGCGACGAGCTCGCTGCGGACGGCGTCCACGAAGTAGGCGGCCCCGGGGATGCCCGACGCCGGGCCGGCGGACGCCGAGGGCGCGACCACGTAGCGGGAGAAGGGCGTCGCCTCGACGGCGGCCGCCTGGGCGGCGGTGATCTTCTTGTCCCGGACCATGTCACGCAGCGTGTCGTCCTGGTTGGTGCGCGCGAGCGCCGGGTTGCGGGCGGGGTCGGCGGTCTCGGGCTCGCGGATGAGGCCCGCCAGCAGCGAGGCCTCGGCCAGGCCGAGGGCGCCGACGTCCTTGCCGAAGTAGGCCTCGGCGGCGGCGCCGATGCCGTAGGCGCCCCGGCCCCAGTAGATGGTGTTGAGATAGTTCTGGAGGATCTCGTCCTTGGACTCCGCCCGCGAGACCCGGATCGCCAGCGCCGCCTCCTTCAGCTTGCGGGTGAGGGTCCGCTGCGAGCTGAGGTAGGTCTGCTTGACGTACTGCTGGGTGATCGTCGAGGCCCCCTGCAGGCTGCCCGACCCGCGGACGTCGGCCAGGAACGCACGCACGATGCTCACCGGGTTGAGGGCCCCCTCGGTGAAAAAGTGCCGGTCCTCGGTGGACACGACCGCGTCGATGACCACCCGGGGCACCTGCTTCAAGGTCACGTCGACGCGGTCCTGCTCCGAGAAGACAGCGAGCACGTGGCCGCTGTCGTCGTAGACGAAGGTGGTCTGCGGCAGGGGGGCGGCCGCCGGCAGCGGGGCGCGCTCCAGCGAGTAGAAGAAGGCTGCCACGGCCGCGAAGCAGGCGAGGCCCGCCGCGAACACCCACCGCCTCCGGCGCCACAGACGCCCGCCGCGGACCTGGTCGCGCGCGGGCACGGCGTGGGGACCGGTCCTCAGCGGCCGGAGACGATGAAGCTACGGGCCAGGTGGTTCCACGAGCAGTTGGGGCACACCTCGACCACGTAGCAGGCCAGGCGGCGATCCTTGTGGGAGAGCTTGGCCATCTCGCGGCTCGACGTCACGCACGTGCCCGAGGGCGGCAGGCGCGGCCCGAAGACGTAGGTGACGAGGCGCACCTTCGCCTCCTCGCAGATCGGGCAGTCCTCGCGGGACTCCTCCCCGACGTTGATGGCCGCCCGCAGGAGCTCGGGGTGGGCGTCGCAGACCTCGGGGCGCGACAGGCGCCCCTTGCGGAACTCGCTGACGATCGCGTTGCGCGCCAGGCGGTAGTCGACGTGGCCGGCCGGTCCCGTCCCCGACCCGGCCCCGCGAAGGGCTTCGGGGCGCAAGCTCATCACGCCCGCACCCTACTCGCAGACGGCCCGCTGGTGGCGGGGCGCGGCCCGGGCGAGCCGCGACCGCACAGTCTTTGTCAGATATATCGAACCGATAGATCGGATGTGTTATCGTGGCGGCGTGCTCGAGCTCGCGATCCTGGGCCTCCTCAAGGAGCAGGACCTTCACGGCTACGAGCTCAAGAAGCGGCTGTCGGAGATGCTCGGCTTCGCCAGCGGCGTCTCCTTCGGGTCGCTCTACCCGGCGCTGGCGCGCCTGGAGGCGGCGGGCGCGGTCACGGCCGCGGCCCCGGCCGGGGCCTCCCGCTCGGTGCCGATGACCGGCAGCCTGGCCGGCGAGCTGGCGGCGTTCCGTGCGCTGCGGGCCCCGGTGCGGGGCCGGCGCGGCAAGAAGGTGTACCGCATCACGCCGACGGGCGAGTCGCTCTTCGGGGAGCTTCTCGGCGCCGAGAGCAGCGTGAGCGAAGAGGACCGCGTGTTCGCGCTGCGCCTGGCCTTCGCCCGCTACCTGCCGCCCGAGAGCCGCCTAGGCATGCTCGAGCTGCGGCGCGCCCACCTGTCCCAGCGCCTCGCCCGGGCGCGCGCCCGGCTGTCCGCCGCCCGCGACCGCGACAGCTACACGCAGAGCCTCGTGCAGCACGACACCGAGGCGGCCGAGCACGACCTGTCGTGGATCGACCGCCTGATCGCATCCGAGCGCGCCACGTCGGCCACCGCCACCCCGGCCCTCACCGCCGGGGCGTCCCGCCCAGAGATCGACAGCCCCACCATCTCGGGGCTGCACCCCGCCACACCCCAGGAGGAATTCGCATGACCCCCCGGCCGACATCCAGCCCGATCCGGCTCGCCATAGCCGGCGTGGGCAACTGCGCCAGCTCGCTGGTGCAGGGCCTGCAGTATTACCGCGACGCCGACCCGGCGGATCCTGTCCCCGGCCTGATGCACGTCTCGCTCGGCGGCTACCACGTGCGCGACGTCGAGGTGGTGGCGGCGTTCGACGTCGACGCCGACAAGGTGGGCCTCGACGTCGGCAAGGCGATCTTCGCCGGCCAGAACAACACCTACCGGTTCGCGCCGGTGGGCGACCTCGGGGTCACCGTGCAGCGCGGGCCGACCCTCGACGGCCTGGGCAAGTACTACCGCCAGACGATCCAGGAGTCGCCCCTCGAGCCCGTCGACGTGGCCGCGGTTCTCACCGCGACTGCCGCGGACGTGCTGGTCGCCTACCTGCCGGTCGGCAGCGAGGAGGCCCAGAAGCACTACGCCCAGGCGTGCCTCGACGCCAGGGTCGCGTTCGTCAACGCCATCCCGGTGTTCATCGCCAGTGATGCCGAGTGGGCGCAGCGGTTCGCGGAGGCGGGAGTCCCCATCGTCGGCGACGACATCAAGAGCCAGGTCGGGGCGACGATCGTGCACCGGATACTGGCCCGCCTCTTCGAGGACCGGGGCCTGGTCCTCGACCGGACCTACCAGCTCAACGTCGGAGGCAACATGGACTTCAAGAACATGCTCGAGCGGGAGCGGCTCGAGTCGAAGAAGATCTCGAAGACCCAGTCGGTCACCAGCCAGATCGACCACGGCATCGCCGCCGACGACGTGCACATCGGCCCCTCCGACCACGTGCCCTGGCTCGACGACCGCAAGTGGGCGTACATCCGCCTCGAAGGCCGGAACTTCGGCGACGTCCCGCTCAACGTCGAGCTCAAGCTCGAGGTGTGGGACTCGCCCAACTCGGCCGGGGTGATCATCGACGCCGTCCGCTGCGCCAAGCTCGCCAAGGACCGCGGGATCGGCGGCCCGCTCCTCGGCCCCTCCGCGTACTTCATGAAGTCGCCGCCGGTGCAGTACCACGACGACGAGGCGCGCCGTCTCGTCGAGGAGTTCGCGGCCGGCTCGTAGCCTCCCGTCGGGGCGGCGCCGTGCGCGCCGCCCCGCGGCGCCTCGCCGTGTTTGCGCGGGTGCGTGCCGGCGGGCCGGCGCTGCGGCAGGATTGCGGCGTGCCCAACGAATCTGCCGCCGCCTGGGACCGCTACTCCGCCGCCTACCAGGCGTCGTCGCGGCTCGCGACCGACGTCGCCCACTACGGCCCGGACATCCCCACCGAAGCCGACCTCCGGCTGCTCGGCGACCTGAGGGGCCGCCGGGTCCTCGAGCTCGGCTGCGGCGGCGCCCAGTGCTCGGTCGCGTTCGCCAAGCAGGGGGCGACGGCTATCGGCGTGGACTTCTCCGCCGAGCAGCTGGCCTTCGGCCGCCGTCTCTGCGAGTCCGAGGACGTCCGCGTCGAGCTCCGCCTGGGTGACCTGGCCGACCTGGCGTTCCTCCGCGCGGACTCGATCGACCTGGTGTTCTCGTCCCACGCGTTCGGCTACGTGGAGGACCTCAACAGGGTGTTCCGCCAGGTCCACCGGGTGCTCAAGGTGGGGGCGCCGCTCGTGTTCAGCCTCCCCCACCCCGCGTACGACATGCTCGACGACGAGGCGGACCCCTCCCTGCTCGTGCGGCGCTCCTACTTCGACACGCGGCCGATCGGCTTCACCCGGGAGGGGGTCGAGCTCACCGCGTACCACCACACCTTCGCCGAGCTGTACATGGGCCTCGCCCGGGCCAGCTACCGGGTCGACGCGGTGCTCGAACCGGAGCCCGCCGCCGGCGGCCCGCGCAGCGCCTGGTGGCGGGAGCCGATGTCGCGCGTGCCCCGCACGCTGATCATCCGGGCCCGCAAAGAGGGCAACTGAACGCGTGCCGCCGGGCGGGCGCCGGGGGGGCGCCGGCCGGGCGGGCGCCGGGCGGGCGCCGGGTGGGCGCGATCCGCGCGCCGTGGGGGTCCGGGGCCGCTACGGGCCGGCGCGGCGGCGCGCCCACCACTCGTCGAGGCGGCGGCCCGCCTCCTCGGCGTCGAGGGGGCCCTCCTCGAGGCGCAGCTCGAGGAGGTACGCGAGGGCGGCGCCGACGTCGGGGCCGGGGCGGATCCCGAGGCGGCCCATGACGGCGTTGCCGTCGAGGTCCGGGCGGATCGCGGCGAGCTCCTCCTTCTCCCGGAGCTCGGCGATGCGGGCCTCGAGCTCGTCCATCCTCCGGGCGAGGGCGCGCGCCCGGGCGGCGTTGCGGGTGGTGCAGTCCGAGCGGGTGAGCTCGTTGAGCTGCTCGAGCAGCGGGCCGGCGTCGCGGACGTAGCGGCGCACGGCGCTGTCGGTCCAGCCCATGCGGTAGGTGTGGAACCGCAGGTGCAGGCCGACCAGGCGGCCGACCGTCTCGATGTCCTCGCCGGAGTAGCGCAGCGCCCGCATCCTGTCGCGGGCCATGCGGGCCCCGACGACCTCGTGGTGGTGGAAGGTGACGGTCCCCTGCAGCCCGTAGGAGCGGGTCTTCGGCTTGCCGACGTCGTGGAACAGGGCGGCCAGGCGCAGCAGCCGGTCCGGGGAGGTCTTGTCGACCACCGCGATCGTGTGGGCGAGCACGTCCTTGTGGTGGTGGATCGGGTCCTGCTCGAGCGCCAGCGCCGGAAGCTCCGGCAGGAACTCCTCCGCCAGGCCGGTGTGCACGAGGAACCGCAGGCCCTCGCCGGGCTTGTCGACGACCATGAGCTTGTCGAGCTCGTCGCGGATGCGCTCGTCGGAGACGATGTCGAGACGGGCCCTCATCGTGGTGACGGCGCTCACCAGGTCGGGGTCGGGGGCGAGGCGGTAGCCGGCGATGAACCGGGCGGCGCGCAGCATCCGCAGGGGGTCGTCGGCGAAGGACTCCTCCGGCGACAGGGGGGTGCGCAGCCGCGACGCGGCGAGGTCGCCGACGCCGTCGAAGGGGTCGATGAGCCGGAAGTCCGGCAACGACAGGGCCATGGCGTTGACCGTGAAGTCCCGCCGGGACAGGTCCTGCTCGACGGCGTCGCCGTACACGACCTCGGGGTGGCGGCTGTCGGGGTGGTAGGCCTCGGCGCGGTGGGTGGTGATCTCCAGGTTGCGCTCTCCGACAAGCACGCCGATCGTCCCGAAGCGCTTCCCCTGGGTCCACACGGCGTCCGCCCAGCCCGACATCAGCGCCTCGGTGTCGTCCGGCCGGGCGTCGGTGGTGAAGTCCAGGTCGCCGCGGGGGTGCAGGCGCCCGAGGACGGCGTCGCGGACCACCCCGCCGACCAGGTACAGGCGGAACCCGGCGGCGGCGAAGCGCGCGGCGAGCGCTTCGGTCTCGTCGGCCAGCGGCCGCAGTCGCTCGGGGATCACGACCCTCCAGACTACCGAGGCGCCCCCGCCTCGCCCATCGGGCGAACCGGGCGGTCAGCCCGTGGGGAGCAGCCCGGCGTTCTGCAGGGCCACCCGGAAGTCGTGGGGGTTGGTCGCCGCGGCCATGGCGGCGCGCAAGGTCACCTCGCCGCTCTTGAACAGGCCGAAGAGGCTCTGGTCGAAGGTCTGCATGCCGTGGTACTCGCCGTCGGCGATCAGCTCTTCGATGCTCTCGCCGCCGGCACCGGTCGGGTCGACGATCCGGTCGGCGATCCGGCCGGTCACGACCATCGCCTCGATGGCCGGCACCCGCCCCTCCCCCGAGGAGTGCGGGACGAGCCTCTGGCTGACCACCCCCCGCAGGACGCCGGCGAGGGTGAGGCGGATCTGGTGCTGCTGGAACGGAGGGAAGAAGTCGACGATGCGGTTGACCGTCTCGGTGGCGTTGGTGGTGTGCAGCGTGGACAGCACCAGGTGGCCGGTCTCGGCGGCCGTGAGCGCGGCCCCGACCGTCTCGGTGTCGCGCATCTCGCCGATGAGGATGACGTCGGGATCCTGGCGCAGCACCCGCCGCATCGCCTGGGCGTAGTCGCGGGTGTCGGTGCCGATCTCGCGCTGGCTCACGATCGACCGCTTGTCGGGGTGGAGGATCTCGATCGGGTCCTCGATGGTGATCACGTTGGCGGAGCGGGTCTGGTTGATGTGGTCGATCATCGCCGCCAGGGTGGTCGTCTTGCCGGACCCGGTGGGCCCGGTGACGAGCACCATGCCCCGCAGCTCCTCGGCGAGGCGGGTCACGATCGGCGGCAGGCCGAGGTCGAGGACCGACAGGGCGGCGGGGAGCACGCGCCGCAGCACCATGGCGGCGGTCCCCCGCTGGCGGAACGCGTTGCCGCGGAAGCGCCCGAGGCCGTCGACCGACAGCGAGAAGTCGGCCTCCCCGGTCCGGTGGAACTCCTCGATGCGGTCGACGGGCATCACGATGCGCAGGACCTCTTCGACCTCGCTCCGCTCGACGAGCGGGAACGGCGCCGGGCGCAGGTCGCCGTTGACCCGGACCCGCGGCGGGGAGTGGGCCTTGATGTGGAGGTCAGAGCCGCCGACGTCGGTGACGTGCGCGAGGATGGCAGGCAGGTCCAACATCGAAAGGGCTATCGGGTGCCGGGGGCGCCGGGTTGAGAGAAAACAGCGGACGGGGAAAAAGAACACCGTTTCCCGGCTGCCGGCCCCTCTCGGCCGGTCGACGTGGCTGAGCCCCGGCCCGGCACTAGCGTTTGTGGGCCGTGAGCCAGCACCGCCCATCGTCTTCGCCGGGGCCGGAGGCAGCAGGGTGAGTGCTCCGCCGGCGGGGGTGATCCGCTGGGGCCGCGAGGCGGCGCGCGCCGGCCACTGGCGCGGCGAGGACGAGGTCGCCCTCCTCACGCCGCTCCCCGACTCGCCCTTGCCGTCGGCGGAGTTCCTGCAGCGCTGCCTCCAGACGCTGGCCGAGCGGGGGTACCGGCGGGTGCTGACCAGCGCCCTGTCCCCTCTCGAGCAGGCCGGCTTCCTCGCCGCCGGCTTCGGGGTCGAGCAGCGGCTGCGGCTGCTCGCCATCGACCTGCGCCGGCCCCTGGCGCCGGTGCCGCCCGGCTACCCGCTGCGCAGGCCGCCGCGCGGGCGGCCCCGCGCCGTGCTCGCCGTCGACGCCGAGGCGTTCGACCCCTTCTGGCGTCTCGACGCCGCCGGGCTGCGCGAGGCGCTGCGGGCCACACCGGCGGCGCGCTTCCGGGTGGCGGTCGGAGCCGGCGGGGCGGTGGCGGGCTACGCCATCTGCGGCCGGGCGGGGCGGCGGGGGTTCGTGCAGAGGCTGGCGGTGGCGCCCTCCGCGCGGCGCGCCGGGACGGGGCGGCGCCTCCTCCTCGACGGCCTGCACTGGCTGAAGCGCCGGGGCGCCGAGCGCGCGGTCGTCAACACCCAGATCGGCAACCAGGCGGCCCTGTCCCTCTACCTGCAGGCCGGCTTCGAAGAGGAGCCGGCCGGGCTCTCCGTGCTGTCGGCGGGCCTCCGGTGACGCGACCGGCCCGCTGGGCGCCGGCGGCGGGGGCGGCCGCCGTCGTGCTCCTCGCCTGCGCCCCGGGGCCGGCCCGCGCGGCCGGCTCCTCCCCCGCCGCCGGCGGCACGGTCCGCTCCGCCGCCGTGGTCTCGGGTGTCAAGGCGGGCCGGGACTCCCTCACGCTTCTGTCGCAGTCGTCGTGGGTGACCGGGGGCCAGGTGTTCCGCCTCCGCCTGGCGGTCACGGCCCGGGACCCGGCCGGCGAGACGCTCACCGTCCGGGCGTTCAGCCAGGTCACCACCCGCAGCGGCTACGACCAGGCCCGCGCCGGCCACGTCTCGGGGTACGCCCTCTACGAGACGGACCCACTGGCGCTGACGTCTCTCACGCCCGACCCCGCCGGGGGGGTGGACATCGACATCCCCGTCGACAGGCCCTCCACGCAGGCGGGCGTCCCCGAGCTGTACGCCGGCGGCGCCAGCGAGATCGTCCCCCTGCAGGTGGCGATCGACCGCGCCGGCGTCCCCCAGGGCAGCCCGCTCACGACGTTCCTCGTCTACGCCGCCGGCCCGCCGTCGAAGACCGGCTTCCCGAAGCTGTCGGTGGCGGTGGTGCTGCCCTTCGGCGCCCCGACGTCGGTCGGCCGGGCGGGGCAGCCGAGCGCGCTGCCGGCCGGCGAGGCGGCGGGGCTCGGCTCCCTGGCCCGGATCCTCGACGCCGACCGGGACGTGCCGGTGAGCCTCGAGGTGACCCCCGAGACCCTCGACGCCCTGGCCGCCGGGGGGCCCGCCGAGAGGGCGGTCCTCTCCGGGGTCGTCGACGCCGTGCGCAACGGGCGCGACGAGGTCCTGCCCGAGCCCTACGTGGGCGTGTCCCCCCCCGCCATGGAGGCCGCCGGCCTCGGCGGCGACTTCGCCCGGCAGGTGGACCTCGGCTCGAGCGACCTCGGCCGCCGCTTCGGCACCCCGCCGGCGAGGGCGACGTGGGCGACCGGCGAGGCCCTCGACGACGCCGGCCTCGGCGCTCTGGAGGCGAACGGCGCCCGCCATCTGATCCTCCCCGACCAGGCCCTGACGGCGTTGCCGGCGCCGGCGGTCGTGACCACGTTCGCGCGTCCCACACCTCTCGCCGGCACCGGGGTGTCGGTGTTCGCCGCCGACCCCGGCATCACCGCCGACTTCACCGCCCAGGGCGGCCCGGCGCTCGCGGCGAGCGACCTGCTGGCAGACATGGCCATGATCCAGCTCGAATCCCCCAGCCTGGTTCGCGGGGTGGCGGTGATGGCCCCGCGGGGGTGGACGGTGAACCCGACGTTCGTGGCCGTGCTCCTCGCCGGCCTGCGCGGCAATCCGCTGCTCGCACCGGTCACCGCGGCGGGGCTGTTCGCCGCGGTGCCGCTGGACACGAGCGCCGGGGACGTCCGGGGGCTGAGCCCCGCCGCGGGGGACGGCGGGTCCGGGCTGGCCGGCGTCGCCCCGTCGCTCCGGTCGGCGGCCCGGTGGGTCGCCGGCTTCGAGTCGGTTCTCGGGGACCAGCAGCGCGCCGCCGTCCTCCGGCACGCCCTGCTGACCGCCGAGGCGTCGGACCTGACGGCGGGGCAGCGCCAGGCGATCGTGGAGGCCGTCGTCGGCGAGACCCGGCGGGCTCTGCAGGGGATCGTCCTGCCCGGCCCGTCGTCGATCACCCTCACCTCGACGCGGAGCCGGATCCCCCTGACCGTGATGGCGTCGCCCGCGCTGCACGCCCACGTCGAGCTGCGCCTGAGCAGCGGGCGGCTGATCTTCGAGCGCTTCTCCCCCGCCCACGGGCGCTGCAGCGTCCCGACGCCGACCAGCGAGATGTGCGACCTCACCCTGGTCGACCGCAACACCACCCTCAAGGTGCCGGTCCAGGCGCGCGCCTCGGGTGTCTTTTCCCTCGACGTGGCCCTGTGGTCGCCGGACGGGTCGCAGCTGCTCGTGCGCGAGCGCGACACGGTGCGGAGCACGGCCGTGTCCGACGTGGGCATCGTCCTCATCGTCCTCGCCCTGGCGTCCCTGGCCATCTGGTGGGGGCGCGACCTGCGCCACGGCCGGCGGGCGCGCGCTCTGGTCCCCGTCCCCGAGGAGGAACCGCCCGAGGAGCCCGGGGGCGAGGGATCCGGGGGCGAGGGGTCCGGCGCCGGGCCGGCGGCCGACGGCGGCGCCGGCGGCGTCGAGGAGTTCTTCGCGACGCCTCCGCCCCCCTACCGGGAGCCGGACGCCCCGCTGCGGCCGTGAGCTGCGCCGGCTTCCCGCAGGCGGGTGGGCCGCCGGCATGTCACGTTTGCCGCCGGCGACCGGTCCAAGCTCATCAGCCGGGATGCGCCCGGCGACGACCGCCAAGGGGGACCTCGTGTCTGCCGTTCGAGTGGTAACCGACAGTGCCTGCGACCTGCCCGGCGACCTCATCGCCGAACTGGGGATCGGGCTCGTCCCGCTGCACATCCGCTTCGGGTCGGAGGAGTACGTCGACCGGGTGGAGCTGTCGACCAAGGAGTTCTGGACCCGCTGCGCGGGCTCCGACGTCCTCCCCGAGACCGCGGCCCCCTCGCCCGGGCAGTTCCACGAGGCGTTCGAGGCGATGGCCGCCGAGGGCGCCTCCGGCGTCGTGTGCGTCAACCTGTCCTCGAAGATGTCCGCCACGATCGAGGCGGCCCGCCAGGCCGCCCACGACCCGGAGGGGAGCCTCGAGGTGCGGGTGGTCGACTCGCGGAGCGTCAGCCTCGGCCTCGGCCTGATCGCCGTCGAGGCCGCCCAGCGCGCCGCCCGGGGCGCCAGCATCGACGAGGTCGTCGCCGCCTCCGAGGCCATGGCCGCCGCCATGAAGGTCTACGGCGTCATCGACACCCTCGAGAACCTGAAGAAGGGCGGCCGGGTCGGCGGCGCGCAGGCTCTGTTCGGCTCGCTGCTGTCGATCAAGCCGGTCATCGAGGTCCGCGACGGAGTCGTCGAGCAGGAGTCCAAGCAGCGGACCCGCAGCAAGGCCCTGCGCTACCTGGCCGACAAGGTGATCGCCGCGGGACCCGTCGCCCGGCTGGCGGCGTTCGGCGCCGACGCCCCCGACATGGACGCCTTCTTGGGGATGCTCGAGGGCGTCCATCCGACCGAGCGGGTGCTCGTCGGCGACATCGGCCCCGTGATCGGGGCCCATGCCGGCCCGGGGGCCATCGGCGTGGCCTGGCTCCCGGCGTGACCGCCCGGCCGCCGGGCGGGATTCCCCCCAGGGCCTGACGGGGCGAGGGCCGGGGGCACCGGTAGCCTTGGCGTTCGTGCGCGGCCCGGACACGCCTGAGCAGGTTGCCTCAGGGCGCGTGCTGGGGGGCCGCTACCGCCTCGTCGCCCCGATCGCACGCGGCGGCATGGCCGAGGTGTGGGAGGCGCACGACGAGGTGCTGGCCCGGCCCGTCGCCGTGAAGATCCTGCAGGCGCACCTCGCGGTCGACGGTCTGTTCCTCGAGCGCTTCCGGCGCGAGGCCGTTACCGCGGCGCGCGTGGCGCACCCGGGGGTGGTCGCCACCTACGACACGGGCGTCGACGAGGGCACCGCGTACATCGTCATGGAGCTGGTGCCGGGCGGAACCCTGCGCCAGGCGCTCCACGACCACGGCCGCTTCGACCCCCGCCTGGCGGTGGACGTCACCCGCCAGATCGCCGACGCGCTGGTCCACGCCCACCGGGCCGGCCTCATCCACCGCGACATCAAGCCCGCCAACGTGCTGCTCGTCGAGGACGAGTGGAGCGCCCCGCGGGCGAAGATCACCGACTTCGGCATCGCCAAGGCCGGCGCCGGGATCGGCCGGGATCTCACACGCACGGGCACCGTGCTCGGCACGCCGAAGTACCTGAGCCCCGAGCAGATCCGCGGCGCCGAACCGGACGCCCGCGCCGACCTCTACGCGGTCGGCGTACTGCTCTATGAGATGCTGGCCGGCCAGCCCCCCTTCGCGGCGGGCACGGACATGGCGACCGCCATGGCCCACCTCCACGACAGGGTGCCCAAGCTGTCGGAGCGCGCGCCCGGCGTCCGGCCCGACCTGGAGCAGCTGGTATACGACCTGCTGGCCAAGGACCCCGAGCGGAGGGTGCCGTCCGCGCTGGCGCTGCGCCAGCGCCTCGACGCCCTCGCTCCCCTACCCGCCTCCCCGCCCGCGGCCGCCCCGCACGGCCCACGGATCCGCCGCCTCCTCGCCGCTCGACCACCCGTGTCGGACCCCCCCGGCTCCCGGCTCCCCGCGGCGGTCCGCGCCCCTGGCGGCCGGGGCCCGATGGAGCGAGAAGCCGGCCCCGGCCTCGGGGCCGTGCCCTCTACGGCGGCGACCACGGTCCTGGGAGGCCCGGGGTCCTGGCCGGCGTCCGGGGCCACGCCGGAGCTCGCCGAAGGAGTCGGACCCGGCGCCAGGCCGGGACCCCGCCCCGACGGCGGCGCCGCGGACACGGACGCCGACCTGGCCGACGGGCCGCGCACCGACGAGCTGGCAGCGCCCGAGGCCCCCTTCCTGCGGGCGAGCCGGATACCCGGCGCCATCGCTCTCGGCCTCCTTCTGGCCGGGGCGCTGGTGGCCACCACCTTGGTCCTCGGCCACGGGACCCGTCCCCGGGGGGCCCCGCAACAGTCGGCCACCACGCCGAGCGTGCCGGTGTCCATCGAGTCGGTCAGCGTCTTCATGCCCAAAGACCGGCCCCCCGACGACCCCCAGGGCACCCGGCTGACCTACGACGGCAACCCGTCCACCGCCTGGTACACCGCTCAGTACCACTCCCCGCTCTTCGGCGGCCTCTACAACGGTCTGGGGCTGGCTATCCAGCTTCGCAGCAGCGGGGTCCTGCACCGGCTGGCGGTCACCTCGCCGAGCGCCGGCTGGTCCGCCCAGACCTACGTGTCCAGCCGGGCGATCAGCTCCCCCCAGCCCGTCACCGCCTGGGGCGCCCCCACGGACTCCAAGAGCGCCATCTCCGGCGACGCCACGTTCTCGCTCGGCGGCCGGCGAGGGCGCTGGGTGCTCCTCTGGCTCACCAACCTCGGGCCCGCCGATCAGGTGAGCATCGCCGAGCTGTCGGTCAGCTGAGCGGCGGTGAGCGCCCCGACGGCCGGGCGCCCGGCCCCTGGCGCCGGAGCCCGTCGAGGCTATCCGCCTCGGGTCGGGCTACGATCGGCTTTCATGGCAGATCCTGCACCGGTGAACAGCTCGGACCCGGACTGGGCCGCCGAAGTCTCCGGCCGTCTGGAGTCGGTCGTGGGCGCCGTGCGGAACAAGACGACGGTCCCGGTGGTCAAGGCCGCCCGTGCCGTGGTGTTCGGCTCGGTGGCGGGAGTGCTCGGGGCGCTCGCTGTGTTCCTCCTGGTCGTCGCCCTCGTCCGGCTCCTCGACGTCTACCTGCCCTTCCAGCCCCACTCGCGCCGGGTGTGGACCGTCGACATCGCGGTCGCGGCAATATTCCTGGGCTCCGGGGCGTTCTTGTGGCGGAAGAGGCGAGCAACATCCATCTGAGGAGTACCTAAATGAATTCGTCTGCCCTGTCGCCACGCGACGTCATCGTGATCGGCTCAGGCCCCGCCGGCCTGACGGCCGCGATCTACGCGGCACGGGCGAACCTCTCGCCTCTTGTCATCGAGGGCGAACCGTCGTCGACGAGTGACCAGCCGGGGGGCCAGCTCATGCTGACCAGCGAGATCGAGAACTTCCCCGGCTTCGTCGAGGGCCTCGCCGGCCCGGAGCTGATGAGCAACATGCGCGCCCAGGCCACCCGCTTCGGTGCCGAGTTCCTCACCACCAAGGTCACCCGAGTGGACTTCTCCTCGCGGCCGCTCCGCGTGTGGGCGCCGGACCCCTCGACCGGCGAGGAGGTGGAGCACCAGAGCCGGGCGGTGATCGTGTCGACGGGTGCCCGGTCGCTGATGCTCGGGCTGCCGGCCGAGGAGCGCCTGCTCAGCCGCGGCGTGTCCACGTGCGCCACCTGCGACGGCTTCTTCT
Source organism: Actinomycetes bacterium (assembly GCA_021788115.1). GTDB lineage: Bacteria > Actinomycetota > Acidimicrobiia > Acidimicrobiales > Palsa-688 > JAJYLA01. The sequence goes on along the minus strand of JAJYLA010000032.1, from coordinate 16,027 downwards.
TCCGCGGCCAGGACATCGCCGTGATCGGCGGGGGCGACTCGGCCCTCGAGGAAGCGCTTTTCCTGACGAAATTCGGCGAGACCGTGACGATCGTGCACCGGCGCAAGGAGCTGCGCGCCTCGAAGATCATGCAGGACCGCGCCTTCAAGAACCCGAAGATCCGTTTCGTGTGGGATTCCGTCGTCACCGACATCGCCGGCGGGTCCAAGGTGGAAGGACTCCACCTGCGCAACGTCGTCACCGGTGAGGAGTCGTTCCTGCCCGTGACGGGTGTCTTCGTGGCGATCGGCCATGCCCCCAACACCGATCTCTTCGTCGGCCAGCTGGACATGGACGCCGCCGGCTACCTGGTGACGGCCCCGGACTCGACGACGACCAACGTCCCGGGGGTCTTCGCCTGCGGGGACGTGCAGGACCACACGTACCGCCAGGCCATCACGGCCGCCGGTTCGGGCTGCATGGCATCGATCGACGCGGAGCGCTGGCTGGAGGCCGCTCTCACCGACTGACACGAGCCGGCGGCCCTCGAAAGATGCAACCGTAGGGTTGCGGATATGACGGTGGCGGCGGAATGGACCCCGCCCGCCACGTGTTGCAAAGTCAAGCCCGTCGAGACAGTCCCAACCTCGGGTAGAAGGCGAGACGAACAGTGGCGCAGCATGAGCTGACTCTGACAGACCAGACATTCGACGAGGAGATCAAGGCGGCCACCGACCCAGTCCTCGTCGACTTCTGGGCCGAATGGTGCGGTCCGTGCAAGATGATCGCGCCTGTCCTCAAGGAGATCGCCGCCGACCAGGACGGCAAGCTTCTGATCGGCAAGGTCAACATCGACGAGAACCTCGACCTGGCGCGCCGATTCGAGGTGATGAGCATTCCCACCTTGATCCTTTTCAAGGACGGCGAGCCCCAGACGCGCATCATCGGCGCCAAGGGGAAGGGTCAGCTGCTCCAGGAGCTCCACCCGTACCTGTGACGCGCCCCGGGCCGGGATCGGGCCGGACCCGCTTTCCACACCTTTAACCACAGTCTGTGGATTAGGTCGAGTCCCCCGGAAACCCTCCCCCACTGGTCGAGACTCTTGCCCACCGGCGGAAGCCGGAAGTCGGATCAGGCGGTTTCGGGCGCCTCGGTCATTGCACGGTAGATCCTCTCGAGGTCCTCGAGGGTCGCGAAGTCGATCACGACCCGACCCTTGTGGGGGCCGAGGGACACCTTCACCCGGGTGTCCAGAAGGGAGGACAGGAGCTCCTCGAGCTCGAGGATCCCCGGCGGGCGCAGCCGGCGGTCGGTGGCGCGACGCCGGCCCTGCGCAGAAGGGCCGAGCTCGTTGCGGTCGCGCACGGCGTCCTCGACCGCCCGCACGGACATCTGCTCCGCGACGGCCCGACGTGCCAGCGCCTCCTGGAAGGCCCGGTCGGGGGTCGCGAGGAGGGCGCGCGCGTGCCCGGCGCTCAACTGGCCCTCGCCCACCAGCTTCTGCACCGCCGGCGGCAGCTGGAAGAGCCGCAGCGTGTTGGTGATCGTCGCCCGGCTCCTCCCCACCCGGACCGAGAGCTGCTCGTGGGTCAGGCCGAAGTCCTCGATGAGCTGCTGGTAGGCGCCGGCCTCCTCGAGCGGGTTGAGGTCCTGGCGGTGGAGGTTCTCGATGACCGCGTGCTCGACGCTGTCCATGTCCGACACGTCGCGGACGATCGCCGGGATGGTCGGCAGTCCCGCGCGCTTGGCCGCCCGCCAGCGCCGCTCCCCGGCGATCAACTCGAAGGCGTCCTCCCCGACGGCGCGCACCAGGACCGGCTGCAACACCCCGACCTCGCGGATCGAGGCCGTGAGGGAGGCGAGGCTCTCCTCGTCGAAGGCGCCCCTCGGCTGGTGGCGGTTCGGCGAGATGGCCACCACGGGGATCTCGAGGAAGGTGGACGCCCTGTCCCCCACCACCTCCGTCGGGATCAGCGACCCGAGGCCCCTACCTAACGCGCTTCGGCGCGCCACCGCTTACCTCCTTTGCGAGCTCCCGGTAGGCGATGGCTCCCCGGGAAGACGAATCGAACACGATGATCGGCTGGCCGAACGACGGCGCCTCGGAGAGGCGCACGCTGCGCGGCACGACGCTGCGGCAGACCCGGTCTCCGAAGTGCTCGCGGACCTCCTTGACGACCTGCTCGGCGAGGCGGGTCCGGGCGTCGTACATCGTCATGATGATGGTGCTCACCTCGAGGTCGTGGTTGAGGTTCGTCTGCACCAAAGCGACGTTCCGCAGGAGCTGGCCGAGGCCCTCGAGGGCGTAGTACTCGCACTGGATCGGCACGACGACCTCGCCGGCGGCGGCGAGGCCGTTGACGGTCAGCAGGCCGAGAGAGGGTGGGCAGTCGATGAGGATGAAGTCGAAGTCGTCGGCGACGGGCTCGAGCGAACGGCGGAGGCGCAGTTCCCGGCTGAAGAGAGGCACGAGCTCGATCTCGGCACCTGCCAGGTCGATCGTCGCGGGCACCACGAAAAGGTTGCGAAGCGACGTCGGCTCGATCACGTCCTCGATCGGCACGTCGTGGAGGATCACGTCGTAGATCGAAGCGTCGAGATTTCGGGCGTTGACCCCGAGACCGGTGGTGGCGTTACCCTGCGGGTCCAGGTCCACGACGAGCACCCGGTAGTCGAGCTCGGCGAGCGCCGCCCCGAGGTTCACCGCGGTGGTGGTCTTGCCGACCCCGCCCTTCTGGTTCGCGATGGCGAAGCGCCGCGGCAGGTCGTGGACGGCCGCCCCCGGATGGAGCGCGGCATGCTCTTTGGAGGGGGTGGCTGCGGCGCTGCCGTTCCCGCCGGACTCGACCGCGAGCTCGCCGACGCCGGCGATCTCGGTGCCGGCGAGCTCCGCCGGGTCCTCACGGGCAGCCGGCGGCTCGCCCAGGTCAGGGGGCTGGGCGAGGTCCGGCGTGTCGGTGAGCGGCGGTGTGTCGGTGAGCGGCGGTGTGTCGGTGAGCGGCGTCGTGTCGGTGAGCGGCGTCGTGTCGGCGGCAGCTGGTGCCCCTCCGGGGTCCGATGCCTCGGCGGAGGAAGCCGGCTCCGGAGTGTGCGTTGCGACTTCCTCGGGCGTCACGGTTTCGGCTGGATCAACGCCCGAGTCCTCGTCGACCGCAGTCTCAGCCTCGAGGGCCGGATCAGGGTCGGGCACATCCCGGGCGAGACCGCCGGACGAGCGCAGCTTCGCAAAGATGGACGAGGCCCTGGCGCGGCGGTCGTCGGGCTCGCTCACGTCCCCATCATGGCGAGCCGGCCGGCTCTAATCAAGCACCCTCCCGGGGGCGAGGGGTTCCACGTGCCACCCTACGGTGAAACAACTCGTAGCGATTCGACGGTTCTCCTCGGGCATCGGCCCGCGTCGCCCCCGTTGAGCGGGGCACCGCTGTCAGAATCCCGCGTCCATGTTCCACGTGGTACCTTACGGTGAAACAACACGAGCTGTCGGCGGCTACCGGTCCGGTCGAGAAGGGGAGGGGCATGCCCACGGACTTCGAGCAGGGGCTTCTCGTCGGCGTCTTGATCGGCGAAGGCCATTTCGGCGGCGACGGGCGGCAGCCGCACGTCACCCTGAGGATGCACGTCCGCCACGAGGCACTCTTCTCGTGGATCGATCGGACCTTCCCCGGGGGCAAGATCTACGGACCCTACAACCACGATGGCCGGCACTACCTCCAGTGGATGGCGCGCGGCCGCTACCTGCGTGAGGAGCTCCTGCCGATCCTTGAGCGGTGGGTGTCCCCCGGCGTCGACGCCTACAGCTGGCAGCGGCTGGAGGCGATGCGAACCACCTACCGGAGGCAGTTGGGGACCGCGGCACCCGAAGGGGCCGGCGGGGGCGAGACGACACCGACCGACGCTCCCCCCTAGGGGGATGGCTCAGAACAGGGGGCGCTTGGCGGGAACGCCGACCCGGCGGGGGAAGCGGTCGGGGCAGGGCTCGACCTGGAGGAGCACCTGGTAGGCGGTGGGGCTCGTGCGGCGTGGCCCGAGCGCCATACCGAGAAGGGCGACAGCGCGGCCGTCCCAGCGCTGCGGCCGACCACCGGGTGGTTCGGCGACGACCAGCCGGCCGCCGGGGCGCAGGAACGGAGCGGCGCACTCGGCGGTGACCGCAGGGCCGGCGAAGCTGCGCGCCACCACCAGGTCCACGGTCGCCCGCAGGTCGCCGCGGCCGGCCGACTCGGCTCGCTCGGTGAGCACCGTGACGCGCGCCTGGAGGTCGAGCGCCTGGACGGCGCCGCGAAGGAATGCCGTGCGGGTCACGCTCCCGTCGAGGAGCGTCCAGCCGCTTGCAGGCCAGGCGAGGGCGAGCGGCAGGCCGGGAACGCCGCCCCCGCTGCCCAGATCGAGCGCTCGGGCGGGATCGGGGGTGACGGCAGAGCGGAGGTCCAACGCGCGATCGATGTGGGCAGCCACGGGGCCGGGGCCGAGGAACCCGCGCCGCTGGGCGTCCAGAAGAACTTCGTAAAGCGCCCGGCGGCTCTCGACCGGCAGGCCTGACGGGGACGCCGGCGCTGCGCCGATCAGCTTTCGGCCGGCACGACGACCACGCGCCGGTTGGGTTCCTCGCCCTCGGAAACCGTTGTGACGCCGTCGATCTCGGTGATCGCGTCGTGGACGATCTTCCTGTCCGCTGCTGTCATGGGCTCGAGGGCGGTCCGGGCGCCGGTCTGCCGCACCGTCGAGGCGACCTGGTGAGCGAAGCGGACCAGGGCCTCGGTCCGCTTCTGCCGGTAGCCGCCCACGTCGACCTGGATCCTGCCGTTGGTGGCGCCGGTGCGGTGGTGGACGACCGTGCGGGTGAGGTCCTGTATCGCGAGGAGCGTGGCGCCCTTCGGCCCGATGAGCAGTCCCAGGTCGTCGCCCGTCAGGCGCAGTTCGACGGTGTCGTCATCGGGACGGTGCAGTGTGAGGCGGGGCGTCAGGCCCAACTCGCTCACCAGCTGGGTGAGGAAATCCTCGGCCACCCTGCCCTGCTCTTCGAGTGCTACCTCCACCTCGGCTCCTTCTGCTCGTTCCCCTGATCCTCGGTCCCCGGCTCCGCCCGTGTCGTCCCACCTCGCGTCCCTGCCCGCGGTCGCACTATCCGCGGTCGCGCCGTCCCCGGTTCCTTCTGCGCCTGTCGAGGTCCCGTCGGCTGCGGGACGCCGAGCGCGGCCCCGGACCTCCGGGGCAGAGTCGCCGGGCCTGCGTCCCCGCCGCTGCTGGTGGCTCGAGGACCGCCGGGTTCCCCCCGTCCGCGTCCCGTCACCGGGGCCGCCCGCCGCCGCGCCGGCCGCCGCCGCGCCGGCCGCCGGTTCGGGTGCGGCCGCGCCGGCGTCCTCGACCGTCAGCGTCGCGGAATCGCCGGGTGTGCCGGAACCCGTCCCCACCGAATCAGCGCCGGTCTCGCGGACCTCTGACTGTGACGCGCCGCGGTTGCGCCGGCGCCGATCGCGGCGGTCGTCCTTCGAGCGGGGTACCGTCGGTCTGACCCGGGCGCGCACCCGCGCCTCGCTCCTCAACCTGCCGAACAGCCCCAGGCGCGCCTCTTCCAGTACATCGAACTCGGCCTCCGACTCGTCCACACCGAGAAGGTCAAGGGCTGCCTCCTTGGCCTCTTCGATGCTGCGGCCGGTCGTCTCGACCCACTCCATCTCGTCTATCTACCTCGGCGTTTCCTGTTGGTGCGGTGACCCCGGGGGGTCGGCCTGGCCGGGCCTTCATCCGGGGTGCCCGGGGTCCCCGGGGTCCCCGGCGCGCGGCCGCTGCCCTGCCGCTTGCCCGCGGCGCCGTTGCCGGGGGACGTGCCCGGCGGCCGCCCCCCGTTCCCCGACGATGGAGGCGCCGGGCGCGCGCCCGGCGCCTTGCCGTCGCGGGATCGGCCCGGGGCCCCCTGCGGGGGTTTCTTGGTTTGCGCTTGTCGCTGCTGCTGCTCGCCGGCCTGCCGGAGCAGGTCGCGGAATCGGCTGCGTCCCGCCGGGGCGTCTTTCGACCCCGTCCCTCCGGGCATCGGAGCGGGCCTGGCCGGGCGGGCCGTCGCACCCGGGCCCTCCTTGTCGATCTCCTCGGTGAGCTCCTCGACCTCGACGACTTCTTGAGCCACGAGGGCCTTGACCTTCGGGTCGAAACGGTACATGGCGTCCTGCTGGGCGATCCGGCACACGTTGGACATGGAGTAGTAGAGGAGGACGCCGGCGGGGAAGCGGACGACGAACAGCACGAACAGGACCGGCAGGTACTTCATGAGCTTCATCTGCGGGTTCTGCTGGGCGCTCGGGTTGCGGGACATCATCTGCGCCGACTGCAGGTAGCCGGTGCCCGCCATGATGAGGAGCAGCAAGAAGAAGGGGAGCGCGGCCAGGAAGCTCGAGTGGTGACTGAACGCGTTGGCCGACAGGTTCATCCCGAAGGCGTCGAGATGCCCGTGCGCCGCGACGATGTCGTGGTACATGCGCGTGGTGTGCGCCAGGTATTTCGGGTCCGGCACGCCGTTGGATCCGATGTGGCTCAGCCCGTCGATGACGCGGAAGAGGGCGAAGAAGATCGGCAGGGGCAGGAGCATGGGGAGGCACGAGCCGAAGGGGCTGACCTGGTGCTCCCGGAAGAGGTCCATCTGCGCCTGCGCGAACGCCTGGCGGTCGTTGCGGTGCTTCTCCTGGAGCCTCTTGAGCTGTGGCTGCAGCTTCTGCATCGCCAGCATGGAGCGGGTGCTCTTCAGGGTGAGCGGCGAGATGATGAGCATCCACAGCACGCTCAGGACCAGGATCGCAATCCCGTAGTTGGGCACGACGGCGTAGATCTCCGCGAGGATCCACGCGATCGGCTTGGCGATGGGATCGAGAAGGCTGGTGCCACCCTTCGAGTGCGCCGCGGCGGTGAGCGTGGCCGGGGCGCTGCCGAGCAGGGCGGCGAAAGGAATCGTCACTGGTATCTCATTCTGGGACAGGGTCGTAGCCGCTGGGCCCCCCGGGATGGCACCGCAGCAGGCGGCTCCCGGCGAGGCGCAGCCCCCGGCGCGCACCGTGGCGGGACAGGGCTTCGACTGCGTACAGGGAACAGGTGGGCGTGAACCTGCACGGCGACACCCGGCCGATCCGGGCAGCCTGGTACACGCGGATCAAGGCGACGAACAGCATGGCGGGCAGCGACGCCCGCTGCGGCCGCGCCTCGGGCCCCAGCGGGTGGTCGTGCGCCGGGTGGTCGTGCGCCGGGTGGTCGTGCGCCGGGTGGTCGTGCGCCGGGTGGTCGTGCGCGGGGCCGGCCTGCGCTGGCTCCGCACCGGCTTGCACCCCCACGCCGGGGGCGGGTGTGGTGAGGCGCGTCCCTACGGTGCCGGTCATCGGTCCTCGAGACGGGAGAGAATTGTCATCATGGTGCTGCGTAAGTCCTGGTAGGGGAGCAGTGCGGCGTCGGGGGCGACCCCGATGAGGTAGGCCCCCGGTCGCAGCCGGGGCGCCGCTTCCCTCATCACCATGCGGAGGCGGCGGCGAAGGCGGTTGCGGACAACTGCTGAGCCGACCCGTCGCCCGATCGTGCACGCCACGCGGGGTGGCTCGGCGGGGTCACCAGGTACCCACGATACAGTGAGGGGGCCCTGGCGGTGGCGACGCCCATGGCGTAACGCCTCGAACGTGTCGCGCCGGTCGATGCGCCAGATCAGGCCGACAGCCGGACGCGGCCCTTGGCCCGGCGCGCCTTCAGGATCGCCTGCCCGGCGCGTGTCGCCATCCGGTGGCGAAAGCCGTGCCTCTTGGCCCGCTTGCGGTTGTTCGGTTGGTATGTTCGCTTCACCCATCGCCTCCTCGGTCCCGGCAGCGCCATCAGCCGCCGGTTATCCCGAGCGAAGACGTGCGCGTCAGCCCACGCGGCCCGCTGGCGCGGCGCCCCATGGTACCGCAGGCTCCCGGCCGCCGCCAACCAAGCCGCCCGCCGTGCCCGGGCCGTCGCTCCCCATCAAAGGTGATCGGGTCGGTCGCCTTTGCGGGGGGACGCGGGTAGCGTGGTCCCGACAGCGCCGATTGTTGTACGAGGAGGACGAACTCATGGCATTGCAGCTCGGGGACGAGGCCCCCAACTTCACCGCGGAGTCGACCGAAGGGACCATCAACCTCCACGAGTACCTGGGGGCCAGCTGGGGGGTGCTGTTCTCCCATCCCAAGGACTTCACCCCGGTGTGCACCACCGAGCTCGGCACCGTCGCCAAGCTGAAGGGCGAGTTCGACAAGCGCAACACGAAGGTTCTCGGCCTCAGCGTCGACACCGTCGACTCGCACAAGGACTGGGTGCCCGACATCGACGAGACGCAGGGCACCACGGTCAACTTCCCGATCCTCGCCGACCCGGACCACAGGGTCGCCGACCTCTACGGGATGATCCACCCGAACACGTCGGACACGGTGACGGTGCGGTCCGTCTTCGTCATCGGCCCGGACAAGAAGGTGAAGCTGACGATCACCTATCCGCAGAGCACCGGGCGTAACTTCCGGGAGATCCTGCGGGTGATCGACTCCCTGCAGCTGACCTCCAAGTACTCGGTCTCCACGCCGGCCGACTGGGAGGAGGGCGAGGACGTGATCATCGGCACCTCGGTGTCCGACGAGGAGGCCAAGGAGAAGTTCCCGAAGGGCTTCACCGCCCTGCGCCCCTACCTCCGGCTGACGCCGCAGCCGGACAAGTAGGACCCTCAGCCGGGCCGGCCGGAGGACCGCCCCGGCTGCACACCCGGCCGCCGCCGGCGCCCGGGCTTTCGTCCCGCAGGCCGCCTCCGGTAGCCTGCCCGCAGCGACTATACCGAGGAGTAACTTCCATGCCTGCAGCCGTGATCGTCGATGCCGTTCGCACGCCCGGGGGAAAGCGGAACGGGAAACTGTCCGGCTGGCACTCGGTGGACCTGGCCGCGGAGGTCCTCAAGGCGCTCGTGGAACGCAACGACTTGGACCCCGCGCTCATCGACGACGTGATCATGGGATGCGTCATGCAGGTCGGCGCCCAGGGGATCAACGTGGGACGCAACGCCGTCCTTGCGGCCGGCTTCCCCGAGTCGGTGCCGGCGACGTCCATCGATCGCCAGTGCGGGTCCTCGCAGCAGGCGGCCCACTTCGCCGCGCAGGGCGTGATGGCCGGCGCGTACGACGTGGTGGTGGCCGCGGGGGTGGAGGTGATGAGCCTGGTGCCGATGGGCGCCAGCATCGGCCAGGGTGTCGGTCTCCCCTTCGGGCCGACCGTCGGGTTGCGCTACGCGCCGGTCGGGGGACTCGTCCCCCAGGGGATCTCGGCGGAGATGGTCGCCGAGAAGTGGGACATCAGCCGCGAGGACATGGACCGCTTCAGCGTGCGCAGCCACCAGAACGCCGCCCGGGCGACGGCCGAGGGGCGCTTCGAGCGCGAGATCGTCCCGGTCCTGGCCAAGCACAAGGACAAGGAGACCGGCGCCGTCACCGAGTCCGGGGAGATGGTCCGCTCCGACGAGGGGATCCGCCCCGAGTCGACGGTCGAGAGCCTCGCCCAGCTCAAGCCGGCGTTCAAGCCCGACGGGAAGGTCACCGCCGGCAACAGCTCTCAGATCACCGACGGGGCGGCGGCGGTCCTGATCATGAGCGAAGAAAAGGCGTCCGCCCTGGGGCTCACGCCCCGGGCCCGCTTCCACAGCTTTGCGCTGGCGGGCGTGGATCCCGTCACGATGCTCACGGGCCCCATCCCCGCGACGGCCAGGGTGCTCGAGCGGGCCAAGCTCAGCATCGACGACATCGACCTGATCGAGATCAACGAGGCCTTCGCGTCGGTGGTCCTCGCCTGGGAGAAGGAGGTCCACCCGGATATGGAGAAGGTGAACGTCAACGGCGGTGCGATCGCGCTGGGCCATCCGCTGGGCTGCTCGGGCGCCAAGCTGATGACGACCCTCGTCAACGAGCTCGAGCGCACCGGCGGGCGCTACGGGCTGCAGACGATGTGCGAGGGGGGCGGGATGGCCAACGCCACCCTCCTCGAGCGGCTGGGCTGAGCAGGGGGAAGACAAGGGTGCGGCCGGGGCGCCCGCACCCCTTCCCCGCTATCCACAGCCTGTGGACAACCCTGGGGAAGTGTCACACGATTGTAACTCTGCGGTAAGGACCCGTTTGCCTGCCGCGGGTCAGTGCCAGCGGGTGGATCCGATGAACCCCGCCACGATGAAGCCCAGGCCGACGAAGAGGTAGACGTTGTTCGCGCCGCCGGGCAGCAGGCCCAGGTAGTTGAGCATGATGCAGAGGACACCCAGGGCGAAGAAGGCGAGGATCACCCACGGGAACCAGCGCGGACTGTGGCGCACCTCGCGGGGGATGGGCGCCGTGTAGCGGCCCGGGGCGGCGGGCTGGGCCCGCCCCGACGGCGCGGTGACCCGCTTGCCCGAACCGCCGCGGGGGGTCACCCGCCCGGGGGCGTCCTTGGTCTTCCTCGGCATGCCACGACTCTAGGGGAGACGGGGCGCCAGTAGCCTGCAGGCGGTGGCGCGGATCCTCGTCGTGGACAACTACGACTCCTTCGTCTACAACCTGGTGCAGTACCTCGGCCAGCTGGGCGCCGAGCCGGTCGTCTACCGCAACGACGCGCTCGACGTGGCCGCAGCCGACGCCCTCGCCCCCGACGGGCTGATGGTCTCGCCGGGACCCGGCCGGCCGGAGGACGCCGGCGTCAGCTGCGAGCTGATCCGCCACCTGGGGCCGCGGGTACCGGTCCTCGGCGTCTGCCTCGGCCACCAGTGCATCGGCGAGGTCTACGGCGGCCGGATCGTCCGCCACGCGGTCATGCACGGCAAGACCTCGGAGGTCCACCACGACGGCGCCGGCGTCTTCGCCGGGCTCGCCGACCCGTTCACCGCCACCCGCTACCACTCGCTGGTGGTGGATCCCGCCAGCCTTCCCGCCACCCTCGAGGTCTCGGCGCGCAGCGGGGACGGCACCGTCATGGGGCTGCGCCACCGGGAGCTGCCCGTCGAGGGCGTGCAGTTCCACCCGGAGTCGATCCTCACCGGCGGCGGGCACCGCCTGATCGCCAACTGGCTGGCGCGCTGCGGCCTGCCGGGCGCCCTCGACGCCGTGCCTGGCTAACCGCCGCCCCCCCCGCCGCCGCCGTTGCCGGTGGCGGGGGGGGTGGCGGTGGTGCTCGACGAGGGGGGCGTGGTGGTGGTCGTGGTGGTCCCGTTGTAGGACCCGACGACGGCGGTGACCGGCGTTCCCGCCGGCACCGAGGTGCCCGCGCCCGGCGACTGGGACAGGACGAGCCCGTCCTGGGTGGGGTCGGTGACCGTCTGGATCGTGAAGCTCGGGGTGAGATTGACCGCGGCGAGGGCGGAGGTGGCCTCGGCCTCGGTGTCCCCCTGCAGCGAGGGGACCTTCACCTGCATCCCGCTCGACACGTACAGCGTGACCGTCGAGCCGACGGGCACGGAGGTGCCCGCCGGCGGGTCTGTGCGCGTCACCAGGCCCTTCGGCACCGTCGAGGAGGGCTCGGGCGACTGCACGACGGTCAGCTGCAGGGCGCCCAGCACCGAGCCGGCCGTGCCGGGGTCGTCGTTGACGAGGGTCGGGATCTGCACCTGCTTCTTGCCGGTGGACACCATCAGCTGCACGACGGATCCCTTCGCCGCGGGCTGGCCGGGTGGCGGGTTGGTGCTGATGACGTTGCCCGCCTTGACGGTCGAGGAGTTGGCCAGGGTCGTGTTCACCTTGAAGCCGGCGTCGTGGAGCTTCTTCTCGGCGGCGCCCTGGCCCAGGTTGACGACATTGGGCACCGGGACGGGCGCCTGCCCCCTGCTCACCACCAGGACGACCGGCTTGTCGCTGGGGAGGCTCGTGCCGGGGACCGGCCGGGTGGTGATCACCTCGCCCACGCCGACCGTGGCGCTGTACTGCTCCTGCTCTCTCACGTCGGTGAAGCCGAGGTTCCGGAGCGTGGCCTTCGCCGCAGAAACCGGCTGGTGCACGATCGAGGGAGGGATGACGAGATTCTTGGTGGCCCCCCACAGACCGAGGGACCGGCCGCCGAAGAAGCCCGCAGCGGCCAGCGCCACGACCAGGACCGCCGACAGCCACGCCACCGCCGCCTTGCGGGACCTCCCCGGCGGCAGCCCGGACCCGTCCCGGTATGCACCGTCGGTCGCCGGGGGGATCGCCATCGTCGCGTTCGCGGGGGCCTGCACGCTCGTCGCCTCGCCGGCGAAGCCGGCGGCCGCCGCCGCCACCCCGGCCGCCCCGATGCCGGGGACCAGCCGGGTCGGAAGATCCGCTGCGGTGGCCGAGACCGGCTGGCCCTGCAGGAACCGCACCAGGTCGGAGCGGAGGTCACCGGCCCTCTGGTAGCGGGCGGCCGGGTCTTTTTGCAGGGCCTTCATGATGATCGTCTCGACGCTCGCCGGCACCGCCGGGTTGAGCTCGCTCGGGGCGACCGGCAGCTCCTTGACGTGCTTGTAGGCGATCGAAACCGGGCTGTCACCGGTGAAGGGCGGGTGCCCCACCACCATCTCGTAGAGCACCACGCCGAGCGAGTACACGTCGCTGCGCGGGTCGACGGCGTAGCCCTGCGCCTGCTCGGGCGAGAAATACGTGGCGGTCCCCATCACCGAGCCGGTCTGGGTGAGGTCCTCGGAGGTACCGATCGCCCGCGCGATGCCGAAGTCCGCGACCTTCACCTGGCCGGATTCGTCGAGGAGCACGTTGCCGGGCTTCACGTCCCGGTGGATCACCCCCCGGCGGTGGGCGAACTCCAGCGCGGCGGCGATGTCCGCGGCGACCTGGGCGGCGCGCGCCGGGTCGAGGGGACCGTCGCGCAGCACCGACGACAGGGTCCGGCCGTCGACGTACTCCATCACGAAGAAGTAGGTCTGCTTCCCCTGGCCCCAGTCGTAGATGGACACGATGTTGGGGTGGGTGAGGTTGGCGGCAGCCTTGGCCTCGCGGCGGAACCGCTCCACGAACGAGCCGTCCACCGACAGCTCCGGGAAGAGAACCTTCAAGGCGACGGGACGGTCGAGAAGCAGGTCCTTGGCCAGGTACACCTGGGCCATGCCGCCTCGGGCTATGTGTCTGACCAGTTCGTAGCGGTCGCCGAAGACCTGTTGGGACATTTCAGCTCAAAGCCTAGGGGGTGGGCGAACCGTGCAGACGTGCACCCGAACCCGGCCTCGCGCCGGAAAGGTACGCCTCGATCACGGCCTTTGCTATCGGGGCGGCGAGGGTGCCGCCCTGGTACTCGTTGGCCGCGGGCTGGTCCGGCAGGACCACCGCGACGGCGATCGACGGGTTCGCGGCGGGGGCGAACGCCACGAACCAGTCGTCGGTCTTGCCCGTTCCGGTCTGGGCCGTGCCGGTCTTGCCGGCGACCTGCACGCCGGGGATCCGGGCCGCTACGCCCGTACCGTTCGGGGAGTTGACCACGGCGAGCATGAGGGTGGTCAACTGTGCCGCGGTGGCCGGCGACGTCGCGGTCAGCCAGGGCCTGGGCTTGTAGGTGGTGACGACCCTGTTCTGGGAGTCGGTGACGTGGCCGAGGACGTGGGGCGTCATGATCGTCCCCTTGTCGGCGATCGCCCCGGCGATCATCGCCATCTCCAGGGGGGTCGTTTGCACGTCCTGCTGGCCTATCGCCGAGTACGCCACGCCGGGCAGGTCCCGGGCGAAGCTCGACGCCGGCGGGAAGACCGACTCGGCGGCGAAGGGGAGGTCGATCGGCGGGGCCTGGTTGAAACCGAAGCGGTCTGCCTCCCCCGACAGGATGCCGGCGCCGAGGTCGAGGCCCACCTGGCCGAAGCCGGTGTCGCACGACACGGTGAACAGCTCGAGCAGCGGGCCGCCGCAGACCTCGCCGGCGAAGTTGTGCAGGCGGTTGGCGGTGTCCGGCAGGGGCAGGGAGGACAGCACCGGGTACGGCTTCGTCGCCAGGGCCGGCTTGTGGTCGTAGACGGCGGAGGCGGTGACGATCTTGAACGTCGAGCCGGGGAACCAGCGCTGGCGGTAGGCGCCGGGCGCGAGCACGCCGCCGGGGGTGGCGAGAAGACGCTTGTAGTTGGCCTGCACCTGGGTCTGGTTGTGCACGGACAGCAGGTTGGGGTCGAACGACGGGTTGGAGTACATGGCGAGGATCGCCCCGGTCGCGGGGTCGAGGGCGACGACCGATCCGAGCCGCCCGGCCAGGGCGTTCCGTGCGACGGTCTGCAGCTTGTCGGAAACCGTGAGGGTGATCGACTGGCTCTGGTCGCGGGATGTGAGGAGGTTGCGCAGCTGCTGGAGGCTGGTCGGGAGCGTGAAGGGGCTGCTCGCACCCGTGAGCACCCTGTCGTAGCTGCGCTCGACGCCGTCCGATCCATAGGTGAAGGAGAAGTACCCCGTCACCGCCTCGAACAACGAACCCGTCGGGTACTTCCTCAGGTACCGGAACTGGTCTTTGGTGGGCACCGACGTCGCCAGGGTGACACCGTCGGCGGAGACGATGTCGCCCCGCCTGGCCGAGTACTCCTTGACGACCGCACGCCCGTTGAGCGGGTTGGAGTCGAGCGCTTTGGCGTGCACCACCTGCAGGTAGTTGAGCTGGACGAAAAGCGCCACGAACAGCACCATGATGCCGGCGCCGACCAGGCGGATCTGGCGGTTCATGCCGGCACCGCCGCACCCTCGACGTGGGCGGACCCCTGCGGGTGTCCCGGCTGGGACTCGCTGTCATGGGAGATGCGAAGCAGCAGCGCCAGCAGGATGTAGTTGGCGATCAGCGACGACCCGCCGTAGGACACGAAGGGCAGCGTGATCCCGGTCAGCGGGATCAGCCGGGTGACGCCGCCCACGATCACGAACGTCTGCACCCCGAGGACGAGCGCCAGTCCCGTGGCGAGGAGCTTCTCGAAGGGCCGCTCGCACCGGATCGCGATCCGCAGGCCCGTGCCGACCATCAGGACGTAGCCGATGAGCAGGGCGGTGGCCCCCACGAGCCCGAGCTCGTCGGCGATCACGGTGAAGATGAGGTCCGTCGACGCCTCGGGGATGTGACCGGCGTTGCTCTGGCCGGGCCCCTCGCCGAGGATCCCGCCCGCGGCGATGGCGAACCAGCCCTGAATGATCTGGTAGCCGTCGGTGGCCGCGTGCGGCCACGGGTCGATCCAGGCCTGCACGCGGGACCTGGCGTGGCCGATGACCTTGAGCGCCAGCACCGCACCGGACCCGAAGAGGGCGGCGCCGAGGCCCAGGTAGTAGGCGCGCCCGGTGGCGACCCACAGCATCCCGATGAACAGGGCGAAGAAGAGGAACGACGACCCCAGGTCGTTTTCGGTGAGGAAGATCAGCAGCGACAGCCCCCACGCGGCGAGGATCGGGGCGAGGTAGCGCACGTCGAGGACCATGAAGCGCCCGATGCGCCGGGTGGCGTGGCTGAGCAGGTCGGCGCGCTCGACCATGATCGACGCGAAGAAGATGGCGAGCGCCAGCTTGGCGACCTCTCCCGGCTGGAAGTTGAAGGAGCCGACGTGGATCCACAGCCGGGCGCCGTTGACGTCCTCCCCCAGGTGGGGCACGAGGGGCAGGAGGAGCAGCACGATGCCGGCGAGGGCGAAGCTGTAGCGGTAACGCTCGAGGTCGCGGGCCCGGCGCACCACCACGAGCGTCACGACGAAGCAGGCGATCCCGAGCGCGGTCCATATCGCCTGGAGGCGCGCCTCGTGGGAGGACAGGCGGGCGATGAACACGTAGCCGATGCCGTTGAGCAGCCCTGCCGTGGGAAGGAGGATCGGGTCGGCTTCCGGCGCCCAGCGCCGCATCGCCAGGTGGGCGGCGAGGAGCAGGAAGAAGATGGCCGCGAGCAACGGTCCGATGTTGGCGGGGATGTCGCCGGCCTTGCCCAGGCCGGCGAGGGCGTACAGCCACCCCGTGATCAGCACGGCCAGCACGATGAGGCCGAGCTCGGTGCGCCGGCGCGCGGGGGCGCGGCGCGTGGCGCTCGGGTGGCGCCGGCCGATCATGGGCGCGCCGTCGTCGGGCTGGGCGAGGCCGAGGTGGTCGGGCCGGCGGGC
>JAJYLA010000154.1 GCA_021788115.1 Actinomycetes bacterium | reverse complement strand
CCCTGCTGCGGGGCCTGGTAGCCGGCTGGTCTCCCGGGTTGGTACGAGCGTGTGCTCATCTCTCTATCGCCTCCTCGGGGGAGGACCAGGTCGGATGGGAGACTCGCTCCGGTAGCCCATCTCAAACGAGGGCCATCGAGTGGCCAGAGGCAGCGCGTGGGGCCTGCCGGGGCGAGCGATCTTGGCTGGTCATCTCATGCCGCCGCCTTGGCCGCCTCGCGGTAGGGGCTGAACGCTTCGCCGTTGGTGAGCATGTGCCAGATGGCCTCGGCCAGCGTGCGGGCCAGCTCCACCCGGGCGACTCTCTTGCCCCGGTTGCGTCCCAGCCGCCGTGCAGTCGCTTGGTAGTGATCTCGATAGGCGGGATGCCGGCAGGCGTGTCCCGCCGCCTCGATGAGCGCCCAGCGCAGGTAGCGGGGCCCGTTCTTGCGCAGCGGCCCGCGGTGGTCAGTCCCTCCCGACTGGTACACCCTGGGGCACAGGCCGGTGTAGCCGGCGAGCTTCTTGGGGCTGGGGAAACGGGAGATGTCGCCGAGCTCCGCGGCGATGGTGTAGGCCAGCACCCAGCCGATCCCCGGCACGGTCATCAGCAACGGCACGTAGGGATGATCGGCGCCGTCGGCTCGCAGCTCCTCCTCGAGCTCGGCGATCTGGTCGTCGAGATGGTCGATCAGGCGCAGCGCGGCTTCGACGTGTCCCCTCCACGGCTCGGCCAGGCCCAGGTCGGCCAACAGTCTACGCCCCTCCAATCCGAAGAGGTCCGACACCGGGCAAGGCTTGCCGAAGGCCAGCAAGGTCGAATGCACCCGGTTCTTCAGCGCGGTCCGATGGCGCACCAGGTGAAGTCTCCAGCGGGCCAGCTCTCTTTCGGCTCTGACCCCCGGCGTCGGCAGCCAGATCGCCGGAACCAGATCGCGCCGGGACAGCTCGGCCAGTACCCGGGCGTCTATCCGGTCCGTCTTACACGCCAACGGTGCGATGCCCTTCACACGCTGCGCATCGGCGATCTCCACCTGCCAGCCGGCCAACTCCAACGTGTCGTGAACGAAACGGGCACCGTTCATCGACTCGATCACAGCCGCGACCGGCTGCTTGGACTTACGAAGGTGACGAACCATCTTCGCCAGCCCGTCGGCGTCGGGCGGCCACGCACCCTCCTCGGCGATCTCTCCCTCCTCATCCATCACGCAGATGTCCAGCCTCGTCCTGCAAAGATCCATCCCAACGTGCAACATGTCCTGGGGCCTCCTTTTCGGTGATTGGTTCCGGCAAGAACCCATTCTCACCGGGGAGGCCCCGCTTCATGGCATTCATGGACGGACATGGCGGCGTGCGAACCTGGTGCGGGTACGGCGTGTTCGCTCACAACGCCGTGAAGATCAGCCGTCTCATCGCCGCCAAGAACCAGCCAGCATCGATCAAGCCGACCGGCCTCAGATCGACTCGGATCGCAGAAACCGGAACCGGGCCACCCGGCAAGTCGCCACCGTCGGACCTGCCGCTGTCTGCCTGATCGCCGTCCCGTCGGCTTCTCCTCCCGCGCCCAACCGGCCGGGAAGACCCCAAAACACGGGGTCAAAGAAGCCAAAACGGGACGGCGACAGGCCCACAACGGCCCACGACGGCCCCTCGAAGAAAGCGAAACCGAACGGTCAGCCCTCGAATTTCACCGGGATGTAGCTAAGACGCCTTCAGGCCCTGGTG
Source organism: Actinomycetes bacterium (assembly GCA_021788115.1). Lineage (GTDB taxonomy): Bacteria > Actinomycetota > Acidimicrobiia > Acidimicrobiales > Palsa-688 > JAJYLA01. Next base: position 4,541 of record JAJYLA010000154.1, on the reverse strand, counting down.
GGTTCCGGCCCCGACGGCGACGACCACATCTCGACGCCCGGCACAACGGCTGTCCGAGCGAGTTGACCTTTGGCCCTACCCCCGGGGGGTATGACGGCCGCATGCTGTCAGAACTGGGAGGACCAACAGCGAAGGAGGTGATCACCGTGGCGGTGCACTCGCCGAGGGATCCGGTCAAGGACACGTCGCTGACGGCGACCAGTGAGAGCCCCGGGGGCCGAGGCCAGTCAGTGAAGTGCCCCGTGCTACGTGCCCGGGGCATCACCAAGTCGTACAAACGTGGGATCTGGCCCCGGCGCCGCGACCTGCTCGTGCTCACAGGTACGGATTTGGAGCTCTGTGCCGGGGAGATCGTCGGTCTGGTCGGTGAGAACGGCTCGGGGAAGTCCACGCTGATGAAGATCCTGGTCGGCGCCCTCGACGCGGACGCGGGCACCGTCGAGACCGCGGGCCGGGTCGGCTACTGCCCGCAGGAGCCGTTGCTTTACGAGCGGCTCACCTGTGAAGAGCACATGCAGCTGTTCGGCGTCGCCTACGAGATGAACGCTGACAGCGCGTCGGCATCTGCCGAATCCCTCTACGACAGCCTGGGTTTCGGCCGCTGGCGGGACTCCCAGGTCGTCGAGTTGTCGGGTGGCACAAAGGCCAAGCTCAACTTGGCCCTCGCCCTTCTCCCTGACCCGGATCTGCTTTTGCTCGATGAGCCGTACGCGGGGTTCGACTGGGACACCTACCAGCGGTTCTGGGACATCACGGCCCAGCGGCGGGACGCGGGCCGCAGTGTGCTTGTGGTGAGCCACTTCGTGACCGACCAACAGCGTTTCGACCGTCTGGTCGAGATGCGTGACGGCAGGGCGTGGCCGCGATGACGATTCTCATCGCCCGCAAGGCGCTGGCGGACTACGCCCGGCGGCCGCTGAACCTGGTGCTGCTGGTGGCCGTCCCGGTGGTGATGGTGGTAGCGCTGCAGGGCCAGCTGGCCAGCTTCTCCAAGCTGCTGTCGACGGTCACCAAACCCACCCACCTGGAGGTCGCCACAGCCGGATGGGCCGCCGCGGTCGTGGCCGGCCTGGCCGGGTTCTTCCAAGTGGTCGGATCAAGAGACACCGACCGGCGGCTGGCCACCGTCTCCGGGCGGGGCTCCGGACCGGTCGTGGCCGGTCGCCTCCTGGCCAGCGCCGCCCTAGCGGCCGCGGCTGCCGCGGCGGCTCTGGCCGCCCTGGCCGCCCGGGGCGGTATCGCCGACCCGGCCCGGGCCGTCCCGACGATCCTGGTGGTCGCGGTCATCTACGTGGCCATCGGCGTGCTCGCAGCCACCGCTGTGCACTCGGAGATGAACGGCGCTCTGATTGTCACCACCGTCTGTCTGCTCGACGTGTTCGTCGGCTCCGGTCTGGGCGGAGGCTCGTCGCTGGTAACCCGGTTCTTCCCGCTGCACTTCCCGACCATGATCCTCACCTCCCAGGCGGCAAACCATGCCGGTCCGGTAGGCGATGTCGGCTGGACGGCGATCTGGATGGTCGGCCTTACGACAGTCGCGATCGCCCGCCTGGTCGTGACGACCAGGCCCTCCACCCACAGGAAGCGGGCCCAGGCGATCGCCACCGTCACGGCGAGCGCCACAGGGTCAACTGCCGTTCTCCCCGCCCCGGTTGGACCCGATTCGCCGGTATCACCCTTCAAGGCGAAGCCGGCGCCCGTCCCCGCCACTTCCCGCCGCCTGCGGCTGCCGTCCTCCCATCTCGGGGCGGGGTTGCTGGCCGCAGCCCGCGAGTATCGCCGCAACCGGGTGCTGTGGGCTCTTCTGGTCATCGTCCCGGTGTCCTTCATCGGGCTCGCCGCGGCCCAGACGCCGCCCACGCCCATGCCGGTGTCGCTGGTCGACGGCGCCCGGCAGTTCACCACAATGCTGTCGCTGCGCCACATCCACGCCGCGGAGATGGCCTCGATCGCCACCGCCCTGCTGGCCGGAGTGGCCGGCCTGTTCGTGATCACAGGCTCAGCCAGCGGTGACCGCCGACTGGTGCTCAGCGGGTTCCGACCCCGCCAGGTCCTGGCCAGCCGCTTGGGCGTCATCGTCGGCGCCGCCGTGCTGACCACCGCCGTCTCCCTGACCGTGTCCGCCGCCTTCTTCTCACCCCGCTTCTGGGTCGAGTACGCCGGAGCGGAACTGCTCATCGCTCTCACCTACGCCATGGTCGGGGTGCTCCTCGGACCGCTCATCGGACGCCTCGGCGGGCTCTACCTGCTCCTGCTGCTGTCGATCGTGGACGCCGGGTACGGCCAGACCGTCATGTTCCACCCCAGCCCGCCGGGCTGGGGCGCATTCCTGCCCGCTCGGGGCGCCGGGCGCCTGCTCCTCGACGGCGCCTTCACGACCGGCTTCGAGCAGTACGGACACTTGCTGCTCGCACTGGGGTGGCTGGCCGTGCTCATCGCCGCGGCGCTGGCCACCTTCAAGCATCAGACCGGCATGCAGCCCATCCGGCACCTCTCAGCTGTGCCGGCCGGCGACCGCCCACCGAACACCAACATCGACGTCACCGAGGAGAAGTCATGTGCGACGAGAGCCATCCCACCGAAGCCGACATTGCCCGCCTGACACTTCGTGTTCGAGCACACAGACGCCGAACGGATACCCCTCGAACCGGTCGACGCCGTGCATCTGACCACGCTGGTGGACAACTACAGCGACATGCTGCTGCTCGACCAGGGCCCGGCCAGACGGGTCGGGGTCATCGCCTCGGCCGGCATGCCCCGGGTGCCGGAGCCGCTGTTCGAGCAGGGCGAGACCATCGAAGGGCTCCATGCCGAGCACGGCTTCTCCATGCTGGTCACCATCCACAAGGGCAACGACCGCTCCCACATCATCTTCGACACCGGAATGAGCCCCGACGGGATGGCCGCCAACATGCGACGGCTGGGCCTCGACGCCCGAGACGCCGAGGTGGTCGTGCTGTCCCACGGCCACTTCGACCACACCGCCGCCTGGACGGGTTCGTCCGTACCGTCGGGCGGCCCAACATCCCGGTCCTGGTCCATCCCCTGCTGTGGTCGAGGCGGCGCATCGCCGTCCCCGGCATCGAGCCCGTGGAGGTCCCCACCATGAGCAAACGGGCTCTCGAAGTCGCCGGCTTCGACGTCGTCGAACCCCGCCAGCCGTCGCTGCTGTTCAAGAACTCGGTGCTCATCACCGGCGAGGTGGACCGCACCACGGGATTCGAGACCGGCATGCCCTTCCACGAGGCCCACCACGGATCCGGCTGGGAACCGGACCCGCTCATCCTCGACGACGAGGCCCTCATCGTCCACGTCCGAGGGGCCGGCCTGGTGGTACTCACCGGATGCGGGCACGCCGGCATCGTCAACATCGTCCGCTACGCCCAGCAGCTGACCGATTTGGGTCACGTCCAAGCGGTTATCGGAGGGTTCCACCTCAACGGCCCTCTGTTCTCAGCTGTCATCCCACCGACCGTCGACGCTCTCGCCGAGTTGGCACCGGAGGTGATAGTGCCGGCCCCCTGCACCGGACGTGGCGTCGCCAAGGCAACGCCGCCCGCCTGCCCGACGCCTACATCCAAAACAGCGTCGGGACCCGATTCGAGCTGGCCGCCGCGGTCTGACGGTCTGGCGAGCGGTTCAGCTGGAGACCATGAACGTGCCGGACATGTCCTTTTGGGCGTGACCGGGGACGGGGCACAGGTAGGTGTAGGCGCCCGCCGTCGAGGCGGTGAAAGACAGAGGCGCGGTGTGCATCCCAACCGACGTGGGGTCGCCCAGGAACCAGACCGCGGCGCCAGAGAAGGCCGGCGCGGCACTCATCATCGGCATGGGGAAAGACGCGCCCCCGGACGTCGTGACCACCAGTCCATGGGCAGTATCAGGGTCGGCGTCGATGAGCTGGACGCTCACTTCGGCCCCGACCGGCACGTCGATGGTCGGGTTGACCAGCCCGCCCACGCGGAAGGTCTCATCCGGCCCTCCGGCCGGCCCGGCCAGAACGGCGAAGCTCACCCTCGTGGTGCTGAAGGCGATGCGGTTGGCGGCCCGGTCGATGGTCGCGCCCGCCGGGACCCGGTTGCCCAGATTCACTGCGTCCGAGGCGCTGACTCTCGGCCCGGGGGCGTTGGCGAACAGTTTCCCCATCACCTGGCCCATATCTGTGCTGGAGCCCATCATGGAGCCGGGAAGGGTGCCACGGGTCATCCATCCGGGCGCCGATGTGCCGCCCATCATCTGCCCGTTCCGGCCGCGACGACCAGCGCCGCGGCCGCCCGGGCGATGCGGCGGCGCGAGCGCGGAGGCTTCGCCGGCTGGCCGGTAGGTACAGGACTCATGGTCGGTGGTCATGTCGTGGATCCCTCATCATCGAGAGCCTCGAGCAAGCCCGGCTGCGTTTCGAGGAGGGACTTATCGCCACCACCGGCGCCCGCAGCCGTTCGCTGGGCGCGATGCCAGCCGCCACCTCGCGCTCGGCCTTGATCACCGTGTTGCGGCTCATCCCCGAGGCTTCGGCCACCACCGACTTGCCACCCCGACCG